>DASZCK010000031.1:0-20363 GCA_035943195.1 Steroidobacteraceae bacterium
GGCCATGTTGGCCCCTACTTGCTATCGGATTGGTCCTCACTTGCGCCGCCGCTTGGCAGGCCGCAAGTCAACTCAAAAGTGCCGACGACGCAACGAATGCCGCCAATGCGAATGCTCACGGCCTGTCAGTTCAGTTAACGGGCGTGAGGAGTCAGCTCACAGAGTTCAAGGGGTACCTTCAGCAAATTGCAACGGCGGCGCATACCGGCGATATCTCCGTCGGCATCGGAATGGTCAAAGCCATTGTCGATAAACTACCGAAAACAGAAAACCACGTAATTGTGAAGGGTAATCACAACGCGACCGTCGTGGGTAGCGGGCAAGCAGCGCAGCAACAGACTGTCAACGCATCTGGCGGGATTGGCACAATTGGCGGTACCTTGGTCAATCCGACCGTCAACAATTTCGGGGCGCCTCCAGCCCATTTTACGGCCACTGAGAATGTAATAACACCGTTGGGGTCGCAGACAAAGAAGGTGCTTGAAGTTCACATAACGACTGACCGTAGGGTTCCAGCCGCAGTAATTGGAATGGTGTTTTCCGATCCGATTACCTTCACAACGGAATATTGGAACGCGCACGGGCCCACCCTCAAGGGCGCTACCATTGAACAGATGGATGTAACCGGTGGCCTGTCAAGAGATGGCACGACGCCGATACCCAATAGCTTTGGAGTCCGAATCAATGCCCCGTCAGCATTTGTACCCGGGCAGGAACTTGTGGTCACTGTTGAATCGGCATTCGACGTACACCTTTTGCAGGTCGTTGAAGTTATGAACTGAGCTGCAACCCCTCAATCTGCGCATCTAACTCCCTAAGCCTCTCGACGGCACCGGGCTTTTTCAACCTCATGTCGCGAACCGAGTCACCATGTACCCTGCCAAGCCGACCGCCGCGCATCTGATCGTGACGGCAAGTTGTGTCCTCGCCGGATGTGCGACCACGCATATTGCAGCCATATCCCGACTACCGTGGCTGATACCTGGCGACGATTGCAAGAAGTGGTATCCACCGACTTCAAGGCGGATTCAGGAAGAAGGCCGCGTGCTCGTCGAGTTTCACGTTGACGAGAAGCTCAACACGTCTGACGTGAAGGTCGGTCAATCCGAATTGTGGAACCCGAAACTAAGTACCTTTGTCGACGACACAAACAAGGGAACGAGATTGCAGGAAAGTGCGCTACGTGTGGTAATGCAGCTCAACGCAACTGCGAGCCTCGACCCAAACGACCACTCAAAAATTGACAAGAACACGCTGTACAGGCTGACCGTGATCCAATGTCTGGACCCGGGCGGGGTCTGCGCAAAACTTTCGCCCTTTCCAGATACGCAGTCATTACCAATCGTGTGCGCGCAGAACATCTATATCGAGCGGTCGATACCAGTCTACGAAACTCTCGGTCTAGATCCCACAGTCGTTCAAAAGCACCAGCCACATCGGACGAAACGTCCGGTTACACCGCCCGCAAAATAGTCTCACTTCCTTCCTCGTGAAAAATATATTGCGATCTGCGCTGGCGTCGGCGCCAAGCCGGTAAGATCAGCCTCAGGTCGGTCGCTGACGAACCGGTGAGGACTGATCGGCGCCGGGTTCGCACCGGGCAGTAGTGACGGCGATCCAGTGCGATCTGCGGCGGGTGACGGAGTGTTACCGTTGGCGTCGGGTTTCGGTGCCGTGGTCCGCTTGGCGTAGTAGTCGAAAATTCCCTGGCCACTCGGCCGTATCAGCATTTCCAAGGCGTAGCGGATCGCGTCAACACAATGGTCATGACCCGACGCAAGCTCGGGAATGATCTCACCGGTTAGCTTGTTCACCTTGAACGCAAGTAACCGGAACTCCTCGGCTGTCCGCTTGCATCGCGGATGAATGACAATGTTCTCAAACTGACGCATGAACGCCACGCCATCCATCGCGCAGTTGGGCCACTTCGCGGCCGGCGTCGTGCCCGGATAGCCGTGACGCTTCAAATGTGAAAGCGTTTCAGGCCGCGAACTGTCGGCGCGGATCGTAGCGTTGCGTGCGCCGGGTACTGAGTCGAAAAGCTCCGGTGTGCGATCGATATCAACACCGACGCCATAAGCCTCGTGTTCTACGTACAAGGTCCGCTCATAAACCCAACACTTAACTAACACCGTTGGATCCTTGGCGAAACCCCAGTCTGCGCCGTAAAAGTAAGACCAACCCTCTTGCGGGGTGAAGTGTTCCGTCGCGGTGAACTTACCGCGAAACACTTGCGCATCTGAGTGCGTGCGAACCTTGCCTTCCCAGACGTGCTGAAACGCGTCCTCATCAACGCGCTGTAGATATTCCATCTCGCCCCGCAGCGGTGCGGGGAAGTACGCGTTGTCCCGCCACGTCGTCTTGACCGTGATGCAGTTGTCGGGGGGGCTCACCACAAACTTTTGATACGTGGGGTCGGTCTCTAAGTCCGGATTGAAGGCAATATAGAACTCACTGCCCGGAGCGCGAATTGTCGGAATCAATATTTCCCACGACCGCGCGCTAATGCCTTGTGCCTCCTCGACCGCACAGATTTGCGCACCCTCAAGCGACGATGCACTTGGTGGAACCGTAGTGCGAGACCCACCACGTGCAAAGTAACTTAAGCTCATCGAAGTACTTGAGACCCTTTACCGTGGGATCGGCCAGGAACTCATCTACCATAATGCCCTTGATGGTCAATGTCGGTAGGTCTTTACGGGACCCGCCTTGTTTTCGCTTGGCCCGGAGTTCACGTTCAAGCCCCTGGGCCCACTCGGTAGCAAGGCTCTTCGAGGCAAAGGATTTCGTTACTTGATCGAAACCCTTGACGCGCACCCACGCCACCACGGACACGTCGCCGTCACTACTCTTGCGCTTTTGATATGTGGCCACGGGTTAGACCTCCTCACGTTGTGCGTGGAAGTTGGGGCCGGTGCAGGTAGGATTTAAGTCAGCCATCGATTGCACTCCTAATGCTTTGGGTGGTTAGACCCGGTGCAGCGTTAGCGCGCTGTGCCGGGTCGCTTCATCAGTGCTGGATATTTCCTCACACATCCGGCACAGAACCCAAATATTGTTCCCCTTTGGAACCTAGTGCAACTTGGAGTGCAACTTGTACGTTTTTTGTACAGTTTTTGGAGCGCTTGGGATTTCGCTGATTGTCAGGAAACCCCTATTTTTATAGTGTTTTTCTGGCGGAGAGGGTGGGATTCGAACCCACGGTACCCGTGAAGGTACGCCAGTTTTCAAGACTGGAGCATTCAACCGCTCTGCCACCTCTCCGGTTCGGGCCCGAATTATACCGAACCGTGCGGCAGGGGTTTTGAATTTACACCCCCTATCGAGGCACTGCCGAAGGCCCCTTCAACGCCAGATACACAGTGCTCCAGAGCTGCGCGGCGTTGGCCTCATCAACATCCAGGCCACTGGCGCCGAACGGCGCAATCCGGTAAGCCCCCCCTTCGAAACGCCAACTCCATAGCTCTGAGGACTGTACCGACCGGCTGGCCCGGATCGCCTGCCAGAGCGCTTGCTGAGCACCAAGCAGATCCGCCCGCACGGCGTCGGGCAGATCAGTGCGCTTGAGCTGTCGTTGCAGACCACTGGCGAACAAGGCCTGCTGCCAGGACCAGATCACGGTTCCGTGATAGGCGTGGTTGGTGAAGCGCGCCTGGATCGCTGCGTCGGTGAAAACCGGATCCGCCACGACCATACCGACATCGGTCAACAATCCCAATGGGAACGGCCGCAGGACACTTTCTACGTCCCGATCGAGATCTGCGGGCGCGGGTGTCGAGAACAGCAGTTCAAATCCTGTATCCGAATTGACGATGGGTATTGGCGTGCCTGCTGCATCCAAAGACAGGGCATGAAAGTGCACGGCGTGCGTGTCGAGGGAGCGCAGCGCTTGGCCGGCGGGCACACCGATCTGGCGCGCATAGGAAGTGACGGCGGCACGGGCGCGTGCATTGTCGATTGACACCGCGAACAGGGATGGTGCCTGCCGGCGCCATACCTCGTTATCGGCTGCGGCGTGGGCGAGAACTGCCCGATCGGCCGGGGAAAGATAAGGATCCAGCAGTCGGCTCGCGAGCAGATGGGCCGCGGCATCGAGCGCAGCCGGCACCAGGACAGCATTGACATCATACGGGTAGCGACCGCCGCCCAAGCCGTCGTTGCTGTCGCGCCATTCGCCGGTGGTGTGTCCCGGTTTAAGGGCCATGAGACGCTGATAGCCCGGGTCTGCGGCAAAACTTCTGGCGGTGCGGGCGACGAAGAGCAAATTGTGCGCCAAGGCCACACCGGTTGGGGTCCCCCCAGTGCCGGAGCCGCCGACCTGCGCGCGCAGGTAGCTGGCGGCGCGCCCGCGTCCTTCGGGCTGATCGAGCAGATAGGCCGCGATGACGGGCGCCAGCAGGTAGGTGCCGTCGATCATTCCGTAATCGAACAGCGGCGCATCGCTGCGGCTCCCCTGCTGCAGATGGCTGAGGACGGCAAATTCACCGATGGACTCCTCGTGGGCGACTTCGCCGTCGGGCGCAAGCCGGGTGAGCACGGACCGCAGCCCCGCCTCGATGGCCTCGGGCGCCAGCACCGGCATGAGCAGGCGCAGGGACATCAAGGTGTCGCGACCGAAATAGGTGTCGAAACGCCACGAGCCGGCGAGGAACTTCTCCCGGTAGCTCAGGAAGGTCAGAACATTCTTCCCCGTCTGGTCCCGGCCTTCTGAGCCATTGAGGAGCCCGGCGCCCGAAAGCGGGGTCAGCGGTGTGTCCCCCGTCAAGGCGGTGATCCGCAGCCTGATCTGGCCATTGGCGGCGGAGATGACACCTCCGGATTTCAACGCGCCCTGGATCACGGTCAGCGCCAGTCGATACCCGGGTGCGCCATCGAGGCGGCCTCGCGACCAGGTGACGGTATCAGCGGAAAGCACCGGAGCGACCAGGATCGCGGCAGGGGCGGCTCCCGAGTCCTGGTAGTCGCGCAGGACGCGGACACTGGACAACACTGCCTGTCGGGGTACGAGCGTCCGGGCCGTGGTGGCCACCTCGAAGACAATCCCATTAAGCGGGCGACCAAGCGAATCCCGGGCGGTTTTAGCCTGGGGCAGGACGTCAACGGTCCACTTCAAAGGTGTCGACTGCTTGTCAAACCACAGCGCGACGCCGCTGTCGCCCGCCGGAAAGGCCACCAGGATGCGCGGCGCGAGGCCGCCGCGCAGCACCAGGTGGGCGGCACTTTGGCCCTCACGCAAGAAGCAGTCGAGGTTCTGTCCGGTGCGGATCTCAAAGTGAAAGGGCGTAGCGGCGCGCGTCGGCGCGGCCCAGGACCCGCCCGGAACCAGGGCCACGCAGAGGGCCGCTGTGCGTACCGCGGCCCACATAGGCGCTCAGGGTGGCCCCAACCGAGCCGAGCTCAGTTGATTGCGGACATAGTCCATGTGCCGCGGCATGGCATCCAGCGCGGTCGCGATCTGCTGCCGCAGGCGTGCGAGCTGGATCTGGTCCTCTTCGAGTGCAACGCTGTCCAGCAGCGGGTTGTAGTCGGTGGGATGGATGCCTTGTCCCATCATGACGGCGAACCAGCTGGCTTCCTTGAACAGTTCGTCCGTGCCAAGAACGATCCGGCCGGTGCGGGCGAAGTGCGCCATCTTGTACAGCAAGGCATCCGGAAGTGACATGTGCTGACAGTACTGCCACATGGGCTCCGAACGCCCGACCGTGCGGTGATAATGCATAACCAGAAAGTCACGGATGCTCTCCACGTCGGCATCAAAGACCCGGTTGAATTGCTCAGCCGTTTCCGCATGACAGTCGCGGGTCGGGAACAGTGACAGGAATTTCGCGATGCCGCTTTGTATCAGGTGAATGCTGGTGGATTCCAGCGGCTCGAGAAAGCCGCTCGAGAGGCCAATGGCGATCACGTTCCTGGTCCACGCCTTGCGGCGCCTGCCGGGCACGAATCGGATCGGACGCGGCTCGGCCAAAGGCCTGCCATCAAGATGGGACAGCAGCGTGTCCATGGCGGCCGTATCGCTCCAGAACTTGCTGCTGTAGACCATTCCATTCCCGGTCCGATGCTGCAGCGGCACGCGCCATTGCCAGCCGGCGGCATGCGCCGTGGCGCGGGTGTAGGGAACCGGTTCCGCAACGCGCTCGCTCGCCACGGCCAGAGCGCGGTCGCAGGGCAGCCAGTGTGACCAGTCCTCGAACCCGCTGTGCAGGACACCTTCGATGAGCAAGGCGCGCAGCCCCGAACAATCGATGAACAGGTCCCCCTTCAGCACATCACCCCGATCGCTCGTCAGGGCGGTGAGGAAACCCGAGGAGTCCTGCGCGACGTGCGCAAGCTTGCCCTCGAAGCGTCGGACGCCCCTGGACTCGCAGCGGCGGCGCAGGAACGCGGCGTATAGACTGGCATCGAAGTGGTAGGCGTATCCGAGCGTCGCAAGAATGGAGTTCGGGTCGGTGGCGGGAGGGGCAAATTTCCCTGCCCAGGCCGCCCGCGCCGACAATGAATAGTCATGATGGCTGTGCGGGCTTCCGGCCAGCTTCGCCCTGATCCAGCGGTGATAGAACATCGAGCCGTCGTGGGGACCACCATACCGGCCGAATGGATGCAGGTAGCGACCCTCACCGTTCCAGTTGACGAGCTCGATGCCCAGCTTATAGGTGGCCTGAGTCTCCCGCAGCAGTTCGGATTCCTTGACGTCGATGAAATTGTTGAACCAGTGGATGGTGGGGATGGTGGCCTCACCGACACCCACGGTGCCGATTTCCTCCGACTCCAGCAGCGCGATCTCGAACTGTGGGGGCGAATTGACCTTGGCGAGGGCCGCCGCCGTCATCCAGCCGGCAGTGCCCCCGCCCAGGATGACGACCTTTCGTATGCGACGGTCGGACATGTCCGCCTGAGGGCGCTTGCGCCCTAGAATTTCGCCGTCAGGGAGACCAGCGCCGTGGGACCGACGATGCCGCGGCCATAGAAAAAGCCATTGACGATTTGCTGGGTGAAGCCCTGACGCGGATTGCCCTCCGTCAGACCCAAGGCGTTGGTGACGTTTTCCACGCTGACGTTCAAGGCCAGTGCCGGCGTGATATTACAGATCGCACCGATGGTCAGCACGCCATAACCCGGCAATGGCACCTGGTCGCCGTTGTCGGCAAAGATGCGACCGATGTACGCATAGCGCAGGTACACCTGGCCGCGATCAGCGGGGAAATCGTACTCCGGTGTGATCGTGTACATGAGGTTGGGCGTGCGCCCCGGGGTCTTGCCGTTGTAGAAGGCATCTGCCTCGGAGGCGACGTTGACATTGTTGATGGTGATGGTGCCGACCGAAACATTGTTGAACGTCGAGTCCTGATAGGTGGCCTGCGCGTGCACGGCGAAGTCATGCAGCGGCTCGAAAATCGGGCGGTAGGTCGCATCCAGATCGACGCCATTGGTGTCGGAATTGCCAAAGAACCCCAGATTCAGATTGGGATTGGCCGGATCGACGCCGCCGCCCCAGGTCTGGTTGTTGAACTGCGTGCGGAACCCACGCAGCGTCCCCGTGAACCCATAGCCGGAGGCGGTGACGCCGGCTTCATACAAGGTAATGGCGGTGGGGAACTGATTCAGGCCCTGGGTCTCGTAGGCGCGCTCGTAGCGGCCATAAACCGAAAGATCCGACGTCAGGGTGTAGTTGAGGCCGGCGGTATAGTTGAAGGGCGTTTCATGACCCGATGCATAGCTGTACGTGCCGTCAAAGGCATTGGGGTTGGTCTGGTTCACGCCCTGGATCCCCGGCGGAATGGGCATGCTGGCGCTGCCACCGGTCGCGGCAGTCTCGTGCTCGTGCTCGTAGCGAATGCCGAGGTCAAAGTGCAGTCGCTCGTTCCAGGTGAATTCGTTGTTCACGTACCCCGATTGCGAGTTCTGGTTGTAAGAGCTGATGCCCGCACCCCAGTCGCCGTAGCTGACGAGGCCGTTGTTGGTGAGCGTCCCCAGGACGCTACCCGCCGGGTTCAGCGCCACGATGTCGTAGATGTTGGACTGGTTGACGACGTCGTTGATGACAGGTGCGACGGCGGACTGATCGTTGTGCAGCTGGGTGGAGTAGAACATGCCACCGACGGTGAGGCTGTTGGACCAGCCACTCGCAGCGGTATCCCACCTCGCGCCCAGATCACTGCCCCAGTCCCGTATGGCGATGAGCTGGCGGTTGAGCACCGTCTGTTCCAGCAGTCCGTTGCCGTTGAGGGCGTTCAGGGCGGTCACGTTGGAAGCGGCAATTACCTGGCCCGTGGACACATTGCGGATACCGAACTGGGTGGCGCCGGGGAAAGCGACCTGTCCGAGGGTCAGCAGGCTCGCGATCGGTGAGGCGGCGCCTGGCGTCAGATAGGCTTCCGCGGACGCGAGGCCACTGTTGCCGGTGCCGCTTCCGGCGAAGACGCCGTTGAAGTTCCAGTTGGTGGTGGTGTAACGGGCCCTGGTGAAGAGGCTGACGGAATCGTTCAGCGGCGCATTGATATCGATGCGATACAGGCCACCCGTGGCGTGAATCCCTTGCTGCTCGCTGAAGGTGCGGAAGCATTCGTTGACGCACGAGTCCGGTAGCGTGATGTTCGCGAAGTCCGGGCCGATGATGCTGCCGAACTGCGTGTCGAGGCCCGGGACGGCGCTGATGCGGCCATTGTTGTAGGCATAAGGTTGGTCGGCGTAGTAGGGATCGTGCTCATCCCACCGTTTCAGAGTCAGACGCACCGTGGCGCCGCTGGCGAATTTCTTCTCGAGCTGCAGCTTCGTATGCCAGGTGTCGTAGCGGAAGGCAGAGTCGCGCGTGCCCGGATCGGAGTCGTAGTAGCCGCTGATGGCGAAGGCCAGGTCCGGCACCAGCGGGGCGGAGAACCAGAAATCTCCCCGCCGATCACCATACGTCGTGCCGGCAATCTGGCCGAGTCCTCCGGCCTGGTCATAGTTCAACCGGCGCGAGATGAAGTTGATCGAGGCACCGGCCGCATTGGGAGTCAGAATGCCGGAGCTGCCTCCCTCGAGGCCTTCCACATGATCGATGGAGATGTCGTTCTGGAAGACCTCGTCATCGTTGAGGCCGCCGTAGATCGCCGGCATGCCGTCTTCCTCGAGTCGGATGAACTCCTGCCCGCCGCCCGGCAGTCCGCGCACCGAGTAGTTGTTGGACACGGGGCCAGCGGTGGGTTCGACGAAGATGCCGGGGATCATCTCCAGCACATCCACCGTCGTGCGCGGCGCCTTCTGCGCCAAATCCTCCGCACTGACGGCGGTGATGGCGACCGAAGCATCCAGCAAAGTCCGCTTCGAGGTGGATCCGGTGACCACCACGGTCTGCAGCGGTGCCGATTCCGCGGACTGATCCGCGGGCTGGGCAGCAGGAGCAGGTGGCGTAGCCGATTGGCTATCCGGCGCAGCAGCTTGGTCTGCAGCGATAGCCGGGGGACAAATACCACCGACGAGCGCAGACGTCAGCAGCCAAGAGCTGCGGCGAAGCTTCAAAGAAACCATAAATCCCCGCTTCGGGAGACCCACTAAGCAAGTGCCGTGGATCCTACTCTCGCGCGGGGCGCAGGCTGTAGATGCGGCGGCTGACAGCAATACGCGGTGAATAGCCGATTGACATCGCCTCTCCGCTGACGAGAGGCGGCGCCGGGATGACTCCCGGCGCCGAGAAAGATTACTTGGTCTTGCGCGCGACGTCGTAGGTTCCGAGGCCCGGCTTGTAGCTTTTTTCGTCGATGAACTGCCGGATGCCTTCCTTGCGGCCGTCGGGATCGAAGGAATTCGCCGCCTCCTGCGCGCGGATCAGATAATCCTCGGCATTCTCGTAAGTCATTTCCATGACTCGGCGCACGCCATCCTTCGCGGCCTTCAGTGCCACCGGGTTCTTCTTCAGCAGCACTTCGCACAGTTCAACCACGCGGTCCTTGAGCTTGGCGAGTGGCACCGCTTCGTTCACCAGCTTCCATTCGGCGGCCTTCTTGCCGCTGATGTTCTCGCCGGTGAGGGTGTGATACATGGCGTCGCGGAAGCTCATGGAATTGGTCGCGACCTTGGTGGCCCCGCCTCCCGGCAGAATCCCCCAGTTGATCTCCGACAAACCGAAGCTGGCCTCCTCCGCGGCAATCGCCAGGTCACAGGCATAGAGCGGGCCGTAACCGCCACCGAAGCACCAGCCATTGACCATGGCGATGGTGGGCTTCTGGTACCAGCGCAGCTTCTTCCACCAGGCATAGGCTTCGCTCTGGGCCTTGCGCGTACCCTTGAGTCCCTGCGCCTCGGTTTCGCGAAAGTATTCCTTCAAGTCCATGCCGGCCGACCAGGCACTGCCCTCCCCGGTCAGCACCAGCACACCCACGTCATCGCGGAACTCCAGCTCCTCGAGCGCCTTCAGCATGGCGCGATTGAGCGGCGGGCTCATCGCATTGCGCTTCTCCGGCCGATTGAACTTCAGCCACGCGATGCGGTTCTCGACGTGATAGGTGACGACATCTGTGCTGCTCATGAGCGTATTTCCTTAAGGTTTCACGATGCGCGCAACGCCGCGCATGTAGGGTTGCAGGACGGCGGGCACGGTGATGCTGCCATCCTCGTTCTGATAGTTCTCGAGCACTGCCACCAGTGCCCGCCCGACCGCAACACCCGAGCCGTTCAGGGTATGCACCGGCTCCGGCTTGCCCGTGGCGGGGTTGCGCCAGCGGGCCTGCATGCGCCGCGCCTGGAAGGCCTCGAAATTGCTGCAGGAGGAGATCTCGCGGTATTTGTCCTGCGCCGGCAGCCACACCTCCAGGTCGTAGGTCTTGGCGCTGCCGAATCCGATGTCACCGGCGCACAGCGCCACGGTGCGATAGGGAATCTCGAGCCGCTCCAGGATGGCCTGCGCGTGTGCGGTCAACTCCTCATGCGCCGCGTAGGAGCTTTCCGGAGTCACGATCTGCACCAGCTCGACCTTTTCAAACTGGTGATTGCGGATCATGCCGCGGGTGTCTTTACCGGCCGATCCGGCCTCGGAGCGGAAGCAGGGCGAGTGGCACACGAACTTCAGCGGCA
This sequence comes from Steroidobacteraceae bacterium, assembly GCA_035943195.1. Taxonomy (GTDB): domain Bacteria; phylum Pseudomonadota; class Gammaproteobacteria; order Steroidobacterales; family Steroidobacteraceae; genus DAIDKA01. The sequence continues at coordinate 11,053 of DASZCK010000031.1, forward strand.
GGGATTCGGCGGCGAGGATCTGCTCGCGCACCAGGTTCGTGACCGGCACTTCCGCCGTGGAGATCAGATAGGAAGGCTGCGCGCCGCGCACGCCGAACAAATCCTGCTCGAACTTCGGCAGCTGCCCGGTTCCGACCAGCGCCGCCGCTCCGACGATGTACGGCGCATACACTTCCGTGTAGCCGTGTTCGGTGGTGTGCAGGTCCAGCATGAACTGCGCGAGGGCCCGCTGCAGCTGGGCCACCTGACCGCGCAGTACGACGAAGCGCGCACCGCTGATCCGCACAGCCGCCTCAAAATCCATCCCGCCGAGGCCCTCGCCGAGGGCGACATGATCCAGCGGCTTGAACTCAAATTTTCGGGGTTCGCCCCAGCGGCGCACTTCGCGGTTGGCCGATTCATCGCGGCCATCGGGCACCGAATCGTGCAGCAGGTTGGGCATGCTCAGCTGCACCGCATCCAGTTCGGCCTGTACCGCGGCGAGTGACGCATCCACTGTCGTGAGCTGCTGGGTCAGCTCCTCACCGCGCGCCAGCAGCGCGGTCGCATCCTGGCCCTTGCCCTTGGCCATGCCCACGGCCTTGGCGTTGGCATTGCGCTCAGCTCGCACCCGGTCGGCATCGATCTGCGAGCGCTTGCGCTCTTCTTCCAAGGCGCTGATGCGCGCCTCATCCAGCACGAAGCCACGGCGTGCCAGATTGCGCGCCACGCCGGGCAGATCGGAACGCAACAATTTCGGATCAATCACGTCGAACCCTTGTCGTCAGTTTTTCGGTCCCGCAGGCGCGCCAGTGCCTCGGCGATACGGATCTCCAGGCCCCGGGGCGCGGGGCGGTAGTATCGCCGATCCGGCAGTCCCTCGGGCAGATAGCGCTCGCCGACGGCGTAGGCGTCCGGCTCATCGTGCGCGTAGCGATAGCCCTGCCCGTGCCCCAGTTCCTTCATCAGGCGCGTCGGGGCATTGCGCAGCCGTGCCGGCACGTCCAGGGTGCCGAAGCGCTCCACATCCTCGATGACCTCCCCCATCGCCACGTAGACGGCATTGCTCTTCGGGGCGCAGGCCAGGTAGATGACGGCTTCGGCGATCGCCAGCTCCCCTTCCGGACTGCCCAGCCGCTCATACGCCTGCCAGGCATCGAGCGTCACCGCCAGAGCCCTGGGGTCCGCGAGGCCGATGTCCTCGGTGGCCATGCGCACCACCCGGCGCGCTACATACGAAGGATCGCAGCCACCATCCAGCATCCGCACCAACCAGTACAGCGCGGCGTCGGGATCCGTGCCGCGAACGGCCTTGTGCAGGGCCGAGATCTGATCGTAGAACTGGTCCCCGCCCTTATCGAACCGCCGCCGGCCGCCACTTGCGACCTCCTTGGCAATGTCCAGCGTGAGTTCGCCATTGCGCGCGGCCACCAGGCCCGCCGCCAGTTCCAGCATATTGAGGGCGCGGCGCGCATCCCCATCGGCCGCCCGGGCGATGAGCTCCAGCGCCTCGGACTGCGCGCGTATGGGTTCCTGTCCCAGGCCCCGTTCCTTGTCATCGAGTGCGGTCTGCAAGGCGCGCACCAGGTCCTCGACATCTAAGGCCTTCAGCACATAGACCCGGGCACGCGACAGCAGCGCACTGATGACTTCGAAGCTCGGGTTCTCGGTCGTGGCACCGATGAAAATCAGCGTGCCATCTTCGAGGTAGGGCAGAAAAGTGTCCTGCTGCGCCTTATTGAAGCGGTGCACCTCATCCAGGAACAGCACCGTGGGTCGGCCGCGTTCGTGGCGCTCCTGGCGCGCCTGTTCCACCGCGGCGCGGATGTCCTTGACCCCGGCCATCACGGCCGACAGTGCAATGAACTGTGCCTGTGCCTGCCCGGCGATGAGTCGCGCCAGGGTGGTTTTGCCCGTGCCCGGAGGACCCCACAGCACCATGGAATGCAGCCGACCGCCCTCCAGCGCCTGTCGCAGCGGTTTGCCGGGCGCCAGCAGCTGTGCCTGCCCCAGGTATTCATGCAGATTGCGCGGCCGCATCCGGTCGGCCAGCGGCCGCAGCGCCGCGCTACTTCCGGTGAGGTCAGCTGTCACGTCAGTGCCAGATGAGAGCTTCCAGCCACCGCAGCCAGGACCCACGGCGGCGCGGGACGCACATCAGGAGGCCCAGCGCGATCAGCACGCCACAGGTATCGGCGACCCAGTCATGAATATCCATGTCGCGACCCAGCCCCATGGTCCCCTGCGCGACCTCGATGGCACCGCCAAAGGCCGACATGATGAGGCCCAGCACCCAGAAGCGCCCGCGCCGCACCAGGCCGCCGAACCAGAAGGTCATGCCAAAAAACGCCGTCGCGTGCTCGATCTTGTCGTTGACGTGCAGGTCGGGTACGTAACGCGAGGGCGAGAGCGTTGCATAGAGAATGAACAGTACCATCGCCCAGCCCAATGCCCACCACAGACCGCTGAAGTACGGAGTTTCCAGCGTGGAATTCACGGCTTGGGCTTGCCGATCACATCGACGCCCTTGGGCGGGGTGAAGGAGACCTCGGCCTCGCTGACCGGCGCATTGCGTTGCGAGCGACTGAAGGTGAGTGTCGCCAGCTGTCCGAGCTTGTCTTCCAAGATCATTTCTTTGAGTTCACCCTCCGCGAACCCCAGCACCGCCTGACGGAAATCCGCTTCGGCCGCGCGCGGTTTGACCCGCAGCCACGCCAGTCCATCCTTGTTGCCCGCATCGCTGATGTCGAACGCCTTGCGCACATCGGCACCACCGCTCAGCAACATGATGGGTGTGGCCGAGAGGGCCGCGTCGACCGGTTTGACCGTCACCTGCTGCAGATCACGGTCGTAGAACCAGACATTGCGGCCGTCGGCGATGAGGACCTGGCCGGAATCATTCGTCGGTGCGCTACCCGCCGGGGCGGCGGCATCATCGTGCGAGTCCCAGCGAAAACGCCCCGGACGCAGTACCAGAAGCTCACCACTGGTCTGATCCGTCGTATGCCCCTGCGCATCCTTGATGGTCTGAGTGAACTGGACGCGCAAGGACTTCAGGCCCGTGAGCCAGGTGTCGAGCACGGTGTGGCCGGGCTCGGCCGCAGCCGTGAGCCCCAGCAGCGACAGGCCGCACAGAATGACTACCCTGATGCGCATCTCAACCCCCCGGAGGCGGCGGCGCCAGCACTTCGCGCGCGCCGTTTGACTGCAGGGGACCGACGATGCCGGCCATTTCCATGGCCTCGAGCAGTCGGGCGGCGCGGTTGTAGCCGATCTTCAGGCGCCGCTGTACATAGGAGATGGAGGGCTTGCGTTCCTGGGTCACGATCTTCACCGCCTCGTCGTACAGCGCATCGCTTTCCGAATCCCCGCCCAATGATCCACCGTCACCGTCCTCATCCGGCATGCCCGGTATCGGCATCGAGGGTCCGGACAGCACTTCCTCCACGTAGTTCGGCGGCGTGGCGGTCTTCAAAGCCTCGACGACGCGATGCACCTCGGCATCCGAGACGAAGGCCCCATGGCAGCGAGTCGGCATCGAGGTGCCCGACGGCAGGTAGAGCATGTCGCCATGGCCGAGCAGAGTCTCCGCCCCCATCTGATCGAGAATGGTGCGTGAGTCGACTTTGGCCGAGACCTGGAAGGCAATACGGCAGGGAATGTTGGCCTTGATGAGGCCGGTGATGACATCCACCGACGGTCTTTGGGTTGCGAGGATCAGATGAATGCCCGAGGCACGGGCCTTCTGCGCCAAACGTGCGATGAGTTCCTCGACCTTCTTGCCCACGATCATCATGAGGTCGGCGAGCTCATCGATGATCACGACGATGTAGGGCAGCGGTTCGAGATTGGGTATTTTCGACTGATCGATCGAAGGATCATTCGCAGCACGCTGAATGAGCACCGGATCGAGAATGGGCTTGCCCTTCTCGTTGGCCTCACGCACATGTTTGTTGAAACCCGCGATATTGCGCACGCCGATCGCCGCCATCAGCTGGTAGCGGCGTTCCATTTCGGCCACCGACCAGCGCAGCGCGTTCGCGGCGTGCTTCATGTCGGTCACGACCGGTGCCAGCAGGTGCGGAATGCCTTCGTAGACCGACAGCTCCAGCATCTTCGGGTCGATCATGATCAGCCGCACATGCTCGGCGGTCGCCTTGTAGAGCAGCGACAGCACCATGGCATTGATGCCGACGGATTTGCCCGAGCCGGTGGTGCCGGCGATCAGGAGGTGCGGCATCTTCGCCAGGTCCGCGACCATGGCCTGCCCGGCGATGTCCTTCCCTAAGGCAATGGCCAGCGGCGAGGCAATGTCGTCATAGGTCTTGGAGCGGATGATCTCGCCCAGCGTGACGAGTTCACGCTTCTCGTTGGCGATCTCCAGCCCCATGACGGACTTGCCGGGGATGACCTCGACCACCCGCACGCTCATGACCGAGAGGGCGCGCGCCAGGTCCTTGGCGAGCGTCGTGATCTGACTGGCCTTGACCCCGGGGGCGGGGCGCAGCTCGAAGCGCGTCACCACCGGGCCTGGCTGCACCGCGACCACCTCGGCTTCGACGCCGAAGTCGCGCAGCTTGATTTCCACGAGGCGCGACATGGCCTCCAGCGCCTCGGGTGCGTAGATCGGCTTGTGCGGCGGCGGGTCGTCCAGGAGGTTCAGCGGCGGCAGCTCGCCGGGTTTGGCCGCGGCGAACAGCGGCACCTGGCGCTCCTTCTCCACCCGCTCGCTCTTGGCAACCGCCGGCGGCGGCGCCTCGATGCGGGTGGGTTTGCGGGTCGCGGCCTTCTTCTGCTCGGTCTCGACGCTGACCTTGCGGGCTTCGCGCCGTTCACGGCCCTCCGCGGCCTCGCGGCGGGCGGCGCGCCGATCCCGCACCAGGGCCACCGCGCCCCAGGTCCAGGCCCCCAGACGGTCCATGACGGTGAGCCAGGACACCCCGAGCGAGAGTGAGGCACCGGCCATCCAGGCGGCCAGCATCAACAGCGTGGCACCCAAAAACTCCAGGCCCGACTGCAGGCCGTGCCCCACCGTGTCACCGATGGCGCCCCCGGCGGTGTGCGGCATGCCGGCGTCCGACCAGTGCAGCGTCGCAAGTCCGCAGCTCGCCACCAGCAGCAGCACGAATCCGGCCACCCGCACCGCGGTATTCGCGCGCGAGGGTTGCTCGAGCTTGCGGCCGCTACGGAACAGGTTCCAGGTGGTCAGGCCGATCATCACCGGAAACAGGAAGGCCGGCCGGCCGAAGATGTAGAACAGCAGGTCCGCAAGCCAGGCGCCGATGGGACCGATGCGGTTGTGGATGCCGGTCGGCTCGGTCGCCTTGGACCAGCCCGGATCGGTGCTGCTGTAAGTGGCCAGGGCCACCAACAGCACCAGGCCGACGACCGCCAGCGCGATGACCGCGCTTTCCCTTAGGCCGCGGCTGACCGCTGCCGAAAAACGACTGGCTCCCCGGGCTTGCGCGGTGGTTTCGGCCAAAATGTATCCTTGGAGAGTCTTGGGATGCGTAGGCGCTTGATTTTATGGGTCCCAGGACCCATGCAACAAGCGACGCGCTAGTATCTGCAGCCATGCACTGCGAGGACGATTATACATGTCGACTACACGGCACAGCCGCCTCATCATCCTGGGCTCAGGCCCCGCCGGTTACAGCGCGGCCGTGTACGCGGCCCGCGCCAACCGTGCGCCACTGCTGATCACGGGCGTGGAACAGGGTGGGCAGCTGATGACGACCACCGAGGTGGACAACTGGCCGGGGGATGTGGAGGGCCTGCAGGGGCCGGCGCTGATGGAGCGCATGCGCCGGCATGCCGAGCGCTTTGCCACCGAGATCATCAATGACCACATTCACAAGACGCACCTGAACGAGCGCCCCATTCGCCTGGAAGGCGATTCGCACCAGTACACCTGCGATGCCCTCATCATCGCCACGGGCGCAACGGCCAAGTACCTGGGACTGCCCTCCGAAGAGCGCAATCGCGGTCGTGGTGTCTCGGCCTGCGCGACCTGCGATGGCTTCTTCTTCCGCGGCCAGCGCGTGGCCGTGGTCGGCGGCGGCAACACCGCCGTCGAGGAGGCGCTGTATCTGTCCCACATCACCGAACATGTCACGCTGGTACACCGGCGCGACAAGCTGCGGGCGGAGAAGATCATGCAGGATCGCCTCTTCGCGCAGGAACGCGCCGGCAAGGTCAGCATTCTGTGGAACCATGCGGTGGAGGAAGTGCTCGATGACGGACAGGGCGTCAGCGGCCTCAAAGTGCGCGGCGTCGGCAACGGGCCTGACCACGCACGCGAGCAGGTGATTGCCGTCAGCGGCGTCTTCATCGCCATCGGTCACTCGCCCAATACCCAGATCTTCAGTGGCCAGCTGCAGATGCACGATGGCTATATCCAGGTCAACGGCGGGGCCGCGGGCAATGCCACCGCCACCAGCGTTCCGGGCGTGTTTGCCGCCGGCGACGTCGCCGATCATGTGTACCGGCAGGCCATCACCTCGGCGGGTTCCGGTTGCATGGCGGCGCTGGATGCCGATCGCTTCCTGGAGAGCCACGCCGCGGGCCACCAAACCGGGGCCCGTTAGCGGCCAACATGCTTGCCCGCCAGCACACCAGTATCGATCAACTGGATCCGAAAGCCTGGAACGCCCTGGCGGGCAGCGAGGTGCCATTCCTGCGGCACGAGTTCCTGGCGGCGCTCGAACACTCAGGCTGCGTCGGCCCGGCAAGCGGCTGGACTCCTTCCTACATCACTTTGCACGATGACACGGGGCTCGCGGCCGCCGCGCCGGCCTTTCTCAAGTCCCATTCCTTCGGTGAGTTCGTCTTCGACTTCTCCTGGGCCGAAGCCTATGCGCAGTTCGGCCGCAACTATTATCCGAAGCTGACGGTGTGCGTGCCCTTTACGCCGGCCACCGGCGCGCGGCTGCTGCTGCGCCCGGATCTGCCCGCGGCGGCGGTGCGCCGCCGGCTGGCGCAGGCCATCGAGGATTTCACCAGCGCCAACCGCCTGTCCTCGGCCCATGCGCTGTTTTTCGATGAGCCCGACCGCGAGGCGTTCGAGGCGGCCGGCTGGCTGCTGCGCCGTGACTGTCAGTTCCACTGGACCAACCAGGGATTCAGCGACTTCGAACACTATCTTTCGACCTTCACGGCCGACAAGCGCAAGAAGGCGCGGCGTGAACGGCGCCGGGTGCAGGAGGCCGGGATTGCCTTTGAAACCCGTTTTGGCACTGACATCGGCGAAGCCCTGCTGGATACCGTCTATGCCTTTCACCGCGGCACCTTCCTGCGCCATGGCCATGAACCGTACCTGTCGCGGGCCTTCTTCAGCGAAATCGCGCGCAGCCTGGGCGAGGGCCTGATGTTCAAGATCGCCATGCAGCGTGGCAAACCGGTGGCCGCGGCGGTGTTCTTCTGGTGCCAGGAGGCGCTCTACGGCCGCTACTGGGGCGCAGCGGCCGAGCACCACAGCCTGCACTTCGAGACCTGCTATCACCAGGGCATCGAGTTCTGCATCGAGCGCGGCATCCGCCGTTTTGAACCGGGTACGCAGGGCGAACACAAGGTGGCACGCGGCTTCGCACCGGCGCTGACCTGGTCGGCGCACCACATCGGGGACCGGCGCTTCCGCGCAGCGGTACGCGATTTTCTGGTGCGCGAGGCGGCGGCCGTGGACGCCTACGCCCACGAGGTCGGGGAGCACGTCCCCTATCGCCGCGCGCCATGAAAACCATCACCTGGCTGTCGCCCACGGATCCGCCGGATCACTTTCCGCCCGCGGAGCGGGCCCTGGACGATCCGGCGGGGCTGTTGGCGGCCGGCGGCGACCTGTCCACGGCGCGGCTGCTCGCGGCCTACCAGCGCGGCATCTTTCCCTGGTACTCGCAGGGGCAGCCGGTGCTGTGGTGGTCGCCGGACCCACGCGCGGTGCTGATGCCGGCGGAATTCCGCCTCACCAGAAGCCTCGCCAAGACGCTGCGTAATCGCGGCTTCGACGCCCGCATCGACCATGATTTCCAGGCCGTTCTGGATGGCTGCGCGGCCCCGCGCGCCCGCAGTCCGGGCACCTGGCTGCTGCCGGAAATGCGCGCCGCCTACCTGGAGCTGCACCAACTGGGACATGCCCACAGCTTCGAAACCTGGCTCAATGACACGCTGGTTGGCGGCCTGTACGGTGTTCGGCTGGGTAACGTGTTCTTCGGGGAGTCGATGTTCAGCCAGGAGCGCGACGCCTCCAAGGCCGCCCTGGCGCGGCTGGTCGAGTACTGCCGGTCACAGGGCGTGGTGGTCATCGACTGCCAGTTGCCCTCGCGCCACTTGCAGAGTCTGGGCAGCCGGCTGATTTCCCGGGCGCAGTTTCAGGGGCTGTTGCGCGAGCACATTGCAATGGGGACTGCGTTTGTGCAATATCCGCGCCCCAATGTCTAAAGAAGATGCGATTCAGATGGAGGGTGAGGTCGTCGAGACTTTGCCCAATACGACCTTCCGCGTGAAGCTCAAGAACGGTCACGTCGTGACCGCGCATATCTCGGGCAAAATGCGCAAAAACTACATCCGCATCCTCACCGGGGACGCGGTGACCGTCGAAATGACTCCCTACGACCTGTCCAAGGGTCGCATCATCTACCGCGGTCGCTAAAGCCGCCTCAGGCCGGCACCACCTGCTGTGTCGGCTGTACGTCCAGGGCAAGTTTCGACTCGTCTTCGGCCACCGTTACCCGCACATCACCGCCGCCCACCAGCCGTCCGAACAGCAGTTCCTCGGCCAGCGGTCGCTTGATCTGCTCCTGGATGAGCCGCGCCATCGGCCGCGCACCCATCTTCGGATCGTAGCCGTGATCGGCCAGCCAGCTGCGCGCCGCATCATTGACCGACAGCTGCACGCCCTTCTGCTCCAGCTGCGCCTCGATCTCCACGATGAGCTTGTCCACCACCCGTTCGATGGTGGCCGGATCGAGCGCGGCGAACTGGATGATGGCATCGATGCGATTGCGGAACTCCGGAGAGAACAGCCGCCGCACCGCCTCCATGCCATCGCTGGCGTGGTCCGCGTGGGTGAAGCCGATCGAGGGCCGGTTCATCTCCTGCGCCCCGGCATTGGTGGTCATCACGATGATCACATGCCTGAAATCAGCCTTGCGACCGTTGTTGTCGGTCAGAGTGCCGTGATCCATCACCTGCAGCAGCAGATTGAACACATCCGGATGGGCCTTCTCGATCTCATCCAGCAGCAGCACGCAGTGCGGATGCTTGGCGATCGCTTCGGTCAGCAGGCCGCCCTGGCCAAAGCCGACGTAGCCCGGAGGCGCCCCGATCAGCCGGGAGAC
>DASZCK010000032.1:0-11893 GCA_035943195.1 Steroidobacteraceae bacterium
ATCACGTCGTGAAGCTCACCCAGCTGATGGTGGAGGCCGAACCGGCCGCGGTCATGGGCTGGGTGCGGGAACTGGAACAGTGGGCCCCGGATCATGCCCAGCTGCTGGATGAATTTGCCGCCTTGCTGGTACGCGTGGCGCTGGTCCAGGCCGTGCCCGACTACGAGGGCGATGAACTGTACGAGCAGGGCCTGCTGCGGCAATTGGCCCAGGGCCTAAGCCCCGAGGATGTTCAGCTGTATTACCAGTGCGCCATCATCGGCCGGCGTGACCTGCACCTGGCGCCGGACCCGCGCTCGGGCTTCGAGATGACGCTGCTGCGGATGCTGGGTTTTCGCTATGCCGGCTCCGGTCTCGCAACCGCGCCGGTTAGCGGGGCCCAGGCGGCCAAAGCCGCGGCCGGACGCGGCGCCCGTGTGGAGGCGCCCGAGGTACCCCCCGCGCCTGCCACTCGCGACGGCGCACCGGCCGCGGCGGCTGCTGGCGGGGACTGGACCGCCATGGTGGGCGAGATGTCTCTGACCGGCCTGGTCCGCTCGCTGGCGCTGAACTGCCAGTTCGTCAGTCACCGCGACGGCATCGTCCGCCTGGCCCTGGATCCGCGTTTTCAGGCCGCCCGGTCCCCGGGCATCGAGACCAAGCTGCAGCAGGCCCTCGGCGCCTATTTCGGGGGGCCGGTGCGTTTGGAGTTCGTGGCGGATGCCGCCGCGCAGACCCCGGCCCAGGTCCAGGAGCGTGAGGGCCGCGCCGCCCTGGTGGCGGCCCGTCAGGCCTTCGGCGAGGATCCCACCGTCAAGGCGCTGCAGGAGCGCTTTGGCGCGACAGTGTTACCGGATACGATCCGACCCACCCGTAGCGACAATTAGACACCCCACCTCAGGAGCATCGGCAAACTCATGCGCGGCAATATCGGCAATTTGATGAAGCAGGCTCAGGTCATGCAGGAACGCATGCAAAAGGCCCAGGCCGAGGTGCAGAACATCGAAGTGATCGGCGAGTCCGGCGGCGGCATGGTCAAGGTCACTCTCAGCGGCCGGCACCAGGTCAAGCGTGTCCAGATCGAACCGGCGGTGGCCGCAGAGGATCGCGAGATGCTCGAGGACCTGCTGGTGGCCGCTTTCAACGATGCGGCCCACAAGGTCGAAGTGCGCACCCAGGAAATGATGGCGGCCGTCACGGCCGGCCTGCAGCTGCCGCCGGGTGTGAAACTGCCGTTTTAGATGAAGCACTCGCGGAATCTTCTCAGGCTGATCGACGCGCTGCGGGCGCTGCCGGGCGTGGGCCCCAAGACCGCACAGCGCATGGCCTTCCACCTGCTGCAGGAGGGACGTCCCGGGGCGCACGCGCTGGTCCAGGCACTGGGCACGGCGCTGGATTCAGTGCAGCGCTGCCGGCGCTGCCGGATGCTCACCGATGATGAGCTGTGCTCCATCTGCGCGGCCCCGCAACGCGACCGCACCCTGCTGTGCGTGGTGGAGTCGCCGGCCGATGTGGTGGCGGTGGAACTCTCGGGCAGCTACCGCGGCTACTACTTCGTGCTCATGGGACACCTGTCGCCCCTGGATGGCGTGGGGCCGGAGGAGCTTGGGGCGCGCGAACTCGAGGCCCTGTTGGCCGAAGGTCTCGTGCAGGAACTCATCCTCGCCACCAACCCGACGGTGGAGGGCGAGGCCACGGCGCACTACCTGCGCGAGCTGGCGTTGTCGCGCGGCATCCAGGCAACGCGCATCGCGCACGGCGTGCCGGTGGGCGGGGAACTGGAATACGTGGATGGCGGCACGCTGGCACATGCGCTGGTGGGGCGCCAGGTGATGGGTTAGCGGCGCGCTCCCAGGGTTTCAAACAAGCGTCGCAGCCGCCGGTAGCTTTCATAGCGGCGCGGACTGATGTCCCCGCCCTCACTGGCCGCGCGCACCGCACAGGCCGGTTCCTTCAGGTGACGGCAATCGTCGAAGCGGCATTGCGGTGCGCGCTGTGCGACCTCCAAAAATCCCAGGGAAGTGGGTTCGAGACGCGACAGGGCCGGCGCGAAGTCGCGCACACCGGGCGAGTCGATGAGATGGCCGCCGCCGGCCAGGTCGTAGAGGCGTGAAGCGGTGGTCGTGTGCGTGCCTTCCTGGGTCCGCAGCATCAGCTCACCGGTGCGGATGTCCGCTTCAGGCACCAGGCGCGCAATCAGCGAGGACTTGCCCACGCCGGACTGGCCGACGAAGGCGGCGATGTCGCCGGCGCAGGCAGCCCGCAGCGACGCCACGCCTGCCTCGGTTTTGGCCGATACTGCAACATGGGCGTAGCCCACTGCCGAGTAGGCCTCGAGCTCACTGTTGAGTTCCGGCGGCCAGGGCAGTTCCGATTTGTTCAGCACCAGCGTGGCGCGAATCCCGGCCGATGCGGCGGCGGCAAGATAACGATCAATCACGAACAGATCCGGGGCCGGCAGCGGTGCCAGTGTCACCAGCATCAAGGTGAGGTTTGCTACCACCGGTTCCTCGTCCGCGCGCAGATTGGTGCGATACAGGCAGCTGTCGCGCTCCAGCACGCCGGTGACATGCGCCTCGTCATGGTGAGCATCGAGCTCACAGCTGACCTGGTCGCCGCATACCACCTGGAGCTTACGGCCAAAGGGTCGCGCCACCCGCTCATTGCCCTGCGCATCGCGCACGACGAGGTGGCGACCGTAGGCGGCGATGATGCGTGCGGTGAAGCTCATGGGTCAGATAGAATGCCGGTTCGCCATGTCAAATGCTGAAAACCTGATCTGGATCGATCTTGAGATGACCGGCCTCGTGCCCGAGACCGATGACATCATCGAGATTGCGACCATCGTCACCGACAAGGATCTGAAGATTCTGGCGGAGGGGCCGGCCATCGCGATCCATCAGCCTGACAGCGCGCTGGCGCGCATGGATGAGTGGAATCAACGCCAGCACGGATCATCCGGCCTGGCCGCACGGGTGCGTGCCAGCCACATTACTGTCGCCAATGCCGAACAGCTTACCCTGGAGTTCCTCGCGCCCTGGGTGCCGGGCGGCGCCTCGCCGATGTGCGGCAACAGCATCTGTCAGGACCGCCGTTTCCTTGCACGTCACATGCCACGGCTTGAGAAATTCTTCCACTACCGTAATCTTGATGTCAGCACGCTCAAGGAACTCGCGCGTCGCTGGGCGCCCCAGGTCGCCGCGGGTTTCGTGAAGCAAGGCGCCCATCTTGCGCTAGCAGACATCCGCGAGTCCATCCGCGAACTGCAGCACTATCGTGCACAGTTGCTGGCACCCGCCGCGCGCGGCGAGAACGCAAGCACAATTTCTTCACATTCCTGACGCCTTGCATGGGTTGCACGTGGACCGACGTGCGATATAGTCGGGACATGCTCAATGACGCCCAGACAGCAGTCTCCTGGCGCGCGACGCCTCGCAGTTTCGTCGCCTTGATGAGCCTGTACGAAAGCAACTACATCCGCTTCGGATGGCTGGCGGGAAACGTCGCCCGCATGCGCGGCGAGTACCGGTCCCGGATAGCCGGGGACTGTGACCTACTGCTCTCGGTGGTTGAGCGCTCCCCGTATACGACCACCCTGAACCTCACCTACCTTATTCCCGATCAGGAGGCCACCCAGCGCTTCCCGGACATGGGGGTGCGGGTCTACCACGACGCCCGGCTGGTGGAGGCCCAGGAATGGGCTCATGTCCATGAGCACGCCGGGCTGCGGGCCCTGCGCAATACGGTGGCCTGTGAACTGGATCAGCGTTGGGCCCGGAACATCATGCTAAACAAGTGGCTGGAATACTGCGTGGAGCGGGGGCACCGCTTTGCTCCGGCGCCGGCGGGAACCCCTTAACGGTGGCCCGGTGTGGCCGCCGGTCTTCAGCCGCCATACATGAAAACGCTTGAACAATTCAGCCGCCTGATCCGGGCCACTCCCAAGGCCGCCGATGATCACGAAGACGATCATCGCGTCCTCACCCTGTTCCGCAATCGTGCGGAATTGAAGAAAGCCTATGGCGAGCTGCAGGCTGAAGTCTATCGACTCCAGGACCGGATCAAACAGCAGGAGGGCGCGACCGCCCGGGTGCAGGAGATGCTCGGTTCACTGGAGTCGCGTCTGGGAATCACCGAGACCGCCTATCCGGCGCTGGTGTTCTACCAACTGCGGGCCATGTGGCAGCGGGGGCGGGAGATCCTCGAGCAGTTCACCCAGGAACTGGAGGCCCAGCAGGAGGAGCGCGAACGACGCGCCCTGTTCGTCGAATTCAACCGCGCGCAGTTCTCGCGGCGTCAGGCCGCCGAGAGCGCGGTACGTACCACGCAGACCCAATTCAACGACGCGCAGCAGTTCGTCGCCGAGCTGACGACGCGGCGCGCGCAGCTCACGCGGTTCTGGCATTACTTCAAGCGCCGCGATCTGGACCACCGGCTGGTGGCGGCGCGCCATGCACTGGAGCTGACGATCAGCGAGCTGGACGCGGCGCGCAGCGGCATGGCGGCGCTGGAGGCCGAGCAGCCCCCGGAATTTCCCGGCCTGTCGGTTGATGCCCGCCGTGCCATCAACATCGCCGCCATCGCTTATGCCGAGGTGCTATGCCTGCGCCTGGCAGATACTTCACTGATGAGCTTCGCCAAGGAGGCTGTCGGTCGGCGCGAGCCGGTCGACGCCTATGGCGGTCGGCCGGAGTGCGAGGCCCTCATCGCCCTCATTGCGCGCGCACGCGTGGTCCTGGAGAGCAAGGCCAACGTGGCGCAGGACGTGAAGGCGCGCAGTGAAACCTTGCGCGCCAGCGCCCGCTATCGCGAGGCCCTGGATACATCCCCCACCCCCGAGTCCATCTCATTGGGTGAAACGGATGTACTGGCCGGGGCGCCGCTGGGGGCGCAGGCGGCGATCCGCATGCCCAATGTCCTGGGCGAGGATACCTGGGACCTGTTCCGCGTCCTGCTGCGCTGAGCGCCGGACGGCGTCAGCGCTTCACGGTCTGCTGCGCCGGGGGGTTCGCCGGCAGATGCTGATTCGGCAGGTTGCCGGTCAGTATGTCGGCCATCACCTGCGTCGCTTCGCTCAACACCAGATCCGGCGGCGTGGCCGGTTTGGCCGGCGCACCGCTCGGTGCACTGCTCGGTGCACTGCTTGGCGCGCCGGTCGCAGGCGGCTTGATGTGATTGCCCGTGGCGGCATCGACCGAGCCGCTGACAGCGCTGGCGGACTCGGCGCTATCGATATCTTCCACCGTCTTCGCCGGTGGCTGACCCTCGGCGATGAGCCGCTGATTGGCGCGCTCCAGGCGCTCCTGGTCCAGCTGCGCGCGCTCCTGCTGCCGCACCTTCAGATTCAGCGACAGGGTCTTCTCGGCGCGCTCCTTGTTGAGCGCGGCCACCTCATCCACCAGGTAGCGGTAGTCCGGATCACGCTGCTCGCGGGCCGTCTCCTCGGACACCAGCGAGGGCAGCGCGATGACCGGATGCTCATCGTGCCAGGCCGTGAAGGAGGCGCTCTGAATTCGATCCCAGGGCAGCGCGGCCTCCAGCGCACTCTCGCCGACGTCCTTCATGTCGATGACCGAAGGCAACTGCACGTCGGGCTCGACCCCGCGGTGCTGGGTGCTCTCGCCGGTGACCCGATAGAACTTGCCGATCGTGACCGTGATCTGGCCACTCTGTTGCTTCTGTGACCAGCGATCCAGGGGAATCAGGTTCTGCACCGTGCCCTTGCCGAAGGTCCTCTGACCCAGGACGTAGGCGCGGTGATAGTCCTGCAGGGCACCGGCGAAGATCTCCGAGGCACTGGCGCTGTAGCGGTTCACCAGCACCGACAGCGGCCCTGAATAGGCGATGCCCGGGTCCGGATCATCCAGCACTTCGACGCGTCCCGTGGCGTCCTTTAGCTGCACCACCGGACCCTTGTCGATGAACAGACCCGTGAGCGCGGTGGCTTCGGGCAGGTAGCCGCCACCGTCATCACGCAGATCGAGCACGATGCCGTCGACCCCCGCGGCGGTCAGTTGGCCCAGCAAGCGGTGCACATCGCGGGTGGTGCTGCGGTAGTTCGGCTCGCCGGCCGCCTGTGCCGCCACGTCCTGGTAGAAACTGGGAATGGTGATCACACCGATCTTCAGCATGCGTCCGCCGCGGTTGACGGTGCGGATCTCCTGCTTGGCCGCCTGGTTGTCCAGGTTGACCTTGTTGCGGGTGAAGACCAGCATTTTCTCCGGGGTTCCGGGCGCGGCGCCGGCGGGCAGCACCTGCAGCTTCACGATGGTGCCGGCCTTGCCGCGGATCAGCTGCACGACATCATCCAGCCGCCAGCCCACCACATCGGTGACCATGGCGTCGGCGCCCTGTTGCACGCCCGTGATGCGATCATTCGGCTTCAGCGTGCCGGCCACGGCCGCCGGACCACCCTCAATGAGATTCATCACCTGGATGTAGTCATCAGTTTGCTGCAGCGAGGCGCCGATGCCGTCATAGTTCAGGCTCATCGTGATGCGGTATTCCTCCGAATCGCGCGGCGAGAAGAAGTTCGAGTGCGGATCGAAGGTCCGCGCGTAGGCGTTCATGAGGTTTTCGAAGACATCGTCGGAGGAGATCTGATCCACGCGCTTGAGCACGTGCTCGTAGCGCTTGTGCAGCAGCTCCACCGCCTCTTTCCAGGTCTTGCCGGTGAGCATCAGCGACAGGCCGTCATTCTTCACGCGCTTGCGCCAGACCTCATCCAGCTGCGCCGGGGTAGTCGCCCAGGGTGCCTCCTTGCGGTCGAACTCCATGGATTCATCGACGGTCCAGTCCGGCTCGGTGCCGAGCATCTTCAGCGCCGCGGCGATGCGCTCGCGGTTGCGTTGCTGGTAACGCGCGAAGATCGCGAATCCGGGTTCAACGTCCCCGGTGTGGATCATGTCGTCGAACTTGTAACGCCACTGCTCGAATTCCTTCAGGTCGCTCGCCAGGAAATAGCTGTGCTGGCCATCCAGCGACTCGATGTAGCGATCGAAGATCTCACCGGACATGTGGTCGTCGATGAGGACATGCCGGTAGTGCGCCTCTTCGAGAATCGAGCCGACCCGCCGCGCAATGGCCCGCTGCCGATCGGTCGGTGCGATGGCGTTGGGCGGCAGGATCGAGGGACCGGCGGGTGCCTGCGAAGAACCGGTCAGGGCGAGGACCATCAGGGCCGCGACAAAAGGCGCAGCCCAGGCTGCCGAGCGACGCTCGATTCGGTTCTGGATATTCATGGGGGGTGCGGGAGGTCCTTGGGTATTCGCCTGGGTACTAGGCTAGAGTGCGCGCAGCATCGCAGCAAGTGCAGCAGTTCCACCTGCGGAATTGGCGTCATTAACGGCACAGGATCCTTTCGGCAAGCATGCGTCCTCTGGCGGTTCTGATCGGCATCATCATGGGCTCCACCTTCACCTTGTTTGCAGGGCTGTCCCTGACCTGGGTGACCCTGCTGTTTGTACCCAAGGACGAGGCCGGGGAGCTGTTTGGTGAGCAAAGCACCCTCAGGATCGCCATCGCGGTCTTTGGCACCCTGTCGGCCGTGGCGGGCGCGAGTTTCTACGCCCAGCTGAAGGAAAGCCGCTGGCGGCTGGTCGCGCATACCGCCACCACCCTGTGCCTGTGCGGGGCCGTGTGGCTGTACTGGCCCAAAAAGTAGCTTTCTTGACCTCAAGCTTGGCTGCGGGTGGCCCGGACGGCTCCAAGCGTCAGTCGCAGGGCCAGCAGGAACACATACGGGCCCAACGCAATGATCCAGAATGCCTGCTGCCCCTGGCTCAGGCCGCGGAAAAAGTGGTCCACCAGGTCGCGGGTATTGCCCCCGGCATAGGGCCCGAAGACATGCGACCCCACCAGCCAGATCAGTGGGGGCAGGAGCAGCACTCCGATCGGCAGGCCGATGAGGAGCCACAGGAACTCGCGCCGCAGCGTGGCGATATTCAAAGACATGGTGCAGGCATAATAGCGCCGCAATGAAAAAAGTCAGAGCTGCCGTCATCGGTGTGGGCTATCTGGGACGCTTCCACGCTCAGAAATATGCCCAGCTTGAAGAATGTGAACTGGTCGCTGTCGTGGATGCCCGCCAGGAGGCGCGCGAGGCCGTCGCCGCTGAAGTGGGGGCGCAGGCGCTGGCCGACTACCGGGGCCTGCTCGGCCAGGTCGATGCCGTGAGCGTGGTGACACCCACCGCCGCGCACTTTCCCATCGCCCGCGAATTCCTCGCCGCCGGCGCCCATGTGCTGGTGGAAAAGCCCATCACCGAGACGCCCGAACAGGCCAGCGAGCTGATCCGTCTGGCAGCCCAGCACGGCCGGATTCTGCAGGTCGGGCACCTGGAGCGGTTCAATTCGGCCATTCTGGGCGCCGAGGAGCATCTGCGGGCGCCGCGCTTCATCGAGTGCCATCGCCTGGCGCCGTACAAGGAGCGCGGCACCGATGTCAGTGTGGTCCTGGATCTGATGATCCATGACATCGACATCGTCCAGACCCTGGTCGGATCTCCCATTGCCTCTATTGACGCCATCGGCACCCCGGTGTTTTCCGAGGACGTGGACATCGCCAATGCGCGCATCCGCTTCGCCAATGGCTGTGTGGCCAATGCCACGGCGAGCCGGGTGAGCCTGAAGAGCGAGCGCAAGATGCGGGTGTTTTCCGATGAGGCCTATGTCTCCATGGATCTGCAGCAGAAGGTCGTGACCGTGATCCGCAAGCGTCCGGGCGGCCCGGCCGCCGGCCAGCTCCCGGTCAGCATCGAGGAACGCATTTTCGAGGCGGGCGATGCCCTGAAGGCGGAGATTCACTCCTTCCTCAGCTGCATCCAGCAGGGCCGGCCTGCCGTGGTCAGCGGCGAGGCGGGTCTGGCGGCCCTGCAGACGGCCATCCAGATCACCGCCCAGGTGCAGAAGAGCCGACCTTGAATTCGGCTGGGCGGGGGCCAGATAGCCTGCATGGACACTCAAATACTGCATGTCGGCGCGCGGCCTCGGCCCCTGGAGCTGGACTTCATCGGTGACCTGGCCTGTCCCTGGTCCTTCATCGGCAAGCGGAACCTGGCGCGGGCGCTGGGCAGCCTGTACGGCGCGGATGCGCGCGTGCAGCGCTGGCATGGCCTGCCGCTGGCAGGGATGACCCTGAGCGGCTGGCGCGAACACCTGGCCACGCGACTGCCCACGGGGGGCGATGTCGATGACGCCCAGCGCAAGCTCGAGAGTGTGGGACGCGATCTGGATATCGGCTTTCATTTTGACCGGATCGCGACGCTGCCGGACACGCGTGAGGCCCACCGGCTGGTGCACCTGGCGGGCCAGGATGCGCGCCAGGGCGAACTCATTGACGGAATTTTCCGCGCCTTCTTCGAAGCCGGTCGTGACATCAGCAATCCCTTGGTGCTGGTGCAGCTGGCGAGCGAAGCCGGAGTGGATGAGTCGGTACGCCAGTCCTTCACGGCGGGCTCCCTGGGGCGGGACGAAGTGCTCGCCGAAGAGCGCCGTCTGCGTGGCCTGGGCGTTGAAGGTGTGCCCAACCTGCTGTTGAACGGCCGGGTCCTGGTTCCGGGCGCGGCCGACGTGCCCACCTATATCAAGGCACTCGACCAGGCACTGTTCGCCGAAGGCCCCGCCCAGGAACGCCAGCGCCTGCTCCACTGAAGGCATATCGGCGCCGCCGGTCGCGGCCGTTGTGCGAAAATCCGTGGCCCAGGAGCTCGCGAACAGGACCATCGGAATGCTCGACTCAGGATTGCTGGCAGATCTGCGCGCCGTGGTAGGCGAGTCGGGCCTGCTGACCGGCGCCGCTGTGCAGGAGCGCGCCGACGTGAATGGCCACGTGCCGCGTGCCGCGGCGCTGGTGCGCCCGGCCTCCACCGAGCAGGTCTCCGGGGTGCTGCGGCTGTGTCACGCCCGCCATCAGAGCGTGGTGACCCACGGTGGCCGATCGGGCCTGGTCGAAGGCACCGCGACCACCGAACATGAACTCATTCTGTCGACCGAGCGCATGAACGCCATCGAGCGCGTGGACGTGGCGGGGCGCACCATGCGCGTGCAGGCCGGCGCCATCCTGCAACGGGTGCAGGAGGAGGCCGAGCGTCACGACCTGATGTTCGCCCTGGATCTGGGCGGGCGCGGCACCTGTACCATCGGCGGCAATATCTCCACCAACGCGGGCGGCGTGCGCGTCCTGCGCTACGGCATGATGCGCGCGCTGGTGCTGGGCATTGAGGCGGTTCTGGCCGATGGCACCGTCCTGAAGTCCCTGAACCGGATGCTCAAGAACAACGCCGGTTATGACCTGAAGCAACTGTTCATCGGTTCGGAGGGCACGCTCGGCGTGGTGACGCGCGCAGACCTGCGGCTGTTTGCGCGCCCACGCAGCACCAACACCGCGCTGGTCGCCTGCCGCGACTTTGCGGGCCTGGTGAAACTCCTGGGACTGCTCGACTCGAGTCTCGGCGGACAGTTGAGTGCCTTCGAGGCGATGTGGCCGGATTTCTACACCGCAACGACCAGCGCCTTTGGCCACCACCGCGCGCTGCTGCCCGAGACTCATGGCATCTATGGGCTGGTGGAGGCGTCGGGTGCGGACCTCGAAGGCGACGCCGCGCGCTTCGAAGAAGCTCTGGGTGAGGCCATGGAGCAGGGCGTGGTGCTGGATGCCGTGATCGCCAAATCCGAGTCCGAACGCAATGCCATCTGGGCGCCGCGCGATGATCCCTGGCTCATCACGCAGCACTACGGCGCCACCCTGAACTTCGATGTCAGTATGGCCATCGAGGACATGGCCGGCTACTTGGCAAATCTGCGTGCAGCCGTCGCGCAGCGCATACCCGCGGGTAAAGTGTTTGCCTTCGGCCATATTGCCGACGGCAACCTGCACGTGATCCTCGCGCCCGGAACTGCCGACCCGGCGGTGCTGCGTCTGGGCGAGGAGCTGGCCTATGAGCTGTTGCGTCCCATCGACGGCAGCATTTCGGCAGAACATGGCATCGGCCTCGAGCGCCGTCACTTTCTGAACATTTCGCGCTCGGCCCAGGAGATCGAAGCCATGCGCGTCGTCAAGCGAGCCCTGGATCCGCATGGCATCCTCAATCCCGGCAAGGTCTTCGAGTGAGCACGGCACCCGCGCACCTGGCAGCCGCGCCGCGGCCGGTGACGGTCGGCGCGGTGCAGCTGTCGTGCAGCTGGGATAGCACCGCCAATATTGCGCGTGCCGAGCAGCTGGTGCGCGAGGCGGCCGCCAAGGGCGCGCAGATCATTCTGATCCCGGAGCTGTTTGAGACGCCTTACTTCTGCATTGAGCAGGACTCGCGCCATCTGGCGCTGGCGCAGCCGCTGGAACACAACGCGGCGGTGCGGCACTTCCGTGTCGTTGCGCGTGAGCTGGGCATCGTGCTGCCGGTGAGCTTCTTCGAGCGCGACGGCCTGGCCTGCTTCAATTCGGTCGCCATCATCGATGCCGGTGAAGTCCTGGGGGTGTACCGCAAGGCGCACATTCCCAATGGCCCCGGCTACCAGGAGAAAACCTACTTCGCGCCGGGCGATACCGGCTTCAGGGTGTGGAGCACGCGGCACGGACGCATCGGTGTCGGCATCTGCTGGGATCAATGGTTCCCGGAAACCGCGCGCATCCTGGCGCTGATGGGCGCCGAGCTGTTGCTGTTTCCCACGGCCATCGGCAGTGAACCCCCGCCCGCGGTCGCGCTCAATTCACGCGAGCATTGGCAGCGCACCCAGCAGGGACATGCCGCGGCCAATCTGCTGCCGCTGATCGCCGCCAATCGCTACGGCCTGGAGCGCTCGCTGCAGGATCCGCAGGGACTGTATATCCGCTTCTACGGTTCCTCATTCATCGCCGATGCCACCGGCGCAAAACTCGCCGAGGCACCCGAGGCGGGCGATGCGGTGCTGGTGGCAAG
>DASZCK010000033.1:0-5362 GCA_035943195.1 Steroidobacteraceae bacterium
CATCGTTGCGCAGCGTGACCACGATGTAGCGCGAGGCATCGGCACGTGCGGGCGCCGGAATGGGACGCGCCGCCTGGATGTTCGTCGTGGTGCAACCGGCGCCCAGGAGGGCGATGAACAGCGCCACGCAGGCGATGGGCAGCGCCCGTTTCATCTCGGCTCGTTGCCCGCACCAACGGGTTCGGCAAACAGTACGTCGCTGCTGGCTCGCAGCGCCGCCGCCCGCCGCTCCACCCCCGCCGGTGTCACATCCTTGCCGGCGAAGCCCAGCGTATAGACATTGGCATCGGTCGGCCCATCGATGATATGGGCACCCTCCCGGCGCAGCATCATCCCCAGGCTCTGCAACGACAGCCCAGGCCGGAAGACGATACGCAGGCGCGCGCTGTCACGGTACGAGGGGGCCGTCGACGTCAGCGTGACATACGAGGCCTGCGCCGTGACGTTGGAGGCGTGCAAGGCCCAGGCACCGTACCCCAGGCCCAGGCCCTCGATCACTGCCGCGGCCGCCAGCCAGCGAATGGCACGACCCGGCGTCCGCGCGCTGCGCGCCTGGGTGGTCACCGGTGCGACCGGTGCCGGACCGCCACTGGCCAGCTCGCCGGCGTCCTCGTGAGTACCGATACGGGTCATCAGTTTTCGAAACGACGGCTCGGCGGCGAATACCAGGGTGCTGTCGGCCCGCATGGCTTCGAACAGCCGCGCCTGGCCTTCGAATTCGCAGCGGCAGGGCTCGCACACCTTCAGATGGGCACCGAGTCGGGCCGCCTCGGGCGCATCCAGCGTTCCGTTGACAAACCACGGTATCAACTCCGTGGCACATGGGTAGGGTTCGACATCATTGGGTTCAGTATTCAAATTCGATTCTCCTAACCTACAGCGCGCCCGCCAGCGAGGTCAGCAGGCCTTTGAGCTTGCGGCGCGCATGGAACATCCTTGTTTTCACGGTATTCACCGGACACTGCATGATCGTGGCGATCTCCTCGCAGGAATGCCCGACGTTGTAGGCGAGCTCCAGGACCATGCGCTGCTCGTACGGCAGTTTGGCCAGCGCCACACCCAGCCACTCCCGCAGTTCAGCCTGTTGCCAGGGTTCCTCGACCTGCTCCAGGGCCTCATCGGCATCCACCATCAGATCGGGTCGGACCCGCTTCAGAGTCTTCAGTGCCCGGCGGTAGGCAATGCCGAAAATCCAGGTCGACAGTTGCGAGGCGCCACGAAAATCCGCGGCGTGCTGCCAGACCACCCAGAAGGTGTCATTGATGACCTCCTCGGCCAGGTCGTAGCGGGAAGTCAGGCGCATCAGGAAGCGTGCCAGACGGCGGTGATACAGGTGATACAGATCATGCATGGCCTGGGGGTCGCGCGCGGCGATTCGTGCCAGCAGGGCCAGTTCCAGCTTGTTTTGGTCGGGCCCTGCGGAATCCGGGCGGCGATCGGAGGCTTGATACATGTCGGTAAGTTCCTACGCGAGGCCCCCAGGTTCAAGATAGACCGGCTGAGGCGGTAAAACCTAGCTAAAACCGCCAAATAGCCGTCACGGAGAACCGGTTGCCTGCGACATAAGGCCCGAACAGCCGGCTGGCGCGCGTCGCGGTGCCAAAGTAGGCTGCTGTCAGCTCCACCGGCCCCAGCGCGTAGCCCGCCCCGAAGTTCCAGAACCCGAAGCCCGTGCCGCTGGGATCGGCAAATTCGTCATACCCTACCCCTGCGGCGAGCGAGAGGCCCCCTGCCAGCGGGTGGTGCAGCTGCAAGCCGTAGGACAGGGCCGTGCGGTTGCGCTGGAAAGCATGGTATTCCAGTTGCAGGGCGTCGGGGGTATAGGCCACCGTCAGGTAGACCTCATCGAGCCAGGCCCATTGCGCCTCCACCGCGTCGTAGTCGTAGCGAAAACCCGCCAGCCGCGCCAGGGTGTAGGAGCCGCCGGGATAGCTGTAGTGCGTGTACGTGAGCGTCCCGCTGGAGTTCGCCCCGGTGGCGAAACTGTATCCGGCATAGAAATTGGCCTCCCGCGCCTGGCCGCACTCGGAGCCGCCCAGGCCGGCGGAACCCCAGACGCCGGCAAAGACCTCATCGGGGGTCTGGCCGCCCGAGCTGCGGTAGTGCAGATCGGCCTGGGCCGCCGGGTCCCCGCAGGTCTGGGATATGCCGTGATAGATGTCATCGTTGGTCAATGCCAGCGAGCCGCCGAAGTCCTGCAGCGCCATGCCGCCGGACGCGGCGCGTGCGCCGAGCAGGCTGACCAAAAGCAGCACACAACGGCGCGCATTGTCCATGCGCCGAATCTAGCGCGTTTTGTCTCCCTTTTAGAAGAACCCGTGCAGTTCGATGAAGTACTGACGGGTGTTCTGCGTGTCACTTTGGGGGATCCCGTCGTAGTAGCGCACACCGGCGCGGATCTGCGCGAACTGGATCGGCGTCAGTTCATAGACGATGCTCCAGCGGGTCTGGCCGTTGTTGCTGACATCGCGGTTGGGATCCAGGTACTCGCCCGTGATCTTCAGATTGTTGCCACGGGCGATCAGCCAGTTGGCTTCCACCAGTGAGGCCAGCATGCGGCCCGCGCCGAAGCCCTGACTCTTGTCATCGATCACATCCCCCTCGGCCAGCCAGGTGATGGGCCCGGTGTGCAGGCCGGCGAACAGCCCATAGGTGCCACGGCCGCCGCCCAGCTTGTCGTTGTAGCTGGCGGCCATGCCCATCCGCCAGATGGACTCCACGTACATGACCTGGCTGGTGAACTCCTTGCGGTTGTCGTTCACCGGTCCTCCGGCGGTGCCATTGCTGACATCCACCTGTGCGTCCCAATGGCCCCGCAGCCAGCCGAACTCCACGCCCTCGTCCGGCGTCGTCATATTGATGCCGCTGGCCTGGCGGACAAAAGCGGACTGATCCTGGAGGCGCCAGCCGAAGGGCAGATACATCTGCCCGGCCTTCACATACCAGTCGTGATTCTTCGACCAGTACAGCGCGTAGGCCTCGCGGTTCAGGGCTCCGCCCGGTGCCACCTGCTCATCGACATACACCAGCAGTCGTGAGGGAATGACCTCGGCTTCCAGATATACCCGTGCCTGCTCGAGCTCGAACTGCGAGAGGGTCTTGGAGTGCGGCACTTCGGTCGCCAGCGCCTCGGTGCGCAGGTCCCCGCCGATGCGCAGAAAGCTACTGAGATTTCCGGTCCACAGATCCGGGCCGGTATCCAGCTTCGTGGCCGGTAGCGCCGTCTGCGCGAACACATCACCATACGGCGCACGCAAACCGCCGCCGGTGGGATTCACGTGACACTGGCTGCATTTCAGACCTGTCTGCACGGCCAGATACGGTTCGCCATAGGCGCAGCCCGCGGCCAGCCACAGGCCCAACAGCAGCCAGCGCAAGGCCGCCACCCATCGCTTGCTCATCACGGTATACCCACTGTGAAGGTGAAGGAGTAATCGGCCGCGAGGGCGTCGCCGGTGACGGAGGTCAGCGCAGTCCGGTCGCCGCCATGAATGGTGATGCGGTAGGTGCCCGGCCCCAGTGGGGCCAGTGGCGTCAGCAACACAGTCGCCGGGTTGGCTTCCGCCTGGTCGATCATGACCGGAACGGTTGCCGCGGCCGCGCTCATGTTCTGCAGATGCACGGCACCGTTCAGATAGGACGCATCGGTGTGCTCATTGAAGCCGACCGCGATGGTCGCCACCGGGGCATCCACCAAGGCGCGGTCCACGGGCATCGTGGCCGTGACCTGCAGGGCGGCGCTGGCCGTGGCGGTCGCGGGCGGCGCGCCATTGGTGATCCATTGCTGAATCATGCCGATGGTGGACTGCGACAGATAAGGCCCGCCAAAGGGCATCTGCACACCGACAATGCCACTGCTGCCCTGAAGTTTCTGAATCAGGTAGCTGTTGGCGGGATCCCCGGCTTTGACCCGCAGGACGCTGGGGACTTCGGCACTGGGCACACCCACCAGCAGAGCATAGCTGTGGGCTTCATCCAATTGCAGACCCTCGGGGGCATTGGCGCCGATGTGGCAGCGGGTGCAGATCGGCGTGAACACGGTGTCCTGAATCGACTGAAAAGCCGCGCTTGCGGTGGTGGGCGCGCTGGAAGGCGCGCTGGATTGCGTGCCGATCGGATTGCCGTTGGCGTCCAGCCCCTTGCCGTTGCCCGCGCAGCCGCCCACGAGCGCAGCCAGGCATAAGCTCGCCGCCACCGGCACAAGAATCGGTCGGGATAACTGAATCGACATGGGCCGCCTCGCGCACGATGCTGCGTTCGTGCGTAAGTGTCCCGGCGGCCCGTGCCGGTTTCGCCCGGTTACAAAATTTTTCTTTTCGAGGGCGCTGAACCCAATGACAGGCAATGCCTACGCGTCAGACGGCTTGTGCACCCTGGGCGCGAAAGTCCAGCTTGCGGCCCTCGTGCGACTGGATCCAGTGCATCACGTCCGTAGCCGGCATGGCCTTGGACATGAGCCACCCCTGCACGAACATGCAGCCGTACTCCTGCAGCAGCCACCAGTCCTGCAGCGATTCGACGCCCTCGGCAACGGTGTTGAGTCCCAGCCGCATCGCCATCTCCAGCGCCGAGCGCAGCATGACCTGGACGCTTTCGCGCTCGTGCACGCCGTGCACGAAGGAGCGATCGATCTTCAGTTCCGTAAAGGGAATGCGCGCCAGCTGCTGCATGGAGGAGAAGCCGGTACCGTAATCATCCAGCGACAAGCCAAAGCCGCGCAGCCGCAGCCGCGTGAGCACCGCAAGTGCCACTGACAGGTCGCGCAGCAGCGAGGTCTCGGTGATCTCCAGCACCACCTGCTCGGCGCGCAGCCCGTAGCACTGCTGCAGCCCGGAAATCTCCTGCAGCAGATTGGGACTCTCCAGCAGCATCGGTGACAGATTGATGGCCACCGACAGATTCAGACCGTGCGCATTCCAGGTCGCGGCCTGCAGCATCGCTTCGTTCATGACCTGCAGGGTGAGCTTGTGGATGAGCCCATGTTCCTCGGCCATGGGAATGAACTGGTCCGGCTGGATGATGCCCAGCGTCGGGTGTTTCCAACGTGCCAGCGCCTCCACCCCATGCACATCGCCGCTCGTGACGGCGATCTGCGGCTGGTAGTGGACCACGATCTCGCCGCGGTCGATTCCGGTGCGCAATTCGTCCGGGGTGATGGGTAATGCGTGCGCGGCCAGTTTGCGTTTGTCCGCGACACTGCCCCAGTTGCGCAGGATGGCGCTGAGCGAATCCAGGCGCAGTGGCTTTTGCAGCCCGCCGATCAGGCACAGGCCCATGGTATTGCCCATGTCCTGGACCGAATGCAGCAGCGAACGCTCACGTGAGGAGGCAACGATGATCGGCGACTCGACGCCCAGCTCAC
>DASZCK010000034.1:0-7213 GCA_035943195.1 Steroidobacteraceae bacterium
ACGCTGTTCCTCGACGAAATCGCGAACCTCACGCTGTCGCAGCAGGCGCGGCTGTTGCGCGCGCTGCAGACCGGCGAGATCGAGCGCGTGGGCTCCTCGCGCACGCGGAACGTGGACGTGCGCGTGCTCGCCGCGACCAACGCCGACCTCCGCGCCGAAGTCGCGGCGGGGCGCTTTCGCGAGGATCTGTTCTACCGCATCAACGTCATTGAATTGCGCGTGCCCTCGCTGCGTGAACGCAGCGCCGACATTCCGGACCTTGCCGCAAGCATTCTCGAGCGAATGTGCCGACGCATGAAGATTGAGCCGCCGGTGCTGAGCCAGGAGGCCATGCAGGCGCTGCAGTCCTACGCCTTTCCCGGCAATGTCCGCGAACTCGAAAACATCATCGAGCGCGCTTTGACGCTGACCACCTCGGGCATCATCGCCCTGGAGCACGTCAAGCTGCGGCCGGTGACGCTGGTGGCGCCCCCGACCATTGGCGCCGGCGATTTCGCCGCGATGACCCTTCCGGCCGGCAACGGCCTGGGCTTCCAGGGCGGCAATGCCGATGAAGCATCCATGGCCCAGCACCCGCTCGGCGACCAGCTGGAAGACATCGAGCGGGCTGCCATCATCAAGGCGCTGGAGCAGACCCGCTACAACAAGACCGCGGCGGCCAAGCTCTTGGGGATGACGTTCCGGGCACTGCGCTATCGAATCAAGAAGCTGGGGATCGAGTAGGCAGCGATGCCGAAAGTCACACTGGGTTCGGGAGCGTCATTCGAAGCGCGACCAGGCGTCACGATTCTCGATGCGGCGATCAGCGCCGGAATCACCCTGCCCTACAGCTGCAGGACCGGGCGCTGCGGCACCTGCAAGTGCCGGGTGGTCGCCGGCACCACGACCGCCCAGTTTGCCGAAACCGGACTGGAAGCCGGGGACCTGGAGCAAGGCTGGATACTGGGCTGTGCCCGCGAGGCGCAAACGGACCTGCTAGTGGAGGTCGAGGATTTGGGCGGTGTGTCCCTGCCTCCGGCCAGGACCCTGCCCTGCAGGATCAGCAGCATCGACAATCCGGCGCGGGATGTCGCGAGGATTAGGCTGCGTCTGCCACCCGCGAGCGAGTTCCGGTTCCTTCCCGGGCAACACATCGAGGTGATCGGCCACGGTGGCCTGCGACGTAGCTATTCGCTGGCCAGCGCCGGTCCTGCTGACCAGGGACTGGAACTGCATGTGCGCGCCGTGGAGGGCGGCGCCATGAGCGCCCTCTGGTTCGGTCAGGCAAGAATCAACGACCTGTTGCGATTGCAGGGACCCCGGGGAACTTTTTTCCTGCGCGACGTCGCAGACCGCAACCTGATCTTCCTGGCGACTGGTACCGGGATTGCGCCCGTGAAGGCGATGCTCGAAGCATTGGTCATGCTGGCGCCCGGTACCGGGCCCGCGTCCGTGACCCTCCTGTGGGGCGGGCGGGTACTCACCGACCTGTACCTCGATATCGGCCGCATGGCGGCCATTCACCGCTACATTCCGGTACTCTCCCGTGCTGATGCCACCTGGGAGGGTGCCCGTGGCCATGTTCAGGACGTGTTGCTGGGTGAACGACCGGACCTGGGAAACGCGGTGGTGTATGCCTGTGGATCGGATGCCATGATTCACGACGCAAGGCGGGCGCTGGCGCGGGCGGGACTGCCGCAGCGGCGGTTCCATTCGGACGCTTTCGTATGTTCCGCCAAGCCCTGATGAGGTCCCAGCAGTCATGAAAGCAGTGATTCTCGCCGGAGGTCTTGGCACGCGACTGAGCGAAGAGACCACCGTGCGGCCCAAACCCATGGTGGAGATCGGCGGCCGGCCGATCCTGTGGCATATCCTCAAGATGTATTCGCAGCACGGCGTCAACGATTTCGTGATCTGCTGCGGCTACAAGGGCTACGTCATCAAGGAATACTTCGCCAACTATTTTCTGCACATGTCCGATGTCACCTTCGACATGCAGGCGAACAGCGTGCACGTGCATCAGAAGCGCGCCGAGCCGTGGAAGGTCACGCTGGTCGACACCGGCGACGATTCGATGACGGGCGGGCGCATCCTGCGTGTCGCCGATCACGTGAAGGATGAGGCGGCTTTCTGCCTGACGTATGGCGACGGGGTCGCCGATGTTGATATCAGCGCAACGATCCGTTTCCACCAGCAGCACGGCAAGTCCGTGACGGTGACCGCCACCCGGCCCCCGGGGCGCTTCGGTGCGCTGGACATCCATGCGGGTAGGGTTCGCAGCTTCCAGGAAAAGCCCCAGGGCGATGGCGGCATGATCAATGGCGGCTTCTTCGTGCTTTCCCCCCGTGTGCTCGGCTACCTGAAAGATGACCACACCGCCTGGGAGCAACAGCCCCTGCAGCGCCTGGCCGCCGAAGGCGAGGTCATGGCGTATGAGCACCAAGGCTTCTGGCAGCCGATGGATACGCTGCGCGACAAGTCCTATCTCGAAGAACTGTGGGCCTCGGGCCGCGCCCCCTGGAAGAGCTGGCCATGACCGACCGCGCGCAGGTCCGCCCGGCGTTCTGGCAGGGCAAGCGGGTCCTGCTGACTGGGCATACGGGCTTCAAGGGAAGCTGGCTGAGCCTGTGGCTGCAGGCCCTGGGTGCGCAGCTTCGTGGCGTGGCGCTGGCGCCGCCCACCAGTCCTTCGCTATTCGATGAGGCGCAGGTTGCCGTTGGCATGGAACACCGGATCGCCGACATCCGCGACCGTTCGGCCGTGCAGTTGCAGCTTTTGGAGTTCCGGCCTGACATCGTCATCCACATGGCGGCACAGTCACTGGTCCGCCGCTCCTACGAGCAACCGATCGAAACCTACGCGACCAACGTGATGGGCACGGTGCATGTCCTCGAGGCCGCGCGGCAGGCGGGCTCGGTGCGCGCCATGATCAACGTCACGACCGACAAGTGCTATGAGAATGTCGAGCGCACGGCGGGTTACCGCGAGGACGAACCCATGGGGGGACACGACCCCTATTCGAGTAGCAAGGGCTGTGTAGAACTGCTCAGCAGCGCCTGGCGCCGCTCGTTCCTGCGCGAAGCCGGGATCGCCATGGCCACCGCCCGCGCCGGCAACGTCGTTGGTGGGGGCGACTGGGCCAGCGATCGGCTGGTGCCCGACATTCTGCGGGCGCTGCACAGCGGACAGCCCGTGATGATCCGCAGTCCGGATGCGGTCCGCCCCTGGCAGCATGTGCTGGAACCCTTGTGCGGCTACCTGGTACTGGCGGAACGCCTGTTCGAGCACGGGCAGGCCTTTGCCGAAGCCTGGAACTTCGGTCCGTCGGAAGCTGATGCGCGCCCGGTGCAGTGGATCGTCGAGCACCTGTGCAAGGCCTGGGGTAGCGAGGCCCGATGGAGCCTGCAACCCGGCCATCATCCGCACGAAGCGGGCCACCTCAGGCTGGACATTGCCAAGGCCCGCGAGCGCCTGCAGTGGTCTCCTCGATGGGATCTGCAGGCCGCGCTCATGCACATCGCGAACTGGCACCGGGCCTGGCGAGCCGGTGAAGACGTGCGGACAGTGTGCATCAGTCAAATTTCCGAGTACAACGCAGCGGCATGACGACCCAGAACGAACAACTTGATGACTTGCGTCGCCGGATCGGCAAGCTGGTGCGGCAATACGCCGACATCGCCTGCGCGCCCAAGCCATTCGCCCCCGGGGAAACGCCGGTACCGGTTTCCGGCAAGGTGCTCGGCGCCGCGGAGATCGGCAACATGGTGGAGGCCTGCCTCGATGGCTGGCTGACCACCGGTCGCTTCAATGCTCTGTTCGAACAGCGTCTGGCCGGCTTCCTGGGCGTCAAGCATGCCATCACCGTCAATTCAGGCTCCTCGGCCAATCTGGTGGCCTTCAACACCCTGACCAGTCCGAGACTGGGCGAACGCGCCATCCGCAAGGGGGACGAGGTCATCGGCGTGGCGGCGGGGTTCCCGACCACCGTGAACCCGGTGATCCAGTTCGGCGCCGTACCGGTATTCGTGGATGTGGACCTGGCCACGCATAACATCGATGCCGGCAAGATCGAGGCTGCGATCTCACCGAAGACCAAGGCCATCATGCTGGCGCACAGTCTGGGCAACCCCTTCAACCTCGAGGTGGTCACGGCCCTGTGCAGGAAATATCGGTTGTGGCTGGTCGAAGACTGCTGTGATGCGCTGGGTTCGACCTATGACGGGAAGATGGTGGGCAGTTTCGGCGACATCGCCACCTTAAGCTTCTACCCCGCCCACCACATCACCATGGGCGAAGGCGGCGCGGTGTTCACCAACAACGCAGAGCTGAAACTGATCGCCGAATCCTTCCGCGACTGGGGTCGGGACTGCTACTGCGCGCCCGGCAAGGACAACACCTGCACCAAGCGCTTCTGCTGGACCAGGAAAGAGCTGGGTGGCGATCTACCGGACGGCTACGATCACAAGTACACCTACAGCCACCTGGGCTATAACCTTAAGATCACCGACATGCAGGCCGCCTGTGCCCTCGCGCAGATGGACCGCGTGGAGGAGTTCATCGCCCGGCGCCGGGCCAACTTCGCGTGGCTGAAGGCTCGCCTGCAAGGCTGCAGCGAATTTCTGCAACTGCCCGAAGCCACGCCGCGGTCGGATCCTTCCTGGTTCGGCTTCCCGCTGATCCTGAAGCCGCAGTCCGGCATCCGGCGCTCCGACCTCATTGATTTCCTCGAGCAGGCCCGGATCGGCACCCGCCTGCTGTTTGCCGGCAACCTGACGAAACAACCGTACATGGCGGGGCGCGAATTTCGCGTCTCCGGAGACCTGACCAACACGGATATCGTGATGAACCACACGTTCTGGCTCGGAACATTCCCGGGCTTGAGCGAGCCGCAACTAGAATATGTCGCAGGGAAGATCGAGACCTTCCTGGGCATCAATTTCTAGCAAGAGCGGACCGCGGGCCTGCCCTGCTAAGGCGTACATAGCTTGCACAGCTTGCAACAGCACCCACCGGTGAAACAACGCCTCGACTCGCTGACTTCCAGTCGGTTTCTTGCGGCATTGTTTGTCGCCATCCATCACACCCTGGCCAATTGGGCGCACACCCCGGCGGTCGACGCGGTCGGACGGGTCGGCTGGCTCGGCGTCCCCTACTTTTTCATTCTGTCGGGTTTCGTCCTGATGTGGAGTTTCGACAACGGCACTTCCAAGGCCTTATTCATCTGGAAACGACTTGCCCGCATCTATCCATTGCATATCGTTTGCCTGATCACTTCGCTGATGACGTTCGTCACTTTCGGCACGCCGTTTGGCGGATACATCGGAACAGTTCGAGGCACCCTCGCGAATTTCCTGCTCATCCATGACTGGCTGCCACATCACCCCGAAGTCCGACAGGCATGGAACGGCGTATCCTGGACTCTGTCTTGCGAGTTGTTCTTCTATTTGATCGCGCCCTGGCTTTTCTCCCGCATGTTGCGAGAGAGTTCCGTCAAGCGCCTGCTTGCAGCGATTGCGGCCTGTTACCTGTACCTGCTGGCATTTGCCCTGCTCGCTGCCCGCGCACACAGTTCTCGCACTTCCGATCTTCTCTTTTACTGGCCGCCGCCACATCTGCTGGAATTCTCACTCGGCGCCTTGGGCGCAATGCTCATCCGGCGAGGATGGCGTTTCCAGTCGATACCGCTGTCGATCGCCTCAATGATCATCCCGATCATCTATTGCACGTTGACACCGGGACTCGCCAAGGCGGACGCGGTCATGCTGCTGCTGTTCATCCCGGGCGCGTTTCTTTTGATCATATCGCTCGCGTGCAGAGAAATTGGGCAAGGCGCGTCGATTCTCACGAAAAAGCGGCTGGTATTTCTCGGCGAGGCATCTTACGCGCTCTACATGACGCACGCGATTTTCCTCGGCATGTTCACCTACGCCCTGGTGCATGTTTTCTCCATCTCCTACCTATCGCCGTTTTGGGGCGAGCTAACGACGGCCATCTATCTGTGTCTTGCCGTCGGCATTTCTGCGCTCGCACATCGCCATTTTGAAGTTCCCGCGAAGATATGGCTTTTGAAGCTTCACTTGCGGCGTAGTCCCACGCTAAGAGAAACGAGAGTCTCGACATGATGAACGGAAAATCCATACTGATAACCGGGGGGTCCGGCTCCTTCGGCAAGAAATACGTCGAGACGATTCTCGCCCGCCACCGACCGTCCCGTCTCATCGTCTACTCGCGTGACGAACTCAAGCAGTTCGAGATGCAGCAGCACTTCAACCATGAATGCATGCGCTACTTCATCGGCGACGTCAGGGACTTGTCCCGCCTGAAGCTTGCGATGCGCGGCGTCGATTACGTCATCCACGCCGCCGCCCTCAAACAGGTGCCGGCCGCCGAATACAACCCCATCGAATGCATCAAGACCAACATAAACGGGGCGGAAAACGTCATCACCGCCTCGATTGAAATGGGCGTGCAGAAGGTCGTCGCGCTGTCGACGGACAAAGCGGCGAATCCGGTGAATTTGTACGGTGCGACCAAGCTGGCGTCCGACAAGCTGTTCGTCGCGGCCAACAACATGGCAGGACGGGGCGGCGCGAAATTCTCGGTGGTCCGCTACGGCAACGTCGTCGGCTCGCGCGGCTCGGTCGTCCCCTATTACCAAAAGCTGATCGACGAAGGCGCGACCACGCTGCCGGTCACCCACGAGCAGATGACCCGCTTCTGGATCACCCTGCAGGAGGGCGTGGATTTTGTTCTCAAGAATTTCGAGCGGATGCATGGCGGGGAAATTTTCGTTCCGAAAATTCCGGCCATTCGCATCGTCGATTTGGTCAAATCCATGCTGCCCAGCGGCGAGTACCACGTCATCGGAATTCGCCCGGGAGAGAAATTGCACGAGGTGATGTGCCCGCAGGACGACTCGCACCTTACCCTGGAATTCGACAAGCATTTCGTGATCAAGCCCACCATCCGTTTCCACCGGGAAGAAATCGACTACGCGAAAAGCGCGCTCGGTGAAACGGGCGTCCCGGTGCCTTTCGGATTTGAATACAGTTCCGGGAAAAATCCTGTTTTCCTGACACCCGAGCAAATCGGCAAGCTCTCTTCATGAGCATCCCTTACGGCCGACAGGATGTCACCGACAGCGACATCGCCGCAGTCGTCGCCGTATTGCGCTCGGATTTTCTGACCCAGGGCAACGCCGTGCCTGCTTTTGAGAAAGCGATCACGCAAAAGG
>DASZCK010000035.1:0-17128 GCA_035943195.1 Steroidobacteraceae bacterium
AATCAGTTCCCGTATTTTCTGGGCGACCGGGCCACGTCGGCGACGGCGGATACCTATCAGATGTCGGTGGACTTCAACGGCAAGACGGGACTCGGTGACTGGACCTGGGATGTCTACGGCTCGGTGGGGCAGACCGATACCGTATATGACTACTTCGGTTACATGAATTATGCGAACTACCAGACCCTGATCGCGGCACCCAACTACGGCGCCGGCTATCAGCTCAACAACGCATTGACGGGACAGCTGGGAACCTGCACCAGTGGCCTGAATCCCTTCGTCAAC
This sequence comes from Steroidobacteraceae bacterium, assembly GCA_035943195.1. GTDB lineage: Bacteria > Pseudomonadota > Gammaproteobacteria > Steroidobacterales > Steroidobacteraceae > DAIDKA01. Next base: position 286 of record DASZCK010000035.1, read on the forward strand.
ACACCCGTCAGCGCGGATTGCCTGGCCATGATCGAGGCGCAGCTGAACACGACGACGTCGCTCGCGCAGCGTATTGCCGAAGTCAACGTCCAAGGTGGTTTGTTCGATCTGCCGGGCGGCCAAGCCCGGTTTGCCTTCGGTGCCGACTACCGATTCGATGGCATTGTCTATCGACCGGACGAAGGCATGCAGGCGGCCAATATCGACACCTTCGCGGCCGGTATCTTCGGTGCGAACCCGGTAGACGGCCGGGAGCACTTCGGGGAGGAGTACGGCGAGGGCGATCTGCCGTTCCTGTCCAACTTGCCCTTCATGAAGAAACTGTCCTTGGACGTGGGCTTCCGGCATTCCGCCTACAGTTCGAGCGATGCCGCCGGCGACCTCAATTCCGGCTCGGACGAGACCTGGAAGGCCCTGCTCGACTGGCAGGTGAATGACTACATTACCTTCCGTGGCGGTCCGCAGCGCGCCAACCGCGCCCCCAACCTCGGCGAGTTGTACACCCCGCCGACAGTGCTGGTGACCTTGTGGCCCTCCGGCGATCCGTGCTCGATCAACAATGTGGTGCCGTGGGGCAATACTGCCGGCAATCCCAACCAGGCCAAAGTTGTTACCCTGTGCAATCAGCTGAAAGGTGTGGTGGGCACTCCGATCACCACTTCGTACCCCGGCCTCGGCTTCTACTTTCCGCTGGCTCTGGACCAGCAGGCGGGTAACCCGCACGTGAAGTCCGAGAGCGGCAATACCTGGACGATCGGCACGGTACTGAAGTCACCCTTCGAGTCGCCGCTGCTGAATCACATGACCGCAACCATCGACTACTACAACATCACGATCAACGGGGCCATCACGCCCCTCACCAGTCAGATCGTCTACAGCGAGTGTCTCAACAGCAACGGAGTGTCGAACCCGAGCTATAGCGCCTCCAACTTCTATTGCTCGCTGATCAGCCGCAGTGCCATTGGCGCAACCAATACGGTCAATGCGGAGTACGTGAACATCGGCTATGTGAAGACATCGGGAATCGACTTCACGTTCGACTGGCACGCCAACATGTCGGATATGGGCTTGTCCAGTGTACCGGGCGCGCTGTCGCTCAATCTGGCTGTCAGTGACCTGCGCAACTACATCGTGCAGGTGGCGCCGGGTGATGCCCCGGTCGATTACAAGGGGTCCACCGGGTTCGACGTCAACTCCGGAGTGCAGTTCAGCTGGAAATCGCTGCTGACGCTGGGATACTCCGTAGGCCAGATGGACGTGTCACTGCGTTGGAGATTCCTGCCCCGTGTGGAGAATGCGGCAGTGGTGCTCAGTCCCGGCGCGCAAGTGGATGCTACGCCGTCAAACAGCACGTTTGACCTGTTCGGAAGCTGGCGCGTCAATGACAGCGTGTCGCTGCGGGCCGGAATTCAGAACCTGGGGAATACGAATCCGCCCCTGGTCGGCGTGACGCCGGGCAACTCACAGGCGGGCTTGACCGACCCGAGTGGCGTTTACGATGAGCTGGGCCGTCGCTTCTACGCTGGTATACAGGCGAAGTTCTAGGCTACTGACATTCAGCATACGCAGCGGTAGCTGCAAGGACGCCCGGGGGCGAAAGTCCCCGGGCGTTTTCTTAGCGCAAGCGGTGGACTCGTACGGAAACTCCGGCCGTATTCTTCAGGAAAAAAGCACCGAGCAATCCGGCGCGGATCGTCACCTTCTGCTGAGGTTCGGCCGAGAACCTCATGGATTCCGATTGCTGCCAAATCTGGCCATTGCTCAATTCAAAGGCGGAGAGGAGCGGCCCGACCTCAATGACCTTAACAACCGTGGCTTCAATTAGGGCTGGTGGCGCTGGTTCCGGTGCACCGCGTTGTGCCCGTTCCCGGCGTGCCTGGCGGGCGTCAAGGCCAATGTCCGGGTCCACCTGGCGGGATGCAGCCGGGGCGGCCACCGGCGCGGCTGCAACCGCTGGCGCCGCTGAACGTGCCGGGGCTGCTGAAACTGCCGGGGCGGCTGGAACTGCAGCGGCGGCCGGTGCCGAAGTAGTCGGATAGCGCGCCGAATCCACGCGGTCAAAGCACGCCAAACGCGCCGATGCATCCTTCTCGGCCGCGCAGGCGTGATAGACGTCCGATTGTTGTGCCATCGCGGCTGTCGACAGCGATGCGATAGTCACCACGGCATAAATGGCCTTAACGGTCACGGTGCTTTTTCGACTTTTAGGCATCTGAGGAAGGATGCTTTCAGAAGGTCATTATACTCAAATGCGCTTGGTTGATGGAGAATCGGCCCCAATCAGCGCGGAACTGCTTCCACGAATGCGATGACATCTGAACCTACCGTGCACTTGCCTCGTCGCTTTCAGCTGTTCGCGCTGGCCATCTTCTGCGGTTCCTTTCTTCTCTTTCTCATCCAGCCCATCATCGCCAAGGAGCTGCTACCGCGCTTCGGAGGCTCGGCCAGCGTGTGGCTTACGTGCCTCGTGTTCTTTCAGTTTGCGCTGCTGCTGGGCTATGCGGGCGCGGATCGGTTTGCCGCGGTGCCCCCGCGCGTGCAGTTCGTGCTCGTGCTGGTCCTGGTGCTCGCTGCGGCCGTGACTTTGCCCATCGTGCCGAATGCGCATGGTGGTGCTTTGCAGGCAGACCTTGCCCACACCCACCCGGCACTTGGCGTCGTAGTGAGTTTGACCTTAACGGTGGGGCTGCCTTATGTGCTGGTCTCTGCTACCACTCCGGTTGTGCAGAGCTGGTACGCCCGCTGTCTACCCGGGCGCAGCCCATACGGTCTCTTTGCACTATCGAATCTGGCCTCGATGTTGGCGCTGTTCGGTTATCCGTTGCTCCTGGAGCCCTGGGTGGGCACCCGCTGGCAGGCCTATGGTTGGTCGTTGGCCTATCTCGTCTGGGCGGCGCTGATGCTGGCCTGCGCGGCGGCGATGCGAGCGAGCACCGCGGGGCCCGCGCAGCATGAGGTAAATCCACCGGCTGACCCAGCCATGACCGTTCTTTCGGCCTCCCGCCAGGGCGAATGGCTGCTGCTGTCGGGCTTGGGGTCCTGGCTACTGCTGGCGCTGACCAGACATCTCACCCGCGACGTCGCTGCCATTCCTTTGTTATGGATACTGCCGCTGGCCGTATACCTGCTCACATTCATTCTGGCCTTCAGCACCCCGCGATGGCTGACCTCACGCGCGGTGACCCTGTGCGCGGTTGCCGCGCTGCTGCTGTACGCAGCCTTCACAGCCTGGAGTTCCTGGCCCGGAGCGGTGAATGAGGGTCTACCCATCGCGGCACAGATTGGCGTGTTCTGCGCCGTTCTCGCCGGAACCTGCCTGCTGTGCAATGGCGGCTTGGCGCTGTTGCGACCGCCCCCGCAGCAACTCACTCGCTTCTACCTGACTCTCTCCCTGGGGGGTGCCGCCGGCGCCGTACTCATCGGGCTCGTTGCTCCCGCCTTGTTGAATGTCGACTTCGATCTGGAAATCGGCATGCTGGTCTGCGCGTTGCTGGTGCTGTGGCAAATCCGCCGCCAGCACCGTGTTTTCGTGATCCTGTCCGCTGTCACCGCAGTGCTGGTTCTGGCGGCAGTCGGACTGGTCGTGCAGCAGTTCTATGACGGCACCGTGCTGGCCCGCCGCAACTTCTACGGCACGCTGCGCGTGTTCGATTGGGATCAGGAGGGAGCAGGGCGCGCGCGCTCCCTCGCCAATGGCGTCATCGTGCACGGAACTCAGTACCTGGCTCCAGCCTTGGAGCGCCGACCGACCGAGTACTACGGCGATGCCTCAGGAATCGGCCATGCCATGGCGGCACTGCAGAGGGACCCGCAATCCCACCGCATCGGGGTCATCGGCCTGGGCACGGGAACCATGGCGGCGTACGGCCGCCGCGGTGATGTCATGCGCTTCTATGAAATCAATCCGCAGGTCCTCGATATCGCGAATCGTGAGTTCACTTTTCTGCGGGACAGCCCTGCTCGCGTCGAAGTAGCGCAGGGGGACGCCCGCCTGACACTTGCGTCCGAAGCTCCGCAGCACTTCGACGTATTGGTGGTCGACGCATTCACCGGTGACGCCATACCCGTGCATCTTCTGACCGTGGAGGCGTTGGATTTGTACCTGCGCCATCTGCAGCCTCATGGGATCATCGCCTTTCATGTCAGTAATCTGTATTTGGACTTGGTGCCGGTCGTCGGACGGGTGGCCCAGGCGCGCCGGCTCTCCGCGAGGCTCGTTGAGGCCGACCAGGAAGACAACTTCAACACCGCGAGCAGCTGGGTGCTGGTAAGTCCCGACCCCAAGGCGCTGACGGTGCACGAGATTGCCACCGTCGCGCAGGCAGTCCCGGCAAACACCACCCGCGTGTGGACGGATGATTTCAGCGATATGCTGCCATTCCTGCATTGACGCGTTACAGGTGCACGATGAGCAAGATCGAAATCCAGACCCGTGATGGAACCTGCCCGAGCTACGTCTACCAGCCGGCCGGCAAGGGCCCCTGGCCTGCGGTATTGGTGTTCATGGATGGCCTTGCCATACGTCCTGCAATGCTTGAGCTAGGCGAGCGAGTGGCAACCCTGGGTTATTACGTGTTGCTGCCCGATCTTTTCTACCGCTCCGGGCCGTACGAGCCGATGGATCCCCACACGGTGTTCAGCGACCCAGAGAAGCGCAAGGTGCTGATGGAGAAGTTCTTCGCACCGGCGAGCCCCGCGAACGTCATGTCGGATACGCGCGCCTTCCTGGATTTTCTTGCCACACACCCGCAGGTTAGGCCTGGGGGTATCGGCACTACCGGCTACTGCCTGGGAGGACGGATGTCGCTCACTGCGGCCGGAACTTATCCGGAGCAGATCATCGCGGCTGCCTCGTATCACGGAGGCCACCTCGCGACCGATGCCCCGGATAGTCCACACTTGCTGGCAGCGAAGATACGGGCTCGCGTCTATGTGGCCGGCGCGATCGACGACCAGTCATTTCCGGATGATATGAAGGAGCGGCTGGAGCAGGCGCTGACCAAGGCTGGCGTTGATCACCGGATCGAGACCTATCAGGCCAAGCACGGCTGGGTGTTCCGTGACACACCGGTCTACGACGCGGCTGCCGCCGAACGCCACTGGCTTAGTTTAGGACAGCTGTTGGCCGCGAAGCTAAAGCCATAGGCTTGGGCCAGGAGCCGCCGGTCATACGCCGCCCCGATCCTTGAGGGTCATGCCCGCATCGTCCGCGGTACGCCGACTTGAAGGGTCCGACGATCGTAAGGATCGGTAAAAGCCCCCCGTCTCATCGGCGACACGCAGCAATTCGGCTGCGAAATCCTCCAGGCGGGCGCGGCGCGCGCGGGCCTGGCGGCGCAGGCGGTCAAACGCTTCCTGTTGATCGAGCTTCAGATTGGCCATTATGAGCCCGGTGGCGATACCGATCTGCTTGCCCGTTTGGATCGCTGCTGTCAGGCGCTCCGTCTGAGACTGCAACGCACGAAGTTCCTGCGAGCGGCGCAGCGCGGCACGCACCAGCGGGACGATCTGTGTGGAATCGATGGGTTTCACCAGGTATGCCATCGCTCCGGCCGCCACTGCCGCGCTGATGGTCGCTTCGTCGTCAGCAGAAAGGTAGACAAATGGCACAAGGAAGCGCTCGCTCAATTGCTGTGCCAAATGCATGCCGTCAGAACTGTCCCCCTCGTCATCGATCAGCGCGAGAGCCGGGCGATTCGTCAGACAAGTCTCCAACGCAGTCACGCCGTCCAAAGCCTCCACGACCGCGAACCCGGTGGAGCGCAAGGCGTCGCCGACCGTCGCAGCGGTGAGCTTGTCGTCCGTGACCAGAAGAATGGAGATGGCGGCCGCAGCTTCGCGACTGCCTTGCCCGGGAACCATTGTCTTTTGCATAAATCTGACGCTACCCCAAAAGGAACTATTCGATCCTGCCGATCATGGCTGTACTGCTCCAGGCGAGAACCTGGTTCGCAGGCATTGGTCGCCCGAGCAAGTATCCCTGCGCCATATCGCAACGCAGTGATTGCAAGACGGCCAATTGCTGAGTGGTCTCGACGCCCTCGGCGATTACGCGCACGCCGATGTTTCGTGCCAGCTGCAACACCGCGTGGGTGATTGCCATCAGCGCGCGACCGCGCTCGGAGGCCAGATCCGCCGCGATGAAGGACCGATCGAGCTTGAAGACGTCGATCGGGAAATCGTACAGACTGGCCAGCGAGGAATATCCGGTCCCGAAGTCATCGACCGAAAGGGCCACCCCGAGTTGCTTGATTTCCCGCAGGGTATCCCTGGCAGCGTTGAGATCGGTCACCAGCTCACTCTCGGTAATTTCCAGGTGCAGGCATTGCGGCTGAATCCCTGAGGCCATCAGCGCCGCGGAAATCTTCGCGGTCAGACAAGGATCGGTCAGTTGTCTTCTGGAAATGTTGACCGCGATGAAGTCGGGAGCATTCACGCCCATTTGTCGCTGTAGGTCCTTGAACTCGGCACAGGCCTTCTCAAGCACCCAATCACCGATCGGCCCGATGAGGCCGCTGTCCACCGCAACCGGGATAAAATCGGCGGGTCCAATCATGCCAAGGTCAGGATGCTGCCAGCGCAACAGCGACTCCAGGCCGACAAGTCTCCCGGTGTCCAGGTTGACTATGGGCTGGAAGGCAAGGCTGAGCTGGTCCGACTCGAGCGCCAGCCGCAAATCGCGCTCGGTACGGGCGCGCTTTTCGATGCGTTGGCGCAATAGCGGATCGAAGACCACAAAGCCGCCCCGACCCGCGTTCTTCGCCTCGTACATCGCCGCATCAGCGTCGCGCAGCAGCTCAGCGGCCGCCGCATAGCCGCCCGAACCATGGGCGATGCCGATACTGATCGAACTGGCGACCCGCATGCCGTTGATCCAGTACTCGCGTCCCAGATCGGCAATGAGGCGACTCGCAACCTGCTCGGCCTCCCCGGGACGGGACAAGTCCTCAAGCAGCACGACGAATTCATCGCCGCCAAAGCGCGCAATGGCCGGCTCGTAGGTGTCATCTCCTGTCAGGTGACCTGTGAGGGCCAGAGTGCATAGCCGTATTCCCACCTGTCGCAACAGGTTGTCGCCGACATCGTGGCCGTAGGCGTCGTTCAGCCGTTTGAAGTTGTCGAAGTCCAGGAACAGCACGGCGAAGTGTCGCTCCGGCGTCGCTTTGAATTTTGAGATGGCTGCATCGACCCGCGGTAGCAAGCCGTCGCGATTCAACATGCCGGTGAGCCGATCGTGTTCAGCCTGATGCTCGAGTCTGGACAGGAGTGCCTGAGTCTGCAGCACCGCCGACACCCGCCCACGCAGTTCGGTGGCGCCAAACGGCTTGCGCAGGAAGTCAACCGCTCCGGGATCAAAGGCCAGAGAATGGCAGTGATCGTCCGGGCCGGTGAGAACAATCACGGAAGGAGGCAGTGCGCGTGCTCCAGAAAGCGGGTTGCGCAGCAGGTCCAGGGCCTCGAAGTCGAGCAGGTGGTAGTCGACGAGCACCAGATCGGGCAAACAATCGTTCAGACGCTGCAGGGCTTCACCGCAGGAGTAGGCGTGGTACACCGTCGTGCTCTGGTCACTGAGGTGGAATTCAACCAGCGCATGCACATCCGGAGAGTCATCGATCAGCAGGATCATGCGGCCATTCTCGGGCCGGGAGCCGGTAGGCGATGGTGCCGGGGACGTCATGACCGGGGCCTTGAGGCTGGGGTTAGCGGAAGACCGTCCGCGGCCATAGCGGCCAGCCAACCATGCAAGGGCGATGTGACTGGGCGGCATGGGGCGAGCATCTTCATGGGTTCGAGGACGGTCGACCGTCATTTGCGCACCAGTGTGCCGATCAGCAGAGCTTCGGCGGCCATCTCGTGCGCGAACTTTGGCAGGCTTTCCTCGGTCAGCTGGAACTCATGAAGTGGCAGGTAGGAAGCCGCCACCGGGTCGCCCTCCGGCAGCCTGTCAGGGTGGAAATGCGCGCAGCGATCGGCAACCGCGAGCAGCTGATGACCCGGCGTTGAGTCGTACTGCACCGTCAGGTGGTGGCTGAGTACGGTGTTGGAAAACTCCATCGGGAGCCCCCAGTTACTGAACAGCGCGGCACCCAACAGGGCGTGTCCGGCTTCCGCTGGCGGCGGGCGGACCAAGCCATCGAGCGCAGTGGGTGCGCCGATTGTGGACACCTGGCTGTCGCTCGTGAGCTGTAGCTGCACCAACCAGCCCAGGTCGTGCACCAGACCGAGCACAAAGGCGGCATCTGGCGTCCAGGACTCCGTCGGATGCCGAAGCGCCAGCTGACGGGCCGCCACGGCCGCGATCAGACTGTGCTGCCGTAGCTGGTCAAAAAATCCCAAGTGAGCACTGCCCAGCTGGCTGACGGTACCATCGAGGCTTGCTGCCATCGCAATTCCAATCACCGCGGCGGTGCCAAGAACCTCCAGGGCCCGCTTGATGGAGTCAATGGCACGTCCACCGCCGAAAAACGCAGAATTGGCCACCTTCAGCACCCGAGCGGCCAACGCCGGATCCGCGTGCAGCAGTGCGCCCAGCTGCTCATACTGAGCGCCTTCATCCGGCTCGCCGATGATCCTGAGCAGCCTGCCGTCCATAACCGGAAGCGAGGACAGGTTGGCGATCTCCTGCCGCGCGTTGGCGAGCGCGTCTGGTGTGCTGACAGTTTTGCTCATGGCGCGACTCGCCCGAGCCAAACAACGGGCAGATCGATACGAATCATCGTCCCCAGCCCGGCGTGCGATTCGATGTCAATCAGCCCGCCATGATCCTTGACGATGCAGCAGGCGATCTGTAGGCCTGCGTCCTCCCACCTCAGTAGTGGTGCGTCATACGAGCTGCTCTGCAGCACCGCCTGTATCCTCGCCGGATCCATGCCTATGCCGTTGTCGGCTACCGTCAGACGGACCATTCTTCGCGGTGGGGGCGTCCCAGAATCCTCCCCCGTTGGGAAGTTGTCCGAGAAGTCGATCAGCGTCACTCCAACATCAATGACTCCGTGCGGGGCGGTAATGGTCGAAGCCAGACTGCGCACGATGTGCAGCAGCGCGCGTTTCAGCGCCAAAGGATTCCCGTGGAGCAATGGTGAGTGACTGTCCTCCGTGAGAGTGACCCTCGCTCTGCCTCTGACGCAGGCGCGCAGCATTGGCAGGGCCGCGCGCGCCATGGCGTCAACTGAAAACGCGCCCGGCATCTCATGCGGTTCGCGTTCACTGGGGAACACCTGGCTTAGCACTGCGTTGGCGAAACCGAGTGACTCCGACAGTTCCGACAGTCGCCCGAACTCGGGTCGGGAACTCGGTGTCTCGGCCGCCAAGGCGCGAGCCAGCTCTCCGGCCGGGCCGAGCACCGCCCGCATTTCATCGGCAACGGCAAGGGCCGAAGCGCAAATCGCACTCGGGGGCAAAGATGGAGCTGTTGGAGGCATGTTCCGCGTCGATTCCGTTGAGGGCCCAAGATGCTCGCGGCGCAGTACGAAGTCTGGCTTTGAGGGGCCTTACGGTAGGGCTGAACAGCGTGAAGCGAAATCGGGAAAGGACCTGACTGGAGCGGGGGTCAGTGGGTAGGCGAGCTGCCGTATAGCGCAACCCATCACATGGTGCGCTGCACGCGTCGTCACTCCGTCACGAGTTTGTTCCGTATTGCATAACGCACCAGGTCGGCGAAGGAGGCAAAGTCCATTTTGTGCATGATATTGGCGCGGTGTGTCTCGACGGTTTTCACGCTTAAGTCCAGAAGGCGCGCAATGTCCTTATTATTGTTACCTTCCGCAAGCAATTGGACGATCTCGCGTTCACGCGGTGACAGGGTGGATTTACCGGCATCGACGGACGCCGCGCCGGCGCCAAGATACCCCTGCAGCACGCGATGCGCGACGACCGATGAAAAGAATGGCCGTTCCTCAAGCAGCGCTTCCACTGCACTGACCAGCGTGGAGCCGGCGTCGGACTTCAGCACATATCCCATCGCACCGGCGTCCAACACTTCCCGCACCAGCTGCTCGGACTCATGAGCGGTGACGATGAGAATGCGGGTCTTGGGAACGGTGTGATGCAGCTGGCGTGTGGCCTCGAGTCCATTCAGTTCGGGCATCGTGAGATCCAGAATCGCAACGTCGGGGAGTAGCCGCGCTGCTTCTTCGCATGCGCTTCGACCGTTGGAGACTTCCGCTACCACCGACCAGCCCGGCGTTTCTGACAGTGTGGAGGCAAGGCCGCGCCGGACGAGAGGGTGGTCGTCGGCGATCAGAATTCGGATGGTTCTCATGGCGGCGGTAAGCTCAGGCGCGTAGCGAAGTTTCCGGTGCGGGTGTCGCCGCTCTTGGAACTGGAACGGTGGCACGCACGCAGGTTCCGTTTGGGCTTGAGAGGATTGTAAGCTGTCCGCCAAGTTGACGCAGTCGTTCCCGCATCCCGCCGAGGCCAACTCCGCGCATGATCGGGTCCGGCACATCGCCTGATGCGAATGCCTCAGGTATTCCGTGGCCCGCATCCTGTACTTCGAGCGTGATCGCCACGGCATCGAGCGTCAGTTGTATTGACACCGAGGGACTTTGGGCGTGGCGCTGGACATTGCTGATGGCTTCCTGGACCACCCGGAATAGCGCCAGCTCAAGGTCGCGCGGCAATCGGGGTAACGTGTCAGGCAACTGTAAGAGAACATTGATGTCACTGCGGCGGCTGAGCCCGTCGGCCAACCAGCGCAGGGCGCTGAGTAGTCCTATTTCGTCCAGCAACGGAGGATGCAGCAGATAGGAGGCCGTACGGATATCGGAGGAGCAGCGCTGGGCCAGTGCCACGCAGTCGGCAATCAAGCCCTTTGTCGAGGAATTCTCGGTGTCCGCTAGCCGCTGCAGACGCGCTAGCTGCATTCCCAAGGCGGTGAGAATCTGGCCGGTCGAGTCATGAAGATCACGGCCAATACGGCGGCGTTCCTCGTCCTGAAGTTGCACCAGCGTGCCAGCGAGCTGCTGTAGCTCCCGAAGCATCGCCTCGCGTTCCCCGTCGAGCCGTTTGCGTTCGGTAATATCGTGAAACACCGCCAGGGTTAAGGTCCGCTGATCCGTCTCAAGACCCGTCAAGTCGACTTCCGCGATCAGCGGATCGCCGGTATCGAGCCGCCTGAAGGTCCATTCGAAGAAGGCCGTACCCTTCTCGAGCGCCTCACGCAGTCTGTCGCGCATGCTTGCTTCGGACGACCGACCGTGTGGTTGCGTCGGCGGCGCCACGTCCCGGGGTTGCAGGCCCCTCAACGCTGCATGGTCGCGAGCGCCGAACATCGCCGCACTGCGCGCATTACAGTCGATGAACTGTTCTCCTTCCAGCAGCAGCACTCCGAAGGCAGCATTGTTGAACAGCGCGCGATAATGCCGTTCGCGGCGCCGTAGCGCATGCAGGAAGTAAATGACGACAGCTCCCGCAGCCAGGATGACCAGGGTCAGCGCACTCGACAGCGCCAGTGTTTCATGTCGCCTATCATTCCAACTTGCAAAAATGGCACCCTGATCCTGCCAGGCCGCAGACGCCATGGGATACCCCGTCACCCGCTTAAAGGCGACCATCGTGGGTTGCGACGTGACGATGCCAGGCACAATCATGACGCCGCCGCCGGGCGGAAGCGCCAGCACCAGGTGTAGTGCTGGCGTCGATGAGAAATTCTTACCGCGCAGCGCCGCGTAGCGTGATTCCGGGAACCCTTCGAGGACCGTCGAGTCGTCATTGAACAGGCCGGTGCCACTGGCTTCACCAGTCGGGGTGTAGATGGGCGCAAGCGTGTCAAACGCAAAAAGGGCACCAGCCCACATTCGACCGACCCGTTGGGCGACTGGCACCAGATGGCCGCCCGGGCGATCTGGGTCCGCTATTGGCGGCCCGGCCCAGCTGGGCACATCGCCGGCCGTTAGGGCCGGCTTGAGCCAAGGGGGCAGTTCGCTAAGGGTCTCGCGTCGGCCGCTGCGCGCGAGGAGTTCAAAACGAGTCGCGTTTCCGAGAAACAACGCACGAACATAGGGGCCGCCGGTCAGCATATGGGCAATGGTCTGCTCGATTTGGGTCTGCGCTGCCGCGGCAAATCCGCGCTGACCGCCAATCTCATTGGCCGCAGCGACCGCAGCTCCCACGCCATCGCCCATCATGGCTTCGACCTCGGCGTTGAAGGCGGCGCCCCGGGCGCGCAAGCGCTCCCGGGTGGTGGCATCCGTCAGGCGGAAATCAGTGTCGATGACGTGTAGCGCGTAGCTCCACACGCCGATGAGCATGACGGCCGAGTAGCCGAGAACGATGACCCGAAGAGCAGTTATCGAGCTCGCCACCCCACGGAACGAGACAGCTGTAACGGCCGCATATAGCCGCGCCAATGCGCGCATATTTTATTGTGGTCTGGAGAAGGAATCGCCTCGAAATACAGTATGGCGCCCTCGGGAGTCCCTGCGCCAGCGGGATCGCAAACGCAGTGCAGCAAAGCGCGCTAGGGCCGATGCCAATCGATGGGTCAAGTACCGTCGGGCCTAGAATTGCTGCCATTCGTGGTCGGTGCCGTTGGCTGCCGCGAGTTGTGGCTGAGATCGACTCCTTGACGCCTTGGACTCGGCCTTCGCCCAGGGCCGACTCGGGCCGCGTCGCTCCGAAGAATCCGGCTGCGCGGTACCGACCTTCGAATCTGCCACTGCGTCGGCGCCCTCAGGCAAGAGTTGCTGCGAGACATGGTATTTGTCCATCATTTCGGCCAGTGCCCGCGACTGTTCCGCCATTGATTCGCTGGCCGCCGAAGCCTCTTCGACGAGGGCAGAGTTCTGCTGAGTCATTGAATCGAGCTGCATGACGACCTTGTTTACCTGGTCGATGCCAGAAGACTGTTCCTGGCTCGCCGCCGCGATCTCCGCAATGATGTCACTGACCTGCTTCACTGCCGAGACCAGCTGCTCAAGGGTATCGCCGGAGTCCGTGACGAGCGACGAGCCTTCGTCCACCTTTTTGCGGCTGTCGTGAATAAGGCCTTTGATCTCCCGCGCGGCGGTGGCACTACGACCCGCCAAGCTGCGCACCTCACTGGCAACCACCGCAAAGCCGCGGCCGAGTTCGCCGGCACGGGCCGCCTCGACGGCGGCATTCAGGGCAAGCAGGTTGGTCTGAAAGGCGATTTCGTCTATAACGCCGATGATGTCGGCAATCTTCTTCGAGGCCTCATTGATCTCTGCCATGGCTTTGACCGCCTTGGCCACGACTACCCCACCGCTTTCGGCCTGATCGCGGGCCGCAACGGCCAATTGACTGGCGCGGCCGGCGTTGTCCGCATTCTGGCGCACGGTAGAAGTCATTTCCTCCATCGAGGCGGCAGTTTCCTGAAGGCTCGACGCCTGCTCTTCAGTCCGTTGGCTCAAGTCAGAGTTACCCTGCGAAATCTCGTCTGCACTGCGTGCCACTTCGGTTGCCGCAAACTTCACTCGGCCGACGATGTCACTCATATTGTCTGCCAGCTGATTGATACCTCTGGCGAGGGATTCATGAAAGCCACTCTTATCCGTCAGCGGAATGCGCTTCTTGAGGTTCCCTTCATTGAAGGCGGCCACAATAGCCTGGATCTCCCGTTCAACTGCCAGATCGATGCTGCGGGTCATGGCCGCTTCGCGGCACTGTGAGGTGACGTCTGTAGCGTACTGCACAACCTTGATCGTCTTACCCTTCTTGTCCAGGATGGGGTTGAACGAGCCCTGTAGCCACACCTCGGTCCCGCCATTGGCAAGGCGTCGGTATTGGCCGGTATCGTGTTCACCGCGGGCAAGCTTCTTCCAGAATAGGGCGTGCGCGTCGGTCCCGTGCTCGGCGGAATCGACAAATAAGCTGTGATCCTTGCCCTTGATGTCGCGCAGCGAGTAACCCATGACATGCAGAAACCTGTCATTCGCACCGATAACCGTGCCATCGAGCGCAAGCTCGAGCACCATTTGCGAGCGGTTGAGTGCTGCAAGCTCACCGGCTGCCTTCACCGGAGTCCGTTTACTTGGGCCAGGACTGCGGCTCGCGGCCTTGCGCTTCTTCGTTGCCATGACTTGTCTCTCTTAAAAGGTGTTGCTAGACGATTGCGATAAATGACTGCCCGCGAAGGCGGGTTTCAGGCGGCTCCAGCCAACGCCGGCATTGTCGGCTGCTCGAGGTCACGATGGATCAATTCTTCGACGTTAAGCAGGATCAACATTCGGTCCGCAACGGCGGCGATACCCTTGATCAATTCGGTGCTCGACTTGCTCCCAAGGCTTGGGGTCTCCTTCAGATCGTCGGCTTCGACGTCTACGACGTCGGACACACTGTCTACCACCAGGCCGAACTCGCGGCGTCCGGATGCCATCTGCACCGAAAGCACGACGATGACGGTGACCGGCGTGAACGCAGCCTGCTCAAGCCCGAATCGCAGACGTAGGTCAATGACCGGTACAATCGATCCACGGAGGTTCAACATGCCGAGCAAATGCGGCGGCGCCTGGGGCAGGCGAGTTACCGGGGTCCAGCCACGTATCTCTTGAACGAGAAGAATGTCAACGGCGTAGGATTCAGTGCCCAGGCAAAACGTGAGGACCTGCTGCGCGGCGTTCGCTGCATCACTCTGCTCCCCGGTTGGTCGATTGGGATTCACAGTCGGTAATCCTCTCTTGGAAATCGGAAAAGTTTCATGCGGCGCATCGCTCCGCGGCATATCTCACCAGGCTCGGGATATCGAGAATCAGAGCCACGCTGCCGTCGCCGAGTATCGTTGCGCCGGAAACGCCCTCGATGCGGTGGTAGTTAGTCTCCATGGATTTGACTACTACCTGCTGCTGGCCCAGCAGCTCATCGACAAAGAGACCGACTCTTCGGCCGTCGCATTCCACGACCATGACCGAACCGAGCTCCAGATCGCGGCATCGAGGTTCAAGATTGAAGGCGTCATGCAACCGAATGATCGGAATGTACTCGCCGCGGAAGAGAAACACTTCACCAACGCCGGTGAGTCCGCGGGCCTCACCGCGCTTGAACTGCAATGAGGCGATGATAGATAACAGCGGAACGATGTAGACCTCGCCGCCAACACCGACGGACAGACCGTCGACGATCGCCAGAGTCAGAGGCAGGCTGATGACTACGCTGGAGCCCTTACCAGCCTCGGTGCGCAATTCTACGGTCCCACCGAGCTCTTCGATGTTGCGCCGAACGACGTCCATGCCCACTCCGCGACCTGAGAGCTCCGTGGTCACTTCGGCGGTCGAAAAACCGGGTTGGAAAATCAGATTGGCCACGGCTTCGTCGGATAGGGCGTCGTTCTGGCCGACAAGACCCTTGGCTCGAGCCTTAGACAGAATTCGATCAAGGTTCAAGCCAGCGCCATCGTCTCCGACTTCAATGACGATGGAGCCACCGCGATGGTAGGCATTCAGGAACAGTGTGCCCACGGGGGACTTTCCCGCGGCCAACCGAATCTCGGGCAACTCCAATCCGTGATCGATGGAGTTGCGCACCAGGTGCACCAAGGGATCGCCGATCTTCTCGAGGACCGTCTTGTCGAGTTCCGTCTGTTCACCCGTCATCTTCAGCTCGATCTGCTTGTTCAGCCGAGCGGACAGGTCGTGGACCAGCCTGGGAAAGCGGCTGAACGCAATGCGGATGGGTAGCATACGGACCCGCATGACGCTTTCCTGAAGGTCCCGAACGTTGCGCTCCAGTTGGATCAGTCCCGCGGAAATCCGCTCCAGCCGCGGCGGCTCGGTGCCGTCGACCAGTTGCATCAACATAGATTGGGCGATGACGATCTCGCCCAGCGTATTCATCAACTGGTCAAGCTTTTCAGTCGCAACCCGGATGGAGTTGGATTCCGCTGGTGTCGCTTTAGCGGGGTTGCTGGTTGGTTCGCCTGCCGGGCCCTGAATTGTTTGGGGCGATGAAGGGGGGGGCGGCGATGGCAGCGGTGAAGGGGGTGTAGGCAGCGGTACGAGTGCGATGTGCGGACGTGCCGCGGATGGCTCTTCTTCACGCAGCTCGCAATCCGCTTCGGCCCAGTCCAGGATGTTGCGGATGGCCTCGGAGGGGAGCTCCGTGGTCAGCGTGATGGTCCAGGTCAGGTAGCAGGATTCCGGGTCGAGCTCGGCCAAGGCGGGCAAGTTCTCGGCGTGTGCCACCAAGGCCATCGTTCCAAGCTCCGCCAACTCGGCAAATACTCGCGATGGATCGGCACCGGGTGCAGCCAGCCGTGCATTGGGGCGAAATTCGATGGTCCAGGTCCGCTCCTTGGGGCGTAGGGAGTCGGGCAGAGCGCTGGACGTTGGTTCCGCAGCGGGAGTGGGAGAAGCTGGCGTTGCACCAGTCGCACCTGTGGGCGGTGCGCGATTGGCGAGCATGAGCTCGAGATCGAATTGGACATCCGCCACCGTCTGCTGATCAATGGGGGCCTTGGACTGCGTCGCCTTGAGCATGCCACGTAGGACGTCGGTGGACTTCAGCAGAAGGTCGATTATCGGCCGTGTGACCGCCATGCGCCCGGCACGCAGCTCATCCAGCAGAGTCTCGAGCGTATGCGTAAAGGAGGCGACCGCGGTGAAGGAGAACATACCGCTGCCGCCTTTGATGGAGTGCGCGACGCGGAAAACGGAGTTGATGGCTTCAGCATTGGGTGTGTTGGGATCCAGCTGCAGGAGCGAGTTTTCCATTCCGTCGAGCGACTCGAAAGATTCCTCGAAAAATCCCGCGTGGAACTGCTCCATCTCAAGAGACATCTTTGCTCGCCTTGATATTGGCGGAAATGGCGGAATCCCCGACTTGGAGGCCCATGGTCACGGCGGCTTCGCGGAAAGTCGGACTGTCTCCCAGCCAGATGGTCTTCAGG
>DASZCK010000036.1:0-26416 GCA_035943195.1 Steroidobacteraceae bacterium
AGAACACCGCGTCCAAGGGGCCACCGGCCGCGGCGGCCTGGTTACGCATATGGGCCATGATTTCTTCGAGCTGATCGCGGGTCATCAGCCCGCGGCCGACCGGGGACTGATTGCTGGCGACGCTGAGGCGAATGCCGGCGCCATGCATCAGGGCCAGTGCCTCGAGCACGCCGGGCAGCCACTGGAAATCCTCAGGCGCCAGGATGTAGCCATGCTCCGGAGCCTCGCGATTGAGGACGCCGTCGCGGTCGAGGATCACATGGCGCGCGTTCACCGGAGCATTGCGCAAGTCAGCGGTAGCGATCGGGCTGCGAGAGGTGGCGCTGCACGTAGTCACGCACGCCGTCTGCCAGGGAGGTGAACGGCTGCGTATATCCCAGGGCGCGCAGGCGCTCCATCCGTGCCTCCGTGAAGTACTGGTAGTTCGGGCGGATGGCGACAGGCATGTCGACATAGGCCAGTCGTGCCGGCTTGCCCACGGCGGCGAACAGCGCCGTGGCCAGATCGGCGAAGCTGCGGGCCTTGCCGGTCCCGAGGTTGAACAGGCCGCTGACCTTGGGGTTGTCGAGCAGCCACAGCATCACATTGACGCAGTCGGCCACGTAGATGAAATCGCGCAGCTGGCCGCCGTCGGCCACGCCCTGGCGGTGCGAGCGGAACAGCGTCACCGGTTCGCCGGCCGCGGCCAGAGCGTATTTCTGGGCGACGACGCTTTGCATGCCGCCCTTGTGGTACTCATTTGGACCGTAGACGTTGAAGAATTTCAGGCCCGCCCACTGCGACGGGCAGCCGTCGATTTGGCCCCGGCGAACCGCCCAGCGATCAAACAGCTGCTTGCTCCAGCCGTAGGCATTAAGCGGACGCAACCGCGCCAGACTCTCGGACGAATCATCGTCTTCGAAGCCCGCCTCGCCGCCGCCATAGGTGGCAGCGGAAGAGGCATAGATGAAGCGCCGGCCATTGAGCCCACACCACTCCCATAGCCATCGCGACAGGCGGAAGTTGGTTTCCAGGATAAGGTCGGCGTCGGTCTCGGTAGTGGAGGAGATTGCGCCCATGTGAAAGATTGTGGCGACCGTCTTGCCGCGGGTTGCGAGCCAGTCGTCGAGCTGTTCAGGGGCAACGACGTCACGCAGGTCGATCTTGGCGATGTTGCGCCACTTGTCACCATGACGCAGCCGATCGCAGATGGCCACATCGTGGCCCCGTGCAGCCAGGGCGGCCGCGAGGTTGGAACCGATGAATCCGGCGCCGCCGGTCACGAGCATCATGGAAGGGAATTCTCCACCGACACAAGCTGATCAACAAAAGGGTCACACAATGCGACTACACTCACCAGCCGCTCACGAATGCATATAAAACAAGAGTATACACAGGCGAAGCATGTGCGGAATCACTGGTAGCAACACCCCCGGAGAGGTGGCGAGGTACCAGCCCAGGAAGGGCTCCTGGCTGCCATTGGCGCAGTGGTGGCGGGGGTTCGCCGGCTGGCTAGCCGCGGCGCGCCGCGCGACGTAGCTCCACGTGGCTTTCGCCCACACTCCACGATCCGCGCGCGTCGTGTTCGTGAACCGCTATTTCCACCCGGACGAATCGGCCACCAGCCGCCTGCTGTCGGACCTGGCCTTCCGCCTGGTGGAACGCGGCGTCGACGTCGCGGTCGTCACCTCGCGGCAGCTCTATGAGGATGGACATGCACGGCTGCCGGCACGCGAGCGTGTTCGCGGGGTGACCGTGCACCGCGTTGCCACTTTTACCTTCGGTCGCAGCTGGCTGCTGGGCCGCGCGTTGGACTATCTGAGTTTCCATCTGGCTGCGGGCCGGAAGCTGCTGTCGGTGCTTCGCTCGCAGGATGTCGTCGTCGCAAAGACCGATCCGCCACTGATCTGCGTTGTCAGTGCACTGGCCGCCCGTTGCCGTGGTGCGCAGCTGGTGAACTGGCTGCAGGATGTCTTTCCGGAAGTGGCGCTGGCGTTGGCTCCGACAGTGATGCCGCGTTGGCTGCACGCGATTCTTGTGGGCCTGCGCGACCGATCGCTGCGCCGGGCCGCCATGAATATCGTGATCGGCAACTCGATGCGCGACCTGCTGCTGGCACGAGGCCTCGCTGCGGATCGCATTCGAGTCATCCCGAACTGGACGGATCCACAGGCCATTGCGCCCATCGCGAAGCGCCAGAGTCATACCTGCAACCGGCTTCAGCTGCAGAACCGCTTTGTGATCGGCTATTCCGGCAACTTCGGTCGGGCCCACGAGTTCCATACTCTGCTGGACGCTGCACGGCAGCTTCAGGATGAGCGCTTCGCCTTTCTGATGACCGGCGGCGGCGCCCGCTTCAATGAATTGCGCGCGGCGGTGGCGCAGGCGGCACTGCCCAACTTCCACTTCCAGGGCTACCAGCCTGCGACGCTGGTGTCGGACTGCCTGGCGGCGGCGGACGTGCACCTCGTGAGCCTGCTGCCGGCACTGGAAGGGTTGATAGTGCCGAGCAAGGTCTATGGCATTCTCGCTGCCGGCCGCCCCGTTGTATTCATCGGTCATGTGCAGGGCGAGGTCGCCAATCTGCTGCGCGAGCATGATTGTGGAATCAGCGTGGAACCCGGATCGGGAGGGCGACTGGCCGCTGAGTTGCGGGCGCTGCAGGCTGATCCGCAGCGACTGCAGGCCCTGGGCGTCAAAGCCAGGCGCGTGGCACTCACGCGTCACACCAGCGACAGCGCCGCTGCGGACTGGTCCGCACTGCTGGCGGAGCTGTGCGAGGAACGACCCGTTGAGCAGCTGCCTTGACGCGCACGGGCGATGCCGAGGCCGGCGAGAAACTGCTGAGTCTGTTGGCGCTGGCGCTGGCGATCGAACTGGTGATGTTCAAATTCCTGCCGGACATCGCAACTGGTGTGATCCAGGGCAATGCCTCGGACCTCACGGATTTCGCGCTGTTCAAGCGCGACTACCTGCAGCTGGGCACGCTCGCCTATACGCGTTTCCTCGGCAACGAGATCCTCTGGAGTGTGGCCCGGTTCATCGCAGGATGGGTCCACAGCCCGGACGTAAGGCTGCATCCGTTGCGCATCGCGGCCGCGGTACTGACGCCGCTGTATGCCTGGGTCGGGGCCATTCCGGTGCTGCGCACGGGGACCGGGCTCAACTGGCGCTATTTCATGGCGGCCTATGCCGCCATGGTGTTGATGAGCCTGTATGTGTTTTACCCGTACGACATGCCGGCGCTGGCACTGATCAGCCTGGCGCTGTACTGCCTGCTTCGGGGCAACATGGGGCTGACGCTGGTCTTCATGCTGCTGACCGGCCTGTTTCGCGAATCGTCATTCCACGTCGTGACCTGGGTTGGCCTGTGGATGATCCTCGAGCGGACCCGTCCATTGCGGGATCGGATATTGTGGTTTGCCGCCTTCGCCGCAGCCTTTGCGCTGGAATATAAGGGTTTGCGCCATTTCTATCCCGGTCCGATGACCGGAGACGGCCTCATCGTGTTGAATCCACGGGACATCTTTCTCGGGCGTGGCATGCTGTCGCTGACCGCGATCTGCTCCCTGGGGCTCGAGGCGGTGTTCGCCCTCCTGTGCCTGAATCGTCTGTTGCCGATAAAAATACCGGACTGGCGCCGGGGCTTCTTCATCGCCAACTGTTGCGTGCTGCCCGCCTGGTGGGTCTTCTATCGGATCATGAATGGCAATATGTCGGAGTTCCGGCTGCTGCTGCCGGCCGTGCTGCCCTGTGTCTATGGATTGGCCTATGCCAGTGGAGCGGGCGGGCGAGCGCGCGCTCAGTCCGGAACGTAGTGGTTCAGCTGCGGTTCGACGTTGGCGGCGAAGCGTTGCATCTCAGCATCGACATCGGCCGCCGAAGCATTGCGGGGCAACGGTGCGACTATACGCACGAGGGCGCCGTCGGTCCGGTTGCGCTTGACGGAGTCCCAGAACAGGTACCACTTCACAATGTTCTCATTGGTCATGGCTCTGCCGCGTTCCTGATACCAGTAGTAGACGAGTTCCTTCTGCTCCCCCAGCGCGATGACCACTCGGTTCACAGGCAGAGTGCGACCGGCGCTGCCCAACGGAACTTTAAGTTGAGTCAGGTCGGTGATTTCCCATCCGCCGCCCGGAATACAGTTGCGCGGCGAGTGAATACGGTTGAATCCCTTCTGTTCGGAGTAGTACGCGGAGTAGAAGTTGATCGGGTATGTTCCTGCGGCGCGGACATAGTCCACGAGCAGGTAGTCCGTAAGATCCAGCGCATCGAGGTAGACCTTGTCGAGGACACCACGATGACCGCTCCAGTCCCCGATGCGGGTGGGGAATTGCGCGAAATCCTCGCGGTCCGGAATCGTCGACTGGCGTTCGGGCATGGTCAGTCCGGCGATGGCGCCAGCCGTCACGATGGCCGTTGCCACTACGAAGGAACGCGGAATGCCCCAAGGCACGGTCGACGCCTTGGGGGCGCCAGTGGCGAGTGCAGGGGCAGCGGCGAGATCAAACGCCTGCGCCCAGCGAGAGCGCCGTCCCACCTTGGTCAGCGCGAACGCCACGAGCAGCACGGCGGCCACGCTGAACATGAACACCAGCCAGCCCTCGAAATCATGGAGCACGCCCTCGGCCATGCGCCTGCCCCAATACTCCACGGTGATGCCGATAAAGCCGATACGGATGCTGTTCATCAGCACCGTGACTGGGACGCTTACCAGGAATATGAGGATCCGCTTCCAGGACTCGCCGCGGTACAGATAAGCCACCATCAAGGCCAGCACCATCAGCGGCAGCAGATAGCGCAGACCGCTACAGGCTTCAGCCACCTCCAGTTGCATGGTTCCGAGGTCGACCACATTGCCTTGGAGGAACACGCTGATGCCGAAGGCACGGATGATCCACACGCCGATGATCGAGGAAATCAGCTGCAAATCGAGGGTAAGCATGCCCGTCAGGTACATGGGCAGCGGCACCATGAAGAAGAGGATCGCGAGCGGAGCCCCCAGCCGCCGGAACAGCTTCGGTCCGGTAAACGACAGCACCAGGCCGTACAGGACCAACAGAAAACCGTAGCGGACCACAGTGCTCATGGTGCTGAAAGCGCCGATGGCACGCAGTGCAAGTCCGGCCGCCACCAGCAGCAGGCCGTACCAGGAGCCGGTAATGGGAATGCCGCGCAGCTGGTCCCGCTGCCGCCAGATGAGGAACAGGCTGACAAAGGGCAGCACGATGCCGAAGCCGGTGTCCGGGGCGAGGGTCCGAAGATCGAATACCTCGTAGAAGAATGGCGCGAACGAAATCAAGGTCGCTACAATTGCGAACGCCGATACGACGTACGCCGGCGATGTCACTCTGAGCCGCATTCGGCCTGCCTTTCAAGAACCTGTTTCAGAACCGATCAACCTAGCGAGCAAATGCGACGGTTTCGTTACATTGGACACCTCGACCTTGAGGCGCCGCCATGACTGATCCGCCTCTGACCGATCTGCCGGCCAATCGGGCCGCCGTGAAGTATTCCGGCGAGGAACAACTACGACGCGTTGCGTGGGCCTTCGGGCGCTGGCTGCTGGTCTTGAGTCCGCGTCCCTGTTTTGCCTGGCGGCGCGCCGTGTTGCGCCTGTTCGGCGCGCGTATCGACCCCCACGTCAACGTCTATGCAAGCTGCAGTATCTACATGCCCTGGAACCTCACAGTCGGCGAATGGTCGGCCTTGGGTGAGGACGTCCTGATCTACAGTCTGGGAAAGGTGGTCATCGGGCGGCGCGTCACGCTGTCCTATCGAGCCCATGTCTGCGCCGGCACGCATGACTTCTCGGATCCGGCGCTGCCGCTGCTGAAACCTCCGGTCGTACTGGAAGATGACGCGTGGGTGGGTACCGAGGCCTTTGTGGGCCCTGGCGTGACAGTGGGTGCGGGCGCGATCGTCGGCGCCCGCGCGGTGGTGGTGCGCGGCGTGCCACCACGGACCATCGTGGCCGGCAACCCGGCACGAACTGTCGGCACTCGCAAAATCGGATGAGCCGCGCAGTCAGTTGAAGCGTTACACCGGCAGGTTGGCGGCGCGCCGCCGCAGTTCGCGGCGTTTCACATCGATCATGACCTCGTACCAGGCCCGCAGCAGGCAGAAGGTGAGGCCGGCTCGACCTTCGAGGAATCCGCCGCGCAGCAGGTACAGGGCGAGGAACATCAGGACCGGACGGCCCGGCAAGCGATACACCCGATCCTTGATGGCTTTGCGGCGCAGCACGGCATCGTGCGCGAACACCGAGCCGCTCGGCGGCTGCGCCCGCCTCTGCTCGAAGAGCTGCGCTTCCATGGTCGAATACCGATTGTGCTTGGCGATCCAGTCGGCGAAGCCCTTGTTGAACGGGTAGTGATCGAGATGTCCCGACAGCGATGTCACCCGGCCTGCCGCGTGATACTCCTCATTGATAGGCCGCTGCACGCTCACCCGTCCGCGACGACCGAGACGTCCGAACCAGGTGGGATAGCCGCTGCTGCGGCGGATCCAGCGTCCCAGCAGCCAGTCGCGCCTGCGCAGCTGAAACAAGGCGACCTCTCTCGGCGCGGCCGCGACCGCCTGCAGCATTTCACGGACCAGGTCCGCCGGGACCCGCTCGTCCGCGTCCAGCATCAGCACCCAATCGTGTCGGTAGTCGATGCCGCTGAGGCCGAAATTGCGCTGGCTGGCGTAGTCATCGAAGGGACGGGACTTGACCCGCGCACCGCGTTCGGCGGCGAGGCTGACGGTGCGGTCAGTGCTGCCGGAGTCCAGCACCACCACATCGTCGGACCAGGAAACCGAGTCCAGGCATGCCCCGATATTGACCTCCTCATTGAGCGTCAGGATGAGTATGGAGATCGACAAGGCAGCCCCGGCACAGAATTGCCCCATCCTAGCGCGGCCATTGTGACAATCACCCGCGCCGCAGCCGCCCTTCGCCGCCCGAATGCGGATCAGGCACACTAATCGGTTCCAGGAAGGAGGGTCTGCTGGATATGTGCGGAATCGTTGGGGCCATTGCCGAGCGGAACATCGTCCCGATCCTGATGGAGGGGCTGCGGCGATTGGAGTACCGAGGATACGACTCAGCCGGGCTGGCGGTCCTGAAGGGTTCCGGCGGTCTGATGCGCTTGCGAGCCGTCGGTAAGGTCAGGGCCCTCGAGGAGGCCATCGAGCAGCAGCCGACCCGCGGCAAGGTGGGTATCGCGCACACCCGCTGGGCCACCCACGGTGCCCCGACCGAACGCAATGCCCACCCCCATGTCTCCCACGACGGCCTGGCGCTCGTCCACAACGGCATCATCGAAAACCACGCCGAACTGCGCGCCGACCTGGAACGGCTGGGCTACAAGTTCCTGTCCGAGACGGACACGGAGGTCATCGCCCATCGCATCCATTTCCACATGCGTACGGTCATGAACCTGTTCAAGGCGGTGCGTGCCACGGTCGCCGAACTGGAAGGGGCCTATGCGCTGGCCGTGGTCAGTGCGCAGGACCCGGACCGTCTGATCGTCGCCCGCGAAGGGTGTCCGGTGGTGTTGGGACTGGGCGTCGCGGAGAACTTCGTCGCCTCGGATGTCGCCGCGCTGCTGCCCGTGACCCGCAGCTTCGTCTACCTCGAGGAGGGCGACGTGGCGGAGGTTCGCCGCAACGGCTACCGGATTCTTGATCGCGACGGCAATGGCGTCGAGCGCCCGGCGCGCGACAGCGAGCTGTCGGCCGATGCGGCGGAAAAGGGACCGTACCGGCACTTCATGCTCAAGGAAATGCACGAGCAGCCGCGCGCGGTCGCCGACACCCTGCAGGAACGGGTGGCCAACGGCAGATTGCTGGAAGCCGCCTTTGGTCCGGCCGCCGGCGATGTCTTCAGGCGCACCGAGCATGTGCACATCGTGGCCTGCGGCACGAGCTTTCATGCCGGGCTGGTGGCACGCTACTTCCTGGAGCAGATCTGCAGGATTCCCTGCACGGTGGAAGTGGCCAGCGAATATCGCTATCGCAATCCGGTGGTCCCACGCGGCTCGCTGTTCGTGACCATCTCACAATCCGGCGAGACCATGGACACGCTATCCGCCCTGCGCCTCGCGCGCCAGGCGGACTACCTGTCCACGCTGACGATCTGCAATGCGCCGGAGAGCGCGATGGTGCGCGAATCGTCCCTGGTCATGCTCACGCGTGCGGGCCCGGAGATCTGCGTGGCTTCCACCAAGGCCTTCAGTACCCAGTTGACGGCGCTGGGCATGCTGATCGTGGCCCTGGCCAAGCATCATGGGGCCGACGCCGAGCGCGAACGCGGGCTGGTTGCGCGCCTGGTCGAACTGCCGTCGCTGATTGAGAAGACACTGGCCCTGGATCCGGTGGTGCAGAAGCTGGCCGAACGCTTCGCCGACAAGCACCACACTCTGTTCCTGGGCCGCGGCGCCCTGTATCCGATCTCCATGGAAGGCGCCTTGAAGCTCAAGGAGATCTCGTACATCCACGCCGAAGCCTACCCGGCCGGGGAGCTCAAGCACGGGCCGCTGGCCCTGGTTGACAGCGACATGCCCGTGATTGCGGTTGCCCCCAACAATGAGCTGCTGGAAAAGCTCAAGTCCAACCTCATGGAAGTGCGCGCCCGGGGTGGCGAGCTGATCGTCTTTGCAGATCCCGAAGCGGGGTTCCAGGACGCCGATGGCGTCACGGTGATCAACATGCCCCGACACGTGACCTCCTTCCAGGAGCCCATCGTATACACCATTCCGCTGCAGCTGCTGGCGTACCACGTGGCCATTCTCAAGGGCACCGACGTCGATCAGCCGAGGAATCTGGCGAAAAGCGTAACGGTGGAGTGAACCCGCCATGAATCCACAGTTATCGCCTCACGAGGCACGCGTCATCGGCAGTCTGATCGAGAAGCAGATCACGACACCCGAGCAATACCCGCTTTCGCTCAATGCGCTGGTGCTGGCCTGTAATCAAAAGAGCAATCGCGACCCGGTACTCGAGCTGACAGTCACCGCCGTGCAGCAACTCATCGACTCACTGAGCCGCAAGCATCTGGTGATCGAGAAGTCTGGCTTCGGCAGTCGCGTGCCGAAGTATCAGCAGCGTTTCTGCAACACCGAGTTCAGCGCATTGCAGTTCACGGCGCAGGAGCGGGCGATCCTCTGCGAGCTGCTGTTGCGCGGACCGCAGACCCCCGGGGAACTACGCTCGCGCGCCGCCCGCATGGCGCCGTTCTCCGATGTCTCAGAGGTCGAGAGTGCACTCGAGCATCTGGCAAAGGATCCCACCGGCCCGCGTGTCGTGCAGCTGCCGCGCGAACCGGGCCGTCGCGACTCGCGCTACGCGCATCTGTTCAGCGGCGAAGTGCACGCTGTTGCCGGAGAGGCCGGCACGAGTGAGCGCGCCGCCGAGCCGAGCCTCGAGACGTCGGCCGGGGCCCTCAGCGAGCGCGTCAGCGCACTCGAGCAGCAGGTTCGCGATCTGCACGCGGAACTTGCTGCGGTGCGTGCCGCGCTGACACCGCAGAAGGGTTGCTGAGGCGCCGGAGCTGCCGCCCGCGCACGCTGAATATCCTCGACCGACTGCGGTTCACCTTTGCAGTACGACTGGCGCTGGTATGATCGCTACTCTTAGGGGAACTTCTATGAAGATGACATCAGCATCTTTCGCCGGGATGTTCACGTTGCTCACCTCACTTGCATTGCTTTCGAATCCGCGCGACGCAATGGCATTCGACCCACCCAAAGATCCATGTTCTGTCCTAACCACGGAGCAAGTCAGCGTCGCGTTGGAGGGAAAGGTCACCGCGGGTAAGCACGTCGTGGCGACTCTCTGTGAGTGGGTACTGGCGGATCAGACGTCAGGTGCTCATCCTAAAAGGCTCACGCTCGGGTTTTTGAGCGCGAGTGCGTGGGAACAGACCAAAGCAGCGCGAGCAACGATGCGCAGCATTACGCGCTCGCCCGTCCAAGGCCTGGGGGAAGAGGCGGTGTTTAGCACTAGTCCCGTGACCTGCACGTTGCAGGTGAAGAAGGGAGCCGCGGTGCTGGACATACATCTGTACGGGGTTCCTCCCGAACAGGCAAGAACCAAGGAAATTGCGCTCGCCCGCGCTGCCCTAGCCAAGTTCTGAGAAAAGCGTCACGATGGAATGAAGGCGCGTTCAGGTCGCCTGCCGCTGTTGCGTACCCTCACCGGGAGTAATGAAAAGCATTTTGCACTGACCCTTGGTCCTGGCGGTGTGCCAGGTGCCCTTCGGCACGACGACATACGCGGCAGGGTCTTGCAGTTCGATTTCTTGAATCTGGTTCTCGACTTCAAGCAGAAATACCACCGAGCCTGACAGCAGGCAGACGATCTCATCACCGTTCGGATGCATTTCCCAAGTCGGCCAATCCCGGTCGAAGGTCGTGCCAGCTATCAGAAACTCGCTGCGAAAATTGCCGAGCTGGCCGCTCGAAATGCGCTGCCAAAACGTGTCGTCTACGGTAAGAGGCTCGACCGACGCGTTGGCTCGGAGCCGAAGGTACGTCGAGAAAAATTCCAGCGGCCCTGATTGAACCATTCTCTGCTCCTCGCGTGGTCATTTCGTGGACAATGCCGTGTAGCGGCTTTGCATTTCTTCCGGCGTCAGCGATTCCAAATGCCCGCCGAGCAGCCACTCGTGTCCGAAGGGATCACGCACGATGGCTATCCGCTCGCCCCAGAACTGATTCTTGAGCGGCATGACCACCGCGGCTCCAGCCTTGACCGCCTGCTCGAACGCCTGATCGACATCTTCGACGTGCAGATGGATGGACACCGTTGTTCCACCCAAGGCCAGGGGTCCGAGGACGCCGCGCTCGGGGTATTCGTCCCCCACCATAATCGTGGCTGGCCCGAATTTGATTTGCGCATGGCCGATGCGGCCATCAGGTGCGGTCAAACGAAACAGTTCCTGGCCACCGAACGCGCGCGAGTAAAACTCGATCGCCTCTGCCGCGTGATGAACTCGCAAATAGGGGTAAACCTCATGGACATCGCTCATGATTGTTCTCGTCCGAGTGACAGGCAACCATTCTGGGGATCCTGGGCGACCCCGTCTTGAAGGTTATTTACCTGGAGTTGGATAGGGGGCGTTTGGCTGCCCTATGATGCAGCGGCCGATCGGATCCCGTGGGTCGATACTGAGTGGGCGTAATACCCGCGAACTCACGAAACTCCCGCGTCATGTGAGCCTGATCGGAATAGCCGACGGCGGCGGCGGTTTCGGCCAAATTGCAGTCGCCTTCCGCGGCGAGGCACCGCAACACGGTGTTGAATCGCTGGATCCGCCAATAGTGCTTCGGCGTTATTCCGACTGCCGATTTGAACAACGCAATGAAGTGCTTGGCACTGTATCCGGTCTCGTGCTGAAGCTCCGCTATCCTAGCTCGCGAGCGCGACCTTAGCGCATGCGCTATCGCCGGATGCGCGACAAGGGAACGCTGGATCCGCGTGTTCAAGCTCTGCTCAAGGATGCGGAAAACTGCCAGGTGGTCAGGCGCTGCCATCAGCCGGTCATGCAGTTCCTGCCCCGGCTTGCCCCACAGTGCACTCAGAGCAACATGCTGATCCACCAGGTCCGGTGCAGCGACTCCGAGAACTGCCCCGGCGGCGCCGGGACGGAAGGCCACACCCGCGACGGCGCCGCGAGGCTTGGGGCCCGATATGTAGTAGTTCTGTTGCGGGCCGTGTACCACGCTGCCTGACCATTCCACCGGTCGCGCCGACGGTACCGAGGGCCAGCAGATTATCGGCGTCTCGTGCAACGTGAAAAGAAGTTGCACCCCGCCGGAGGGAAAGATGTACTCGCAGTAGTCCTGTGGTGTGTCCCGCTGGGACCACCACAAGAACCGGACATAACGATCTAGCGGGGCGTCCGGATGGTAGCGAACGATGGGCATGGGGAAAGCATATCGCGACTTCGTGATCGCGGCCTGAGGAGGAATGATGCATCGCAACGAGGCACTGGGTGCCCTGATCAATCTGCAGATGGGCTTCCTGAAGTCCGCCTGTCTGTACGTGGTGGCGAAATTGGAGGTCCCCGATCAACTCGCTGACGGCGCCCGCTCCAGTGACGACATCGCCCGCAACGTAAAGGCCAATCCGGACTACCTGTATCGTGTCATGCGCCTGCTGGCGACCGACGGGGTCTTCGAGGAGCAGCCGGGCCACAGGTTTGCGCTCACGCCTTTGTCGGATCTGTTGCGGACCGGGAAGGAGGGCTCGTTTCAGCCGTTCGTGCTGTTCAACTCCGATGCCGCGTTCGAGGCCATCCTGGGCCTTCTAGATGGTGTGGTGGGGGGGCACGTTCCGTTCGAGAAGCGCTTCGGCAAGCACGTGTTTGCGTGGATGCAGGAGTCCCCCGAGCGCATCAGCACCATGGAGCGCGCCTGGCAGGGTATCCACTGGCCGGAAACGGACGCGGTCCTGAAAGGCTACGACTTTTCCCGCATCCGGCGGCTGGCCGATGTCGGCGGCGGCCACGGTGATGTATTGATCGGCTATCTCGGCGGCGGCGCAGAGCGCTCCGGTGTGCTCTTCGATGCGCCTCAGGTCGCGGCGCAGGTCAGCAAGAGAATCGCCGGACTGGGGCTGTCGAGCCGCTGCGATGTGGTCGGTGGCGACTTCTTCACGGAGATTCCGGTCAAGGCCGACGCCTTCTTCCTGCGCCACATCCTGCACGACTGGGACGACGCCGAGTGCATTCGGATACTGCGGAACATTGCCGCGGTGGCCCAGGCAGGAAACCGGGTGCTCATCGCGGAGTGCCTCGTCAAAGGCCCCAATGTGCCGGATACCGGCAAGCTCTTTGACATTGAGATGATGCTGTTTCTGACCGGACGCGAGCGCACCGCCTTGGAGTACCAGAATCTGCTGGAGGCGGCAGGCTTTCGCTATGCAGGCGTGACCTCGACGGACTCGATCGTCTCGGTGGTCGAAGGTATCTATCCAGGCTAGGCGCCGGCCGCGAAGAGCGACCTGCATCGCCTACTTTTGTAAATGTCCGACTGGCCGTCGCGACACTTCGCGGCATTTTCAAGCTCACGGAACACATTGTGTCAGGCTTCGAACACTGCCTACAACCAATCGAACTGAATCTCGTGACTTCAGCCCTTGCTGGGGTCTCCGTCGACAACACGAGCGGGATCCCCGGGAACTAGACCCGCTGAGTGATAGATTGCCCCAATGAACAGCATTGTCCACCGTGCTCGACCACGCAGATCCTATTGCGGCATAGTATGGCTATGACACTGCACCATGAGTTTGCGACTGCCGCCTTCGGATGCGCGCTTGTCGTCCTGACCGCGTCGGCACATAGTGCAACGGGCGTGGGGACGAACACGGCAGCGATTGCGGCGGGGGCACCTGCCTGCATGGCATCCATGGATTCAGCGAGCGGTAGCGAACTGCGAGTGAGGGTAGGGGGTCGTCGGTACGTTCTGCCGGTCGAAAATGATGGCCCATACGAACTGCGCGTCTATCCCGGTGGCGCAAATGCAGTGCTTGTTGCCTACGTGAGTCACACGGAGAACGCCCCTCGTGGGAGCAGCACCCTTTGGAGCATTCACTGCGCGGCCGGCGCCCCCGAAGCCTTCGTACACCTTCCAGAGGCCGACTTCGGCCACGCCGAGCTCTCGGTTGACGGCCGCACGCTGTTCTTCACTGGTGCGAACGGTGTGTTTGCCCTGGACATGAAAAGCCTACAAGTCCGTCGCTTGACCACGTCCGCAAGCAATGAATGTCAGAGGAGACACTATTCGGCGCTTGACGTGGTTGTTGGCTTAAATAGCGAGGGCGCACTGGCTTTCGAGCGAGGCTGTGGGTATGAGCACGCGTGGCACGCGGTCGCCATGGTGCTGCCCAATCCAGGCGTACCGGGCATGCAGGTCCGGCGCACGGAAAGCCCGTCGAGGCCATCGGCCGTAGGCGTTGCCATGGGTGCCGGAGGATGGATCTGGTTGACTGACGGCCACTGTGGCGACGGGTCGACGATAGGTCGGATTTTGGTTTCGTCGGACGCTGGTGAGCATTGGCGCCGTATGGACATCAAGATGGCGGGGGCGCAACCCATTCGTTTCATAATCGCAGACAACGCCCGCCCCGGTGTGGCGCTGTTCTTAACAGAAAGCTGCGCATCAGAGGAGCACGTCGACCCAGCCTGGGTATATCTGACGGATGATGGTGGCAGGACCTTTCGGCCGATAGGCGTTCCCCCCGGTATCCCCACCACCGATGGCCGTGTTCCCGCCTCAGAACAGGACCCCCTTCGGGCGGTGGTGGCGCCTCGCGGCTCGCTGGCGCAGCTGGTCCTTTACGGGCAAAGCACTGAGGTCGTCGGAAGCTTGATTGCACGGTGGGAATCGCGTGACTTCGGGAAGTCATGGGCGGTGCTCCCGCCCGTCGCCGCGTTGCCGAATTTGATTTCCACAGAGGCACTCGCGCCCGCATCAGACGGCGGAGTGAGCATTCGCAAGGACGGTGTCTACCGCTGGCAAAAGAAAGGGGAGACAGGTGTTCGCATCTACCCTCGCAATTGATCGCAACCCTGCGTAATTCGTCCTAAGTTCGCGGAGGTGGACGTGCCGGCGCGGGGACGGCTGCGCCGGTCGCGTCTGTGATCCGGTATTTGGGCCACTCACTTTTCCAGGTAATGCCGTTCAGCCAGTGTATGAACCCAAGCGGGTGGTAATGCCAGACCACGCCGTCGGCGGGCAATCGGTCGCGTGCGTCGGTTAGCGCTCCATTCATGTCCGGTACGACGCTGTCCCACCACATAAGGTCTTTGGCGACGGCCCAACCGCCAGCGGGGAAATCACTGGACTTTAGCGCCCATTCGCTCTTGCCGCGCAGTGCAATCGTTTGGAAGCTAGACGCCTTCTCCTCGGCCGGCAGCGCGCGATAGACCTCTGTCGGTGAAGCACCCTGCTGCGGCGCACTGACATGGTCATTGATGAAGGTGGTCACGTCGTCGAGATTTGAATCGGCGTGGAACGGGCGCGACGCTGCCCCACTCTTATCGATCGCCTCGAACCACGCATCGTTAACCTGCTCGGCCGAGAATACCTCCAAATGGATGCCCGCCTTGTCGGTGTCGAGGTGGCCAGCGGAGCCCAGCAAATCGCCCAGGGCAATGCGGACGGCATCCTCGCCCTCCGGGAAACGCACGATGTTGCCAGCCTCGAGATCGGCAATCAGCTGATCGAACACGGGCTGCTGCCGGGCCCAGCGCGTCGTGTGCGGCACCCACTGTGCAGCCGGCGCGGGATGGGCCCCATGGAATGCCTGCCCCAAGTCGTATTCCTTCTTTATGGTAATGACTCGGTTGAGCCATGTTGGATTGGTCGAAACCGCCTCGGTATAGCTGAGCGCGTCTGGCACACCTAGGTGCATGTACAGCGAATAGACGCGTGCAGGTTCCTGGTTGTAATCGATGCGGTCGCCGCCGCCACGCCGGAAGAACACCTCGTGCCGCAGCAGCACGAACAGCGCGCTCGGATGTGGGCTGTCCGAACCCGTGCGATTTAAGCTCCCCGCAGGGGGGCCCAAACGCGCGCCAACTATCTGGCCGCCGGCCATTGCATAGATGGGAGACGCGGCGTCGAGATCAAAGTGCATGCCGCCGTGCCAGAATCCCCAGTAGCGTCGCCACATTCGGACCAATTCTCCGACCGGGCCCAGCGGCGGTCCCGCCAGCAAGTGGGGTGTTACGGTTTCCTCGCCAACTGGGTAGAAGCCCCGTGTCGTGACCTTGGCGAACCACGACGGTTCGTCGTCGAAGTAGTGTTCATGCAACGCGCCGTCGTCCTGGCCATAATCGCGAGGGTCCGTCACCGACGTGACCGCATCCGCCGGGGACGACTGCTCCAGATCGAATGGGTACCACCAGTAATCCCACACCAGGCGAGCGAATCGCTGCCAATCGAACCACGCACCCGGACAGTTGTGGTCATCATCGTGCAGGGCAATCGCCCCGGAATAGCTGTGGGCGTGAAATCCACGGTAGGAGTTGAAGAGTTTCGACCAAATGTCATTGATCCACCTCGCCGGGTGATGGTTACCATGCGAGTCTGTCCACGGCGGATTCAGATGCCGCCCTTGAGCGTAGACGTGTGGCAAACCGGCGGCATTGGTGTTCGACTCGAACGTCGTCGAGCTGCAATTGTAGGGATGCGGTTGTAATTGCGTGCGGATGTGCATGTCACGCGTTGGGTCCGCATCGACGGCCGCGCGATAAGTGCGCCAGGCGCTCTCGACGCTTCCGCGTCGGACGTAGGGCTGTAATGGGAAATTGCGCGGAATCCGCCACACCTCCGCCAGCCAGCGAGCCAGCCGCGCCCAGCCGACGTATTGCGGCTCGCTGAGCCGCATCATCACGTGACCGTCAGCGTGGGCGTCGGCTGGGGCAGCAGCGCTCCTCGTGGTGTAATAGGCGACCAAGATCTCGCCATTGACCGAAATTGCGTAGATCTTCGTGCCGGGAAGATCTTGGGTGTCAGTGCTGAGCGGCGTCCAATGATGCGGCCAGGGTCCCGCCGCAGTCGTAGGCGCCCCAACTTCATTGAGGTTGCCAGTCTCGACACCGATGGCCCATGCATTGACATATGTGGCGTGCCAGCAAACCTTGTTCTCCGACAGCAAGCGATACACCTTGCCGTCATGCGGCATATAGAAGTGCGGCCCGATGCCGGCCTTAGGTGTGCCGTGAACCGTGTACTGCCTAACGAATTCGTTGGTCTTGTCGTGAGTGGGCCAACCAGAAGTGCAATGCACCACGACGCTCCTGACATCCGCAATATCGGCGCCAAAAGTCGGCGGGAAATTCGAAACCGGCCAATTGTGCTGCCCGGCCGCGGTCTCAACGTGATTTGTTCGTGGGGTGTCGTCGAACCGTGGCTGAAGACGTGCCCACAGCGCTGCTGCCGCTTCGGCGGCCTGCGCGGTCATGATGAGAACCGCGTGCGATGCACGAGCATGCTTTGGCTGAACGCCGGTGTCGGGTGCTTGTCTGCCTGCACTTCGAAACGCAGGTTAATTGGGCCGTGCAGGTCATCGAGTTGGCCCTTCGGAAGCTCGATCTTCCACTGCTGCTCCCAGACACCGCCAGCGAGTTTGCCGTCGAAGCTCTTGACTACTTCGCGTCGGCTCGCACCTTCTTCACGAAAGACTTTGACTGCCAGGGGTGTATTGTCCGCGGTCCATCGTGCTTCAACGCGCAACCAGACCGCCTCGAGCAAACGCGCTACGCTCGCGGAGAAGAACGCGCGAATCTCCGAATCGATTACCTCCGGGTGAATGACATCGGTGTCGCCAACAAAGTCCATCATGTTGACCCATCGGTTCCATCAGAGTTATGCGCAGGGAAGACCGCCACATGCCGAGACGTGTGCTGCAAATTGGCGGCCTGAACGGTGTAATTGAAGTCACGTCGGCCGGGGTCGCCGCGCGGCGACGGCGCCGCCGCGGCCGGTACGGTCCAGATTGATTCGACGACGCCCCCCTTTACGGTGGCCGAACGCGTATCGATAAGCGTATTCCGACCGCCTCGCCACTGCTTCTCGAAGATCTTGAGGGTCGCGTTTTCACCGTCGGGTATGCCACGCAAAATCGCGCGTAACGTGAGTGTATCGCCTTCCTGCGCCTGGGCGGACGACCACTCGGCGCTTATGGCGCGGTGACGGACCGCCAGCGGGGCCGACTTTCGCCAAACCTTCCTGATTGAGGCCTTGAAGACGAATTGGTCGTCCGGCGACGCGATTGAGCTTGGCGTCCACCTTGTTGCTACGTGACCGTCGGAATCCAGTCGACCCCTCAAACTGGCGACCACCTCAGCGTCGCGCTCCCGATATAGCCGAAAGATGTCGAACTTAACTGACTCGCCAGCCGGGTAGCCGTCGCTTACCTCGACGGAGAGTTCCACCGGTTCATGCGCGTCAATTTCATCCTCGCTCCAATTTGCCGCCTCGATGTCCAGGATCTGGATGGAGGCACTGCCGGATGGCTGTTCTTCGTAACGGACTGTGCCCTGCGAATTGAGTTGGTCCTTGATGTCACTCGCGTCCGGTAACGTGATGCGATATTGCGCGCCCGCAAGCGGGCGCGTGCCTGAGTCCTTGAATCTGAATTCGACCCAGTGTTTCTGCTCGCTGGCAGACCTGCGAGCTGCCGGCTCGGAACTTGGCGTACTTTCGCGCGTGCGTGCTCTGATTTGCGCGTCGCGAAGCACCAACACCAATCCCTCGGCAGCGGCGGGTGGTATCGAATCCTGGGCCAACCGCGGCAATACCTTCTCCAGGAGTTGTCTGAGCACCATGCCTGTCCATGGAGAGCCGAGTGCCCGGGCGAGGATCCGTTGGGCCTCATCCCTCTCAATAACGCGTATCTCGCGTGGAGCGCGGTTCTGACTCGCAGACGCGCTGGCCAGAAGTTCGTACGAGCGGCCATCGACAGCCAACACGCCTCCAGTCAGATTACGGAACTCGCGCAGGATATCGAGCTGCTGTGCGTCCTGGGTCGCGTGCGCAGCCGTCTGTTGGGAGTCTGCCGCGCAACTCGTCAGAACTATCACGGTCCCGCCGGCGACCTGACGAAGCAATTGTGTCCGAAGTCTGACATCGCTGACCCGGCAAAGCGGCACGCCGTCATTCAGGCCCGCGCGAAGAACGAATGGGCGCAACCCGGATGGTATGTTCGCCAGTGCACGCTCCAGCAGGTGCACCGCGATGACGGGCGCAACCTTGGTTCCGGCTCCCTGCGCGGGCATCGAGGCAACATTGCACAAGAATATGTCGACCCCAGCGGCTCTCACGCGGAACATGACGCTTTCCTCTGCTGTCTTGCAGCGCAGCATTTGATGGAATTTCTTAATTAGACGTTGCTTCGAGCTGCCTCGCAAGCAGAAGTCGGCGGCAAGAGTGGCGAATCTTGCACAATCTGAGCTGGACTCAACCTATCGACGGTGAGACGACCTACTGCTCTCGAGGGCGCCACCAGCGCGACAACTGCGAGGTCTCGTCCTTCCGATAGCTCCGGGATTGAAGTGAACTAACAGGGTGATGCAAAAATCTGAAAATGTCTCGACGATCCAAAGCCATCATGTCTTTTGTCCCCGGCCCCCGGTGCCACCGAACGATTAGGTGTTGCTGCAATAGTTCCGATCAGCGGGGAGGAGCGCCTACGTCGAAATTGGTATCAACCGCGACATTCGCAAGAGATTGTAAGCACTGGCAGCGAGGCAGGCATACAACTGAGTGCGCTTGATGCCGATGAATCGGGTCTTGCGAAAGCCGGCGACCGTTTTGAGCCACCCGAAGATCTCCTCGACACGCTTTCGCTTTCGCTTGCGCTGACTTTGTCGATAGCTGTCATGCCGAGTGCTGCGCGCATCCAGGACGGGATGCGGCGGCTCGCGATGCGCGCAATGTCCGGCCGGATCCCATGTTCACGCAGGTGCACAACGAACGCCTTGCTGCGGTACCCCTTGTCGGCGCCGATGCTGACGGGGCGAATCCGCCGCCGACGTTGGCGGGACAACAAGGCCTGCGCCGCCTTCGGTTCGGCCAATCTGGCGTCGGTAATCTGCAGATCAGCGCACAGCCCGCTGCGGTTCTCCATCAGCGCGTGACCGGCAAATCTGAGCTTCGCCGGCTGTCCCCAGCCGCGGCGCATCAACTACGCCTCCCCATCTGTCGCGCTCTCGTGTGTGGCGTTCGTACGCCGCTCGCCCTTGAAGTCGACCATCCCAGTGCCATCGCCGCCATCCTTGGGCGGCCCCCCTCCCTTCTTCTTCAAACTCTTCAGGCTCGCCCAGCTCTCAAGAAGAGTCGAGTCCACCGTGAAATGCTCGGCCGGGAGCAGCTGGCGGGAACGAGCAAGTTGGAGAACCTGGTCAAAAAATTGCCGTGCTACATCCGTATCGACCAACCGCTCGCGCAACCTCGAGAAGTTCGACTGATCGAGCCCGGGCTCGTCCATGTTCATATCCAAAAACCAGCGGTACAGCAGGTTGTAATCGAGCTGCCCGCAGAACGCCCGATCCGATCGGACCGAGTACAGCGCAATCAGCAGCTGGCCCTTCAATCGTTCCGGGGCGATCGATGGGCGTCCCGCGCTCGCATACAGGCCATCCAGCTGCGCGCTGATCGCCCGCAGCGCCCGGTCGGCGTCGGCCTTGATCTGGCGCAGCGGATGCTCCGCCGGCACTCGCCGTTCCGGCGACAAATAGGAGAACATTCCATCTTGCGGACTGACGTCACCGCGCAACGGATCAACTCCGTCAACTCGACGTTGTCTATTATCTCGCAGGAGCCAAATAAATTTAGGCGTTTTGCATCACCCTGCTAACGGGCAAGTCCTGTAACGTGGCGGTGAATTTGTGGCTGGGATTCGGGACGAACATCTGTTTGATCGCGAAAGCAGCTGTCATCGTGCCAAGAATTTCCGCGTTACGCCGATCTGTCGACAAGAGCCGTGAGCTATTGCCGCTTCATAGTTCGTCGCGCTCGAGATCTCACCGAGCCTCCTATGTGCCCGGTACCGGCAAGCTGTTCGTAATCGAGGGCGGCAGGCTTTCGCTATGCAGGCGTGACCTCGACGGACTCGATGGTCTCGGTGGTCGAAGGTATCTATCCAGGCTAGGCGCCGGCCCTCAGTGACCAGGCGCCGGTTGCGCCGTGGGCCTGCGCACAAAAAACACGCAGGCCACGGCGAACAGCGAGATGATGGCGCCGCACAGAAAGCCACCGCCTATCCCACCCGACAGAGCATCGAGCGGGGCGAGGCCGCGCGCACCCAGTGTGGCAGCCCGGGCCGACATCAATGCCACGAACAACGCAACGCCAGCGGCTCCGGCCGCTTGCTGGATGGTGCCGATGACGGCGCTGCCGTGGGAGTAGAGGCTTGGCTTCACCGACGACAGGCTGACTGTGAAGAGCGGTGTGAAGAGCAAGGCAAAGCCGATGCTCATCACGACATGTCCTGCCAGGATATAGCCGACATGGGTGTGCGGCCCAAGCAATGTCATGGCCCACAGCACGACACTGACTATGATGACTCCGGGAACCAACAGCATGATCGGGCCGACCCGGTCGTAAAGGCGACCGACATGGGGTCCGAGCAGACCCATGAGCAGGCCACCCGGCAGAAGCAGCAGCCCGGTCTGCAGGGTGTTGAGGCCCAGTACGTTCTGCAGGTAGATGGGCAGCAGGATGATGGTACCGAACAGGGCCATCATCATGCTCGCCATCAGCAGCACCGACATCGTGAAATTACGGGACGCAAAGGTACGTAGATCGAGCAGCGGGTAGCCTGTCTCCTGTTGCTTGATCTGCCGGAAGATGAAGAATGCCAGGAACACCGCGCCAATCGCCGTCCACGCGCCCGCCGTGTGCGCTCCGGCGGTCGCCACGCCGACGTTGCTGAGTCCGTAAACGATGCCGCCGAAGGCGATTGCGGACAGCACCACGGAGATTCCATCAAGGCGGGCACTGTGCGGGGTCGTTACGTTCACCATGCGGCGCGCGCCCAGAGCCAGGGCACCGAGGGAGATGGGCAGCACCAGCAGGAACATCCAGCGCCAGCTCAAGTAGTTGAGGATGACACCCGAGATCGTGGGGCCGATGGCGGGCGCCACCGATATGACCGTGGTGATGAAGCCCATGGTCTTGCCGCGGGTCTGCGGCGGTGCCAGCGTCATGGCCGTGGTCATCAGCAGCGGCATCATGATCGCGGTCCCGGATGCCTGGATGATGCGGGCGATCACCAGGACCTCGAGATTCGGCGCCAGGGTGGCTACCAGCGTGCCCAGCGAAAACAATGACAGGGCCCATTGAAAGACCGGCCTTGTGTTCAATCTCTGCAGCAAGAAGCCGGTGACCGGAATGATCACGGACATGGTCAGGAGGAATGCCGTCGTCAGCCACTGCACCGCATCGGCCGTGACCTTGAGATCGTGCATCAGCCGCGGCAGGGCCACGGCCATCAGAGTCTCATTGAGAATCACGACGAAGGTCGCGACCAGCAACAGGTTGATGACGAGTTTGTTGCGCACGGCGATATCCGGGCTCAGCGCATCAACGGCGCCCTCTGGGCCCAGATTGGCCACACTTGTCGAATCCTCGGACACGTCTTTACCTGCTGCTCCTCTCGCGACGACTTCACGCGGTGGGCACACGATAGCGCAAGCCCGGCTGCCCGCCATATTGTTGGGGTTTGATGAAGGTCTCCACCAATGCTCCGCCGCAGGCCAGGATAACCCGCTGCGAGGCCACGTTGTCAGGGTCGGTGGTGAGTTCGACGAAGTTCAGGCCGACTGCGCGGGCTTCCGGGAGCAGCAACCTGAGTGCCGCGGTGGCGTACCCCATGCGTCTTTTCCACGGCACCACGCTGAAGCCGATGTGGCCGAGGCAGTAGGGCGGCAGCTCGTGCGTTCCCTGCTGCCAGCGAAGGTTGATGCTGCCGCAGAACTCTGCGTCCCAAAGCCAACGGCGAAACCCGGGAAGCCGCGCAACGGTAGATCCATCCGGAAGGGTGACAGGACCGCCCTTTGCTTCGCGATCCTCAAGACCGGCCACAAACCCCGCCGCATCGGCGTGGATCCGGGCCAGCTCCTCCGCGGCCGCAGCCGCCCCACGCACTGTGTCCGCGGACCAGCCGCGTTCCAGTGCCGCAACGTAACCCGCCAGCAACTGCGTTGAGGGCCGCACCAGCTGCATTCGTTACTGCAGTGACTTCAGAACATCCTCCGGCACGCCCGTGTCATCAGGCTTGTCCCAGCCGGCCTCGAAGTACTTCTCCCACACCTGCGCCCAGGGTCTGCCGTAGTAGTCGACGAAATCCGGATCATTCTTGCTCAGCTGCTTGGGCCGGCCATCCACATTCTTGATATTGCTCAGGCACTCGATGAAGGTGAACCGCGCCTTGGGATCATCCGCGGTGGCGCGCCGCAGGAAACGGTCCTTCACCACCACCGGCTGCAGTAATGCCTCGGGGTCATAGAAGACGGCCTCGTCCTCGATGCCGATGAACTTTCCGCTGGCGTCGAGCACGGGCTTGAAGGTCTCCACCGTCTCGAGCTTACCGCTGTTCTCGAACATCGTATGTTGGGTCCAGGCCTGAACGTTTGCGGTCCAGGCGACCAGCGTGGTGCCATCCCAGAATCCGACCGTCTCGCCGTACCATTGCGGCACCTTCTGCACGTGTTCCTTGCCGATCAGGACCTGGCGCAGGAAGTTGTCGGCGATGCCGGAGAGGAACTGAACCTGATTGACGGTGACGGTCAGCTGGAACTGATCGCCGCGGGAGGGCCATGCCCACCAGCGCGTGAACCCTTCCGGATAGCAGAATTCCGCATTCCATTGCTTGGAGTTGTCGACGGTCTCGTGGTAGAGCATCTGCACGTACCGCTTCTGATACTCCGGCGTCAGCAGCGACACGATGGTCGATGGCTGATTGATTCCGCCCCAGAACCAGCGTTCTCCGGTCAGGCCCAGCCGTCCGAAGGGAGAATTGACGCGGTCGTTGGCCGTGACGCCGGGAAAGTCGGTGGCCTTGGGGTCCCTGCGGTAGAAGCCATCCCAATCAGGCGTCGTCGCCTTGGTATATTGGGTCGGGCCGCCATGCGCTTTTGCGGCTGCCAGCAACGCCTCGTAATGCTCCTTCGCGGTTTTGTAGGGAAGGTGGCTGATGATGTCCTGGCGGGGAAAGTCGATGCTGCAGTTGCCCCACGAGGCGCTGCCCGGCGGGTGTGCGCCGATGCGACCGGTCTCCCACATGTATTCGACCATCTCGCGCGGCGTATTGCAGCGGTAGTAGCGCGGGTCGGTCCAGTGCGCCCGATCCTTGTAGAAGTTCTTGGACGTGAACATGTCGATGGCCAGCGGCTTGGTGCCCGTCGGCGGTCCTACGTAAGGGGGGATCTGCCGGGTGGTCTGACGCCCCAGGCCGGAGCCGAGCCCGGGCGGCGCCCCCACTGGCGCCGAACTGGCTGCCGGTCCGGAGCCCGGGGTCTGGGAAATCGCCAGTCGCGCGCTGCCAACGAGCGTGAGCGACGCGACCAACGCGCACAGTTGAGCAAATGCTTTCATGGGGCAGATTCCTTTTTCGGGCCCGGTTCGCTCAGGGTAGTCGCAGGCCGCGCCGGGGCCGAACTGCCGCCGGGCGTGCCACTCAGGAAATCATCGAAATCACTTGTCGGCGCCGGCGCTTCCTTGGCCTCTGCTCCGGTGGTGGTGAAGCCAATGACACGGCCCGAAAAGATGATGGCCATCCACAGCGCAATCGACAACGCTGCCGTCGACCTGCCGATGCCCGGCGCCGCTCGCGCCGTGTCCCAGCTTGCCACGCGGCGCCCGGCCGTCAGGTGAAAGACGGCCATGTTGATCCCCGCGCACAGCAGCAGCAGCATTTTCACCTGAAAAGCCGTGTTGTGTGCGTACACGCGGGCGTTGGTGGTGAACATCAGCGCCCCAGTCAGCACCGACACTGCGAAGGCGCCCCACGTCATCCGCAGCAGCTCGGACGACATTCGGGTGAACGGCCGCTGGCGGGAGGCCAACCCCAGGACCCGCAGATCGACGACCAGGATGGTCCCGAACACCACGGCGAGTGCCATGACGTGGATCGATTCCAGGAAGGGGAAGTAATACAGGGAGCTGCGAAGACTCTTGGCAACGCCACTATCCTCGAGACTCTTCAGCCAGCCCGTAATGTCCACTGGGACTTCAGGCCTTGGTCGCGGGCGACAGATGGCCCCAGATGTGGTCGTAGGCGATCAGACGCCCGAGGATGATGATGCAGCCCCACAGCACGAAGGTCAGCATCGCTGCCAGGCGCACCGATGGGCGAGCCGTAAGCGTGTGCTCCCATTTCGAGCCGTCCTGTCTGACCGATCTTTGGAACAGGACCGAGACCATGGCCAGAATCGCCACGCAGAGCATCTTCAGCCAGAAGGAGAGTGTGACCAGCTCGCGCACCGGTTCGGCAACGATCAGCAGTCCGCCGCTTGCCAGCAGCAGCAGCAGCGCACCCGTCAGCCACGGGCCGAAGCGGCGTCGAGTGTCCGCCACGGACAGGTCCGTTCCCACCCAGCCCAGCACCCGCAAAGCAAGCATCAGCCCCGATCCCACGGCCGTGCCGATGCCGATGATGTGCAGGGATTGGATGACCGGGACCGTCCAGGCTTCGTGGAGCTGCAGATAGACGCTGGGAACCGTGGTGGAAAGCCAATCCGCAAAGTCTTTCACGACACGCTACCCCGAGGCCCAGGCATTTTAGAAACTGGGGGCGCCCAGAATTTCGTGACCCTCGACGGAATCACAGGCCTTGCCCGGGGCCGGCGGCATCTTCCAGGGACACTTGGCCACGCCGCTGGCGCCGGCCTTGGATCCGAAATCAGTGCCTTCGCGCAGGGGGTTCACCTTGACGCTGATGATGGTCCCGGCCTTCATGGTATCGGCGGTAATGCCCTGTTCGGCCACGGCGGCCGCGCCCGCCATCTCGATGCCGTAGGCGTGATATTTGCCATCGGCGTTCTTCTCAAGCTTGCCGTCGGCGCCGATCAGGTAGATATGCAGCTCGGCATGGTTCGCCTGGGCGACGAACTGGTACACGACGCCGGTCAGGACCAGCATTTTGGTCTGGTCGTACATCGCAAACGAGTGATGCGCGAAGCTCGGAACGGCCGCCAATGCCGCGCCGGCGGCCACGAGCGCCCGGGTCAGAATCGATCTGCTCTTCACTCACATTCCCCTATGGTTCCAGGTGCCCGCTCGCGCGGTATCTTGACGGCTAGCGCCCCCGCCTTCAACCGCCCAGCGCAGTGAAGGTGCTTTCGCCATCCGCAGGGGGAGTTTAGGCAAGTGTTTGACGCCCTTGCAAATGTCGGGACAGCCCGTCGGCGGGCGAGTCCCACGCCGGCGCGTCCTGCATCCAGATGTGGTCGACCGGCGCCGCCAGTGCCGGGTCCTCGAGCGAGCACACGGTGATATCGACCTCCAGGGGACGCTGTGTATTGCGGTACGTCAGCGGGGTGCCACAGTTGCCGCAGAAGGTCCGCTGCACACCCGGCGAGGAGGCGAATTCACGGGGTGTCGCGCCCGTAAATGCCAGGTCCACGTTCCTGACGGTCAGCCAGCCGACCGCGTGCGCAGCGCAGGCACGCCGGCAGGATTCACAATGGCACAATGTCGGTGGATACAGCAGTGGCCCGCAGCGGTACCGGATGGCGCCACACAGACAATGCCCTGTCAGGATTTGAGTCATGAGACACCCGGAACCATTTTCGCACCTGAGTCCCTGCCGGGAGTATGCCTGGGTCGGGATTGCGCTGGTGCTGGTGGCACTGGCGGGCGAGCCGGCCGCCGCCGCCGGCCCCGGGCCGACGCCTGCGGCGGCCCCGCTGTCGGCTCCCACCGAGGCAATCCAGGAG
>DASZCK010000037.1:0-1550 GCA_035943195.1 Steroidobacteraceae bacterium
GTCGGGCCCCCATCAACGCTACGTCGCTCAGGCCAGGGTATTGGAAGCCTTAGAGCGGGAATCAGCGGCGCAGCAAGCGCTGGATCACGAAAAGCGTGTCGAGGCACTCTCCGGGGTTACAAACCTTCCAGCCCAGCGCAGTGCCGGCGAGTCTCTAGTTTCAGCGCAAGACGATGAACACAGATGGTTCAGCATCTATAGGCAGAACGGCGGAGAGGCCGCGAATCCGCAAGCGCTCACCCAAGCGATTAAGGATCCATGCGGCTGATCCAAAGAAAAGGCCGTCCCCGCGAGCAGGACGGCCTGAGATTGCTAGATGCCGTTGAGCGTCAGCGGCGGATTGAAACGACGTTGCTCCGGGCCGCCTGATGCTCTCGCGTCGTCCGCTCGTCCCACTCCCTAAACCGCGGCAATTCACGCTCGTGCGCGCATTTCATGATCTCCAGGGCCTGGAGCATCAATGCCCTCGCCCGCGCTAAATCCGCGTGTGTCTCTGGGGCCCACAGCCACCCCTCACTGGGTAGCTCCCCGGCTAGGTCCCAGATGCTCTGCCTAATCGCGTCGGCAAGTGCACCAGTGTCCAGCCACGAATCGGCTGCTGTTTCATGGTCGGCTGCGTTCTCTATCGCATTGCCGAAGTCACTCTCCGCTAATGTTGAAGGCGTTGAAAACCGGGCGTAGTAGTCGAGACACGCCTTTAGCGCCGCGCTCATGCTGCCTCCCTCGCGGCCAATACCGCCTCGTAAGGAATCAGCCCAGCCTTGTTCCGCGGCAAGTTAAGCTTCCGCGCAGTGTTTGGCGATAGGTTGAGCATTTCGGACGCCTGCCTTAGCGTGACGGCGCTGGGCATCGGCCGGCGGGCCAGCACTTCTTCGACCGTCGCCACGATGACCCTGCGAAGGTCAGCAGAGGTGTACGTGCCGGCCGTGACCTTCTCGGCATGGCATGGCGGCCCTGCGCTCATGGCCGGGCTCCTTTGGCCTGGGCCGTGAGACTGAGCAGCCCCGCGCCGATCTTGCCGGCGATGCCGTCGCCCGGATCCTGGCCGGCAATGCCCCCGGCGATCTCCAGTGCGTCAGCGAAAGGATTCACGGCCGTGTCGCATTCGATTTGGTCGCGATTCATCAGCGCGTACCTGGCAACGATGACGAGACCGTGCAGGCTGTACACCTCGCCAATGATCCCACCGATGATTTCGCCATAGGACGGATTCTCGATACCGGCCAGCAGGTCCAATGACTGGCGGATTGCCTTGTCGGCATGTCCGATGAGGTCCAGCACGGAAGCGGCGAGCGTGGGATCGATCGAGGCACTGTCCTCGCCACTCCTGAGAACACAGCCGGCGCCGCACAGGATCTTGCCGGCCTTGCACAGTGCGTTCTCAGCGTCGCACAAGGCCTTCCAATCGGCCGATTCCATCA
This sequence comes from Steroidobacteraceae bacterium, assembly GCA_035943195.1. Classification (GTDB taxonomy): domain Bacteria; phylum Pseudomonadota; class Gammaproteobacteria; order Steroidobacterales; family Steroidobacteraceae; genus DAIDKA01. Next base: position 1,422 of record DASZCK010000037.1, read on the forward strand.
ATGCCGAGACAGGGCCCTTGCGGGCCGCTGAGTCGCGGCGCCTCATGACTGCACGTCCGGCGCCAGGAACGCGTCGGTGTCCACCTCGCACATGGCCTTCTCGAGCAGCTCGTCGGCGCCCTTCAGGGC
>DASZCK010000038.1:0-14774 GCA_035943195.1 Steroidobacteraceae bacterium
AGGTGACCATGAGCACCTGCATGCCGTAGAAGCCGAACCGCTCCCACATCTCGATCAGAAAGATCGTGGTGAAGGAGCGGGTCTGGGAGGCGGGGCGGGAGGCGGGCAGGGAGGTGGTCGTCATGCGCGCGATTCTACGGCAGAAATCGCCCACAGACACAGAACCAGGAGCAGGACGCTGGCGAGCAGCAGCAAGGCCGCGCGGAGCCGTTCGCGGCGCACCAGACGCTTGGCGTCCAAGGGCGCAATCAGGAACGGCTCGCCATGGGTAGTCTGCCCGACCACGCCGACGCGTTCGATCGGTGAGTGCAGCACGGTCGCTTCGGCTTGCGTATGGGCCGCGGCGCGGGCGGCGTCCCATTCGGCGGCGTCGATCTGACCGTCATGATTGCGGTCGAACCGGCGCAGCAAAGCCGGCTGGTCGAGCTTCCACAGCCGCAGAATCTCCTTGGTTTTTTCATCGACGGCGCCGAATTCGGTGTGCGAGCGCAGCTCGCCCAGAACCGACAGCCGTGAACCCGGGGAAATCAACCGTTCGTGATAGACATAGTCCCCGGTTTCCGTGATCCGGAACCCGGACTGGAAGTAGGGCAGCCCGGTCGGGTGGGGAGTATTGCCGCGCCAGCGGTCATTGATGGTGGCCGTGACTTCGGCCCCCACCGGCCCGACCAGGCACTCACCGTCGGCATCGCTGAGCACGAAGGGTGTGACGCTGGTGGCCTTCTCAACCGACCGATACACCGTCGGACCCCGCTCTGACTGTTCCTTGCATTCGATGCTGTAGTCCCACCACACGCAGGCTCGGCCTGTGAGAGGCGACCGCAGCGACTCACCTGGCGGTGGCGTGGCGATGCCTTCGACTCGCACGTAGCCTTGAGGGGCCGAGCGGATTCTCACCAGCGGCGTATCGGCCAGGTAACGGTCGCGGCGCAGGCGCCAAAGGCTTGCCCCCAGCGCCGCCAACGCCAGCAGGCCGCTGACTGCGGCCAGTATCCACAGCGCCGTGGCCGTATTCCCGGCCATTCAGCCTCCGAAGGCAGGCTTCAGGTCGATATCGCTGGTTTCCTCGGCGCTGAACTTCAGCATGTCTGCCGGGAGGAAATGAAACGGGCGCGCAATCAGCATGTCCGGAAATGCTTCGAGGCGCACGTTCTGGGCATTTACGGCGTCATTGTAGATTTCACGTCGATCGGCGATCGCGGTCTCCAGAGCGCTGATGCGGGTCTGGAGATTTCGGAACAGGTCATTGGCCTTGAGGTCCGGATAGCGCTCGGCCACCGCGAACAGGCTCGACAGTCGGCTGCGAAGTGCACCCTCGGCGACACTTACCGAGGGGATGTTACCGGCGCTGCGCGCACCGTCGACATTGGTCCGGGCACGGGCCACGGACTCCAGGGTCTCACGCTCATGCTGCATGTAGCCCTTGCACACCTCGATCAGCTTGGGCAGTTCGTCGTGGCGCTGCACCAGCAGGACGTCGATGTTCGACCAGGCGAGCTTGACCTCGTTGCGCACGCGAACCAGACCATTGTAGATAATGGTCGCGTAGCCGAGGATGACCGCGACTATGAAGGTGCAGATAACCAGGGCTGTCATGGCTCAACTCCGCAGCGCTTGCGGTGCGAAGTGTGGCAGTTTGCATGCCGGTTACCCAGTCATGGCTGCCGAAACTGTGCGTTTCCTAACACTCCGGGGCCATGGCGCACCTTTCACCAGATATGCACACGCTGCGCTTCGCTGCGATACATCGGCTGGCCGGGCTTGACATCGAAGGCTTCGTAGAACTCGGGGATGTTCGACAGCGGGCCATTGACCCGCCATTTTGGCGGCGCATGCACGTCGCTGAGCAGGGTTCTGCGCAGCAACGCTTCGCGTTCCTCGAACAGCCAGCTTAGGCCATAGGCAAGGAAGTAGCGTTGCAACGGGGTATAACCGGCGATCTTCTTGCCCTCCTTGTATTGCGCGGTTTTCTTGAAGGCATCCAGTCCGATCAGCAAGCCACCGAAGTCGGCGATGTTTTCGCCCAGGCTCGCCTTGCCGTTGATGTGCAGGCCGGGCAGCGGCTCGTAGGCGTCGAACTGTTTGACCATCACCTCGGCGCGCTGTTTGAACTTGGCTGCATCCTCCTTCGTCCACCAATTGGCGAGATTGCCGGCGGCATCGTACTGGCGGCCCTCGTCGTCGAACCCATGGGTCATTTCATGGCCGATGGTGGAGGCGGCGGCGTAGCCGTAGACGATGGCATCATCGATCTGGTCGTCCTTGTAGCCCGGGATGGAGAACTGCGCGGCCGGCAGGACGATCTCATTGTTCGACGGGTTGTAGTAGGCATTGTAGGTCTGCGGCGTCATGTCCCACTCGGTTCGGTCAACCGGTTTGCCGAACTTGGACAAGTCATCGTTGAACAGCCAGATATCGGCGTTGCGGATGTTCTCGGCATAGGAATTGCGGCCGACAACCAGCGCCGAGTAATCCTTCCACTTGTCGGGGTAACCGACTTTCTTGGTCATCTTGGCCAGCTTCTCACGTGCCTTGGCCTTGGTTGCGGCGCTCATCCAATCCACGTGATCGATGCGTTCACCGTAAGCCGTGCGCATCGCTTCGACCAGGTCGGAGTAGCGCTTCTTGGTCGCTTCGGGGAAGTATTCCTTCACGAACACACGTCCCAGCACCATTCCGACCGCACGGTTTTCCGCATCCAGGGTGCGCTTCCAGCGCGGGCGCTGTTCCTTCTGTCCGGACAGGACCTGGCCGTAGAAACTGAAATGCTCGTCGTCGAAGGCCTTGCTGAGATAGGGCGAGTAGGCGTCGATCAGCCGCAGCCGCAGGTAATCCTGCAGAATCGCCACTGGGGTCTTGGCGAGCCGCGCTTCCAGCCCGGTGAAGAACTCCGGCTGGCCGACAATGACGTAGCCGGGGGCCAGCTGCCACTGCTTCATGCGCTGCAGCCAGCTGATCGATGGGGTGAATCTGCGCGTGAGTTCGGCCGGGGTCATCTTGTTGTAGTTCTTCTGCGGATCGCGCAGTTCGGCGAGGGGCCGCGATACCTTCGCCAGGGAAGTCTCGAAGGCCATGACGGCCTGGGCCCGCGTCGCCGCAGCACCGGCGTCGACACCCAGCAGCTTCAGAACATTGGTGAGGTGGGTCACGTAGGCTTCGCGCGCCTTGGCGACGCCGGCCTCCTGGTTGAAGTAGTAGTCGCGTTCGGGCAGACCCAGTCCGCCCTGCATGACGTACACGGCCATCACATCGCTGGCTTTCTCGTCCTGCGCAATGCCGAAGCCGAAAAAGGGATCCAGATTCTGGCGCTGCATCTCGAAGGCCATGTCGAGCACGCCACCCACATCCTTGATGCCAGCGATGCGTGCGAGGTCACTCTGCAGCGGTGTGATGCCGAGTCGATCTGCCAGACCCTGATCCATGGCTGTCTGCCAGAAGTCCCCGACTTTTCTTTCGTCGCTGCCCGCGGCGGCAGCATGGTTCGCGGCGGCGGCTTCGCTGATGGTGCGCAGCTTCGTGTACAGATCCTCTTCGACGAGTTTGCCTATGCCCCAATTGGACTCGGAGGCCGGGATCGGATTGGCCTTGAGCCAGGCGCCGTTCGCAAAGCTGAAGAAATCCACGCCGGGATTGACGCTGCTGTCGATATGGGGCGCGACCGCATCGGGAAGCGGGGCAGGCGTCGCCGCCGGCACCGCCGCGGCTGCCACGGGCGCCTGTTGCGGGTGGCTGCAGGCGCCGAGCAGCCCCATGAGAAGGACCGCAACGGCCGGCGCAGGCGCCGCTGGGCGCAAACGTATCATCATGGTGGGAAGATCCTATGTGGTGAAGCGGCGCGAGGCGATCTGCGCCCCTTCGACCAGGGACTGCAGCTTCATATAGGCAATGTCCGGCTCCACCGGTCCGAAGCCGGCAAAGGTGCCGAAGCCACAGTCGGTGCCGGCGATGACGCGCTCGGGGCCGACGATCTGAGCGAAGCGCTCGATCCGCTCCGCCACCAGCTGCGGATGCTCGACGTAGTTGGTGGTGGTCGAGAGCACACCGGGAATCAGAATCTTGTCCGGCGGGATCCTGGTGTCCTTGAACACCACCCACTCGTGTGCGTGACGCGGATTGGCCGCCTCGAACAGCAGACCCTGCGGCTTGGCTTTGAGCACGATGGGCAGCAGCCGCTCCATCGGCACGTCATGGTGGTGCGGCCCTTCGTAGTTGCCCCAGCACACATGCATGCGCACGCGGTCCGCCGGCACGTTGCGCAGCGCATGGTTCAGGATTTCGATGTGCCGCGCCGCCAGCGTGTCGAACTCATCGAGGCTGCGGTCGCGATACATGGTATGACGGCCCATGGCCAGATCCGGCGCATCGATCTGCAGGATGATCCCGGCCTTCACGATGGCCTCATATTCGGTCTGCATGGCCGCGGCCACCGCCTCCAGATAGTCATCCTGGGTGCGGTAGTAGTCGTTGGGCTGGAAGAAGGCGATGACGCCGGGCGAGGCCGCATTCATGAAGACTCCGGTCGGGGATGCCGCGGCGCCCGCGGCCTGCAGGTTGCGGATGTCGGTCTCCAGGGGGCGCGTATCGCGCACCCGGATCTCCCCCACGCAGCGCGGCCGACGGTACTTGGCCGTGGCACCGCGGTCCGCCAGCTTGCGCAGCAGTGCCGGAAAATCCACCAGGTCCTGGCCGGCTTCGCGCGGCGTGTCGCCGGCGAACCCGGAGAGCCGCTCGGCGATGTAGGTCGAATAGCTGATCTTGCTCATCTCCCCGTCACTGACCAGATCGATGCCGACGTCGACCTGGCGCCGGACGACCTGCGCCACGGCCTCGGCGATCACGGCGTCATCCCGGCCGGCGTCGCGCACCTCACCGCGTTCGCGTGCGAAGATCACATCGGTGACGGCCTGGCTGCGCGGCAAACTGCCGACATGTGTAGTTAGGATCCCGTGGCGTGTGTTGGGCATATGCAGCCTTGATTTGAGTGTTTTAACTATACACCCGGGAGTGATCATTTCCGGGTCCGCGCCGTTGCGGTAGACTCACCGATCCAGCGCAGAAGTACCATTTTTCGGGGGATTCAAGATGAGCGTGAACAACCACATCAGACGGCATCATCATCTGACGTTGAGTGTCGGCAACGCCCAGGAAGACTACGATTTTCACACCAAGGTGCTGGGTCTGAAGAGCGTCAAGAAGACGGCTCTGTACGACGGCGAAGAGCCGATTCTGCATCTGTACTATGGCAACGACACCGGCGATGTCAGCCGCCTGATCACCTGCTTTCCGATGAAGCATTCCGGACGCAAGGCCCGCAAGGGTACCGGTCAGATCTGCACGGTGGCGCTGTCCATTCCCGTGGGGTCGGCGTCGTTCTGGCATAGCTATCTGCAGGGCCGTGGTTTCAAGGCCAGTCTCGCGGAGCGCTTCGGTGAGCGCCTGGTGGCCTTCCATCACCCGTGCGGCATCGAGTACGAACTGATTGAGGCCAAGGTCGACGCCCGTAAGCCCTACAGCAATGGTGCAGTGCCACAGGAGCATGGGCTGCGGGGCACCTACGGCATCGTGGTCTCGGTCCGCGATGCGGACAACTCCGAGGAGTTCATGCAGAACGGCTGGAATGGACGCCGGCTGGGCACCGACGGGCAGCACCTGCGCTACGAGGTCGGCAACGGCGGTAGTGGCGCCATGGTCGAGTTCCGCGTCGAGCCGGATGTCGCGGCTGGCAGCTGGACCTACGGCGAAGGCGTGCCGCATCACGTGGCCTTCGAAGTTGACAATCATGAGGCGCAGAGCAAGGTCAAGTTCCATCTGGAGGGTCTGGGTTTTACCGATGTCTCGGAGATGAAGGACCGCGGCTATTTCGATTCCGTCTATGTGCGTACCCCCGGTGGTGCGCTGTTCGAAGCAACCGTCTCCAAGCCCCAGGGGTTCCTGGTCGACGAGCCCTACGAGAAGCTGGGCACCGCCATGCAGATCCCACCGTTCTTCGCCAATCGCCGTGACGAGCTCTTGGAGAAGATCGAGCCGCTCAGGTATTGATTGAAGGGCTGCTGCCCTCTTCATGCCTGTCTTTTGTTCCCTGGCCGAAGCCGTCGCCGCCAACGTGCGCGACGGCGACTGTGTGGCCATGGAGGGCTTCACTCACCTGATACCCTTTGCCGCGGCCCACGAGGTGCTGCGCCAGGGCCGCAAGCACCTCACCCTCGTGCGGATGACGCCCGACCTCATCTACGACCAGCTGATCGGCATGGGCGCCGCGGACCGACTGGTGTTCTCCTGGGGCGGCAACCCCGGCGTGGGCTCGCTGCACCGGCTGCGCGATGCCGTCGAAAATGACTGGCCGCAGCCCCTGCAGCTGGAAGAGCATTCACACGCGGCGATGGCCAATGCCTACGAGGCGGGCGCCGCCAATCTGCCCTTTGCCGCGTTTCGCGGCTACCTCGGCGTGGATCTGCCGAAGGTCAATCCGCGAATCCGCAGTATCGAATGTCCGTTCACCGGTGAGAAGCTGGCGGCAGTGCCGGCGATTCGGCCCGATGTCACCATCATCCACGCGCAGCGCGCCGACCAGGCGGGCAATGTGCTGCTCGACGGCATCGTAGGCGTGCAGAAACAGGCGGTGCTCGCGGCGCGACGCGCCATCGTGACCGTGGAGGAAACGGTCGATGATCTCGCGGCGCCAGGATTAAACGCCGTGGTGTTGCCGTCCTGGACCGTCACCGCCATCGCGGAGGTGCCGGGCGGAGCGTATCCATCGTATGCGCAGGGGTACTACCGGCGCGCCAATTCGTTCTATACCCAGTGGGATGAGATTTCCCGTGACCGCGGCCGGTTTCGCACCTGGATGGATGAGCACGTGATGGGGAAACATGGATACACCGGGAAGCTTCAGCGCCAGTGAAATGATGACCGTGGTTGCCGCACGAGCCCTGAGCAACCGGGACGTGTGCTTCGTCGGTATCGGTGCGCCATCGGCGGCCTGCAATCTGGCGCGGCTGACGCACGCGCCCGACATCACATTGATTTACGAATCCGGCACCATTGGTGCGCGCCCCACCGTGCTGCCGCTATCGATCGGCGATGGTGAATTGTGTGAAACCGCGCTGACCACCGTCAGCGTACCGGAGATGTTCCGTTACTGGCTCCAGGGCGGGCGCATCACGGTGGGGTTTCTATCGGGGGCGCAGATGGATCGCTTTGCGAACCTCAATACCACCGTGGTCGGCGAGTATCACAAGCCCAAGGTGCGTCTGCCTGGCGGAGGCGGAGCGCCGGAAATCGCCGCCTGCTGCCAGGAAATTTTCATCACCATTGCCATGTCGCGACGCTCGTTCGTCGAGCAATTACCGTTCATGACATCGCTGGGTCATGGCAGCGGGCCTGGCTCGCGCCAAGCGCTCGGCCTCAGCACCAAGGGACCCACGCGGGTCATGACCGACCTGTGCGTGCTGGAGCCGGATCCGCAAAGCTGCGAACTGGTGGCGACCTCTCTGCACCCTGGGGTCACCCAGGAGGCCGCGCGCGCGGCCTGCGGCTGGCCGCTGCGGTTTTCGGACCGGCTCACGACGACGGCCGAGCCCTCGGCAGAGGAGCTGCGCGTGCTGCGTGACCTGCAGGCGCGGTCGTCCGCGGCGCATCAGGATGCCGGCTGATGGCTGGCGAGAAGCTGACACAGGCGTTCATCTGCGACTATCTGCGCACGCCCTTCGGCCGCTACGGAGGCGCGCTTGCATCGGTGCGCACTGACGATCTCGCCGCGCAACCGTTGCGCGACCTGCAGCAGCGCCATCCGCGGCTCGATTGGAGTTGCCTGGAGGATGTCTGCTTCGGCTGTGCCAACCAGGCGGGGGAGGACAACCGCAATGTTGCCCGCATGGCGGTGCTGCTGGCGGGTCTGCCCGCAACAGTGCCGGCCTCCACCATCAACCGCCTTTGCGGGTCGAGCCTCGACGCCACGCTGAGCGCTGCCCGCGGCATTCAGACCGGCGCCACGGAACTGGTGATCGCGGGTGGCGTCGAGAGCATGTCCCGCGCACCCTTCGTGATGGCCAAGGCCGAGAGCGCCTTCGCACGTGGTGCGCGGCTGGAAGACACGACTTTGGGCTGGCGCTTCATCAACCCGCGCCTGGAAGCACTGGTTGGCTGCGACTCGATGGCGCAGACCGCGGAGAACCTGGTGGCCCTGGGTTCCATCTCGCGCGCCGACCAGGATGCCTTCGCCTGGCGCAGCCAGCAGCGCTACGCGCGCGCGCTGGCGCGCGGATTCTTCACGCGCGAGATCAGCCCCTTCACCCTCACCCCGCCGCGCCAGGCGCCCGTCATCGTCGCCACTGATGAGCACCCGCGGGCGGACACGACACTGGAAGGGCTCGCGCGGCTCAAGGGCGTGGTGCGTGCGGATGGCTCGGTCACTGCCGGCAATTCGTCGGGCATAAATGATGGGGCGGCCGCGCTGCTGCTGGCGAGCGAAGCGGCCGCCGGGCGGCACGGCCTGACGCCTCGCGCCAGGGTCGTGGGCGGCGCGGTGGCGGGCGTGGCGCCGCGGGTAATGGGCATGGGCCCCGCGCCCGCGACTCGCAAGCTCCTGGCGCAGACGGGCGTGAGGCTCTCTGAGGTTGAGGTGATCGAACTCAATGAGGCCTTCGCCGCCCAGGCCCTTGCCGTGCTGCGTGAACTCGGTCTGCCCGATGACACCGAACAGGTGAACCCGAATGGCGGCGCCATTGCCATCGGGCACCCGCTGGGAGCCAGCGGCGCGCGCCTGGTGATGACGGCATTGAATCAGTTGGAGAGCAGCGGCGGCCGCCTGGCCCTGTGCACCATGTGCGTTGGCGTGGGTCAGGGCATTGCACTGTTGCTCGAGCGGGTCTAGGACCCGGCCACGGCCGACGCGGCGGTGGTGACATAGCCGATCGCGCGACCCCCCAAGCCGACACCCAGCCACAACAGCAGCGACACGATTGCCGTCACGGCGCGCAAGGCGGCGCCGGTCTGCGGCGCATCCAGCACTCTGCGGTGGAGAGTGGCCGTGAACAGCAGTGCCAGCAGCAGAAATATCATCTTCAGCTGAAACGCCCAGTTGCCGTACAGCTTCACCGCCTCGGTCGAGAACAGCAGAAAGCCGGACAGCAGCATGATCAGAATGCAGCCGAGCATCCACGGGCGCAGCTCGCGCGCAAGCTCGCGGGTCGAGGCACTGCCGAAGCGAAACCCCAGGAGGCTCAGGTTGAGCATGACGATGATGCCACCCAGCAGCCCCAGGGCGAGCAGGTGGAACACCTCGATGAAAGGAAAGAGCCAGGCGGAATCACGGATGGTGTGACCGAAAAAAGATTCGTTGCACCAGCGGCAGAATTCGAGCGTCCAGTTGGCGAGCGCATGCATGGGCGGGCCCGGGTGTGTCAGGGCGGGGGTAGAACGTAGGCGATACCACGCCCACAGGCCACCACCGAAATCCACAGCACCAGCGACAGGATGCCGGTGAGCTTGGCGCCCGCAGGCGTCACGGCGCGGCTGTCCCACTGCACCAGGCGCCGCCCGAGCGTGAAATTGAACACCACGACGTTCAGTGCCGCGGCCAGCAGCATGATCATTTTCAGCTTGAAGAAGATGGTGCCGTAGAACAGCACCGGATCACCGGCGAAGAGCGAAAGCCCGGTGATCAGCATGATGGCGAAGGCGCCGAACAGCCAGGGATTGAGCTGCCGGAATACCGTGGACACCGGGGTGCGTCGCAGTGCCAGGTCCAGCAGCCGCAGGTCCAGCAGTATCACGAAGCCGAGAAATACCGTCAGCGTCAGTACGTGAATGGTCTCGACGATGGGCTCGGCCCAGGTCGATTCACGGATGAGCGTGCCGAATGCCGTGTCATGCAGCCACACGAAGGTACTGTCAAGGATCATCTCGCTTCACACGGTGTCGGATGCCATTTCGCGGCGTCGGTCTTCTTGAACTGCGAACTGGTGATGTAGGGTTGGGCGAGGAATTCGGGGTCGCTCACGATGCTGGTGACCACCAGCCAGGTATCGCCGTTGGGCTCGTGGAAACTGTCGAAGTACTCTTCGACCGCGGTGTTGGCGCCGTAGGGCACTCCGTTCTTGCGCAGGTACCCGGGCCGCACCTGAGTCGTCAGCACTTTGAGATAACCGTCCTGGGTGGGGGCCCGCGCCCCGTTGGCCAGCCCCGCGGTGGTGGGCAGCCCCGCGGTGACGCCGCCAAAGCCGCCGCGCGCCCGCATGCCCTCCCAGCCCGCGGTCGAATAGCCCTGCCAGGTCGGCGTCGCGTCATGGGGCGGTGTGCCGCTGAAATGCAGCAGACGTGTCTGCTCACCCGCGTCGGTGTCGACCTTCAGGGTGCTCCCGTCCTGCCAGGTGATGTGCAGTCGGGTCGGAACCCGCATGATGGCCGGGGCGCCGTAAGCGCGGCATTCCTCCCCGTTCACCTGGTCGCGCGCCGGGTCCCATTTCTGCATCAAGGTGCGCCCGGCACCATTCAGAGCAATGCCGGTGAAGTCGCCCTTGTCGGGAGTCATCATCCGATAGCGCCAGTCCTCGGTGACCACGGCCACCCAATAACCGGTGAGATCAACCGGCGCGAGAGTGCGGGCGTCGGCCGCGGGTCCGGGGCCGCGCCCAGGCGCCTGAGCCTGTGCGGTGAGGCCTGCCAGGCCCGCCAGCAACGCCACGATGCCGGTGGCGATTTTGGTTCGTGCTCGACCGCTCACATGATCACTCCTTCCCAGGTCCAATTATCGGAGGTCCGTACGATCTTGTGCAGACGGATGCGCCGTTCGTTCGGATCACGTCCGGGATTACCGGTGACGATGACATGGTCTCCGGGTTTGAGAGTGTCGCGGGTCACGTGCTCCTGGATCAGCTGCGCGCCACCGCCCCATTCAATGGACCACAGCTGCTCCTGTCCACTGCCGTCCTTGGCCATGACTTTTACAAAGGAGTGCGGATTGCGGTACATGAACTGCGTCAGCGTTCCATCGATGGTGATTTCTTTGTCGACGAAGTAGGTGGCGGCAAAGGAATGGTGGGCTTGCACCGCGCTGCAGCCCAGAATTGCGGTCAGCGCGAGCAGTGCCAGGCTACTGCGACTCATTTCGTACTCCCCGAGCCACTGAGGCTCCTGTAGACGGCGGTCACGAACTTCTCGGTGGTCCAGAATCCGGTGGTCGACCCGTACCGCGGATCATAGTCGCGGGTGGGTTGGGCGGCCTTCACCTGCTCGAGCGTCATGCCTTTGTTGATCATGTCCTGGATGCGATCTCGGATGATGGTGACCATTTCCTGGTAATAGACCACGTCGGCCACATCGCACAGTCGGCCATGGCCCGGGATGATGAGGGTGCCACCTTCCTGCTCGTCGGCCGGGATCGCCAGCTCCACGACGCGATTAAGCCCGGCGATCACGCCTTGGATGTTGCCACCGCGATCCAGGTCGACAATCGGGTAGCCATTGGTGACGAAGATGTCGCCGGTGCTGATGACGTCGGAACGGCGGAAAAACACCATGGTATCGCCGTCGGTGTGCGCCGCCGGCTCGTGTATCAGTTCCACGCCCTCGTCATTGAAGAAGATCTTGCGTTCCGGGGTGGTGTAGGTGTCCGTAGGCCACGCGCCCTGTGGCGCGGCTCCCGCGCCCGGCGTGCTCATGCGATCCAGGACGGTCTGGAACGCCATGATGGTGGCCTGGTTCGAGGCGCTGCTGCCGATGTCACCGACCACATTGCCCCCGGCAATGGTGGCGCCGGCCTTGGCAATCGTCTCGTTGCCGCCGACATGATCGGCATGCACGTGCGTGTCGATGATGTAGCGGATGGGTTTGTCGGACAGGCTGCGCACGGCAGCGAGAATCTTCTCGCTCATCGGCGCAAGCCCAGTATCCACCAGCAGCACGCCGTCATTGCCGGTCTGCACCGTGATGTTGCCGCCGGCGCCGACCAGCATGAAGATATTGCCCTGCACCGGCAGGATGTGCACTTCAGCAGGTGGCGCGGCGGAAACGGCCGGCGGCGCCGTGGCGCCCCACGCCAGGGGCACGGCCCCGGCGATTGCTGCCAGCGCCGGCAGCCAGGCGGCCCTGCGCATCATGGCGTCGCCGCCTTTTTCACCGGCCGCGGCAGCACGGCCATGGTCTTCATTTTCAGCATGTACTCCGGATACATGGTCTCGGCACCGCCTCGCGTGGCCTGCGGCGGAATGCCGTAGTTGGCCGGAAATTCATTGAGGAAGGTATTGGTTCCGGGCAGGTGATGCGGCACGACGCCCGGCGGCCGATCGACTTCATCCACCGGCTCGCAGGGCCAGGGCGCCATCTGTTGCTGGGGGGCGTAGGCGAAATCGGTGGTGCGGATGAAGGGCTCAGTGAGGTAAACGGGATCGTAGACGAGCACGGCGACGGTCAGATAGTTGCCGTGACGCAGGAGATGGGCACGAGCCGTCGCCAGATCACTGCGTGGGATCCCATTGCGCCGGATCCAGTTCTCCTTCAGGTGGGTGGTGGTGATGACCAGCGTGTCACCATCCCACGCCCCGGTGGAAAAGCCCTGCCAGGTATGGCGCGCATAGTCCGGGGGATGCGGCCGGCCATCCATCCAGATCGTCTGCTCCGCGCCGTAGGCCGACAGGTGGGTGTGGTAGGCGATGACCTTCTGGGTGGCCCGGTCGACTTCCTTCCAGATGCTCAGGTTGGACGGGCCGCGCCATCCGTAGTCGGCGCCATGCTCCCGACACTGATTCTCCGGAAGCTCGATGAGAGCGGCATCCCAGCTGTCGCCCCGCAGCCGCGCCGCGTCATTGATCGGCAGCCCCAGATAGTCGCCGAGTTCCGGGCCCGGGATGCGTTCGAACCGATCCTCATCGAAGCGCGGACCCCATTCCCCGGAAGGGTCCATCTGCGCTCGCGCTCCCCAGCTGAGTGTCAGGCCAAGCAGCAGTGCGATCGCGGTTGCGGATGCAGTCCGCCTGCCGTAAATGCCGGGCATGAAATCCCCCCCTGACCGTTATGCGCACAGCTTAACCCGACTGCGGATCGGGCGTGATAGTCCGTTGCGATCTCAACCCGATGCAAATCGCGCAGATTGCACTACACTGCGCGTCAGAATAAGCGGCGGCGCGCAACATCCGCCGCAGCCTTGTTCCCAACCGATACAGCGGCTTTGACAGTGGGGGAATGTATGACTGACCGGCGCAGTTTCATCGGGTCGACGTTGGCGGCGAGCACGCTTGCCCCCCGGATCTCGAAAGTGTTCGCGGCCGATGCACCGGCCGCGCCCGCCGCGGCGCCGACCGTGGCCACCACCGCCGGCAAAATCCGCGGAGTGGTCGACTCAGGGGTCTATGCCTTCAAGGGCGTTCCCTATGGCGCGAGCACGGCTGCCGCGGGCCGTTTCCAGCCGCCGGCAAAGCCGAAACGCTGGACGGGTGTGCGCGATGCCTCCCAACTTGGCCACCGCTCACCGCAGCTGCTGTCGCTGTTTCACGGCTTCGTCCCCCCTGAGGTGGAAGCCATGGACCGCGACGAGGCCATGGGTGAGGACTGCCTGGTCCTGAACGTCTGGACGCCGAGTCTGGACCGCGGCGGCAAGCTTCCCGTCATGGTCTGGCTGCACGGCGGCGGCTTCACCAGTGGCTCGGGCGGCTTCATCTGCTACGACGGCACCCAGCTCGCCAAGAAGCACGAGGTCGTCGTGGTGACCGTCAACCACCGGCTCACGGCACTGGGCTATCTGTATCTGGCCGGCCTCGGCGCCGAGCGCTTTGCCAACAGCAGCAATGTCGGCAACCTCGACATCATCGCGGCGCTGGAATGGGTGCGGGACAATATCGCGACCTTTGGCGCCGATCCGCACAATGTGACCATTTTCGGGCAATCCGGTGGGGGCGGCAAAGTCAGCTCGCTGATGGCGATGCCGGCGGCGCATGGGCTCTTCGGCCGCGCCATCGTCCAAAGTGGTGCCTCGGTCAAGGGGATCGCTCGCGATGCCGCCAGTCGCGACGCCGAGCGCTACCTGGCCCGCTTGAATCTCAAGCCCAACCAGGCTGACGAGCTGCTGAAGCTGCCCGTGGATCAGCTGCTCAAGGCCAGCAATGAAGGCAGTGGGCCGCCGATCAACTGGGGTCCGGTAACGGACGGGCGGACCCTGCCGATGGACCCGTTCGACCCGGTGGCCACCCCGCTGTCGGGGAACGTGCCGCTGCTGATCGGAACGGTGGAGACGGAAGTGACGTTCTTCCCCGGCCAGCAACTCGAGCCGATGGATGACGCGACCTTCCGTGGCAAGGTGAAACAGCTGCTGCGCACGGCGAGCGATGCCGATGTGGATCGGGTGATTGCAGCCTATCGGAAGGGACGGCCCGACCGGGCGAACACCGATCTGTACCTCATCATGTCTTCCGACGCGACCTTCCGCGCCGGCATCCTGTTGGAGGGGGAACGCAAGGCGGAGCAGACCCAAAGCCCGGTGTACGAGTACTACTTCACCTGGCGCTCACCAGTGCGCGAGGGCAAGCTGCGCACCTTCCACACGCTGGAAATTCCCTTCGTGTTCGACAACGTGGATGAGTGCAAGTCCATGACCGGCAGCGGTGCTGACCGCTATCCGCTCGCCGACAAGATGAGCAAGGCCTGGGTGGCTTTCGCCCGCACCGGCAATCCGGATCATGCCGGACTGCCGGATCGCTGGGTGCCGTACGACAACGTTCGCCGCGCGACCATGATCTTCAACGACAAGTGCGAGCTGCTCAACGATCCCTACGGCAGTGAGC
>DASZCK010000039.1:0-5615 GCA_035943195.1 Steroidobacteraceae bacterium
CTCGACGACGGGCGATCAACCGTCAGTCGCGCTGGAAGCCAGGCCGTAGGGCCCTTTCTCACCGCCCTCCAGAACTCAAGATAGGTGGTGAGAAAATAGGCGCGCAGCAACCCCTTGAGCGATCCGTCGGTATTGAAAGGGTTATCGACCAGTCCGATCGGCAACTGCGCCGCATCCTCGTACAGGGTATAGGTGCCAAAGAGCCGATCCCACATCACGAAGTCGAAGGAAAAGTTGCGGTTGTAATAGGTGGGAGAGTTGGAGTGGTGAACCCGGTGCATGCGGGGAGAGACGAACAGCCAGCGGCCCACCCACCCATAGCCCAAATCTAGATTGGAATGAATCACGAAACTGTTGAAGCGAAAGAGGGCAGTGAAAAGGAAATAGATCACGACCAGAGCGTACGCCGGACTGGCCGCGGTTGGCTTCGCAGCGATCGGCACACTCAGTATTGCAATCGGAAGGACGCGTAGCAGCGAGTCCACGGCGAGGCTCAGCTTGGTGTCCCGGCTGGTGGTCAGAATGGCGAGCCGCTCGGCCGAATGATGGAACTTATGCAGTGCCCATAGCGCCGGAATGGAGTGCTGCAGCCGATGTATCCAATAACTCACCATCGAGGACAGCAGCCAGGCGCATCCAGCCTGCAGTCCCCAGGAAGGCAGCCAGTGCGCGACTGATAGGGTTGTCGGTCGCGGCAAGCGGGTTCCGATGAGGTAGAGCAGTCCCAGCGTGAGAAAGTAATCAAGATGCTTGTCCCGCACTTGCATCGCGACTGCAGCAAGCACGTCCAGCCGCACGGTCGTGCGAGCCGTCCAGAGCGCCTCGAGCGAGGATCCAGCCCAGCCTATCAGCAGCAATTCGAGCAGGAATGCTGCCAGCAAGGCGGACCATGAGGCGCCGATGCCGACAATCAAATTGAACAGCAGAAAGTACGGCGCCTTCGGATGCGTCTGGACCAGATGCTGTAGCAGGTTGCTGCTGGTCACCAGCACCACGGCAAAAAGCGCAAGGATGCCGACCCAGACCACGACGTGCTTAAGGACTCTCATAGGGCCCGCATAATTGAGCGGCGCTACGGATGCGGAGTTATCACGGGACATCCCCGTTGAGTTCCCGGTCAGCCCCATATGGTTCAGCTGGATCCGATATCCCGCTCAAATCTCGTACGAGGCACCAATGAAAACAATGGGTTAAGAGCCCGCACTGGGATACAGCCGGGTCGTCGAAGCGCGATCGGCGCTCGTGATTTAGCTGAACTGCTGGCATTGTTTGCGCGGGGCGGTCGACCTTTCCGCCGTGGAGATGAGAGTTTTGGTAAGCGGAACTTGGAACGGCAGAAACTATAAGACCGACAAGGTTCCCCATGGCCTCATGTCCGACTACGAACGCATTTTTTCCACATTTCGAGAGCATGGGGTAAGGCTGCTTGAAATTGGCGTGGCTGAGGGCGGTTCATGCGAACTGTGGAGCGATTTCTTTGGGCATCCGGATACTCGGGTGATCGGTTTGGATCTCGTGCTACCCGAGTTGCCTGCGAATCATCAAGCCAATTCCAGAATCACCTTACTCAAATGTGATCAGAACGACAGCCGAAGCCTGCGGACAATTGCCACTCAATACGGTCCCTTCGATATCGTGATCGACGACGGCTCGCATCGATTCGCTCAGACCTTGAATTGCTTTCGACAGCTGTTCGATTTCGTGCGTGATGGCGGCTACTACGTCATTGAGGACTGGGGAGTGGGCTACCTGCCTGACCTGCAACATAGATTTGGCGGCCGATTCAAAAAGACGATGGTCACGCTCATCACGGACATCATGCGTAGCATTCCAAAGGCGCGGATTTCGGGCTATGAGGTGGTCCTCGATACAAATAAATCGCTGGCGTTCTTCAGGAGAGGGGCGCCCTGGGACAAGTGACGCATCGCGCGCAGCGTGGTGAGCGCCGCCAGCATTATGGCTTCGTGAATCTCTACAGCCAGCCCTTCTGCCGCGCCAAGCGGCACGCCTCGATACGGTTGTGGGCGCCCAATTTCGCAGTTGCCTCGGAGAGGTAGTTTCTGACGGTGCCGTGAGCCAAGCTGAGACGCGCGGCGATGTCGACGGTGGAAACCCCTTCCCCGGCAAGCCGTAGTATCTGCCTTTCGCGATCGTTCAGCGGGTCGGCCTCGGTCCAGGCGCCTACGGCCAGCTGCGAATCGACTGCGCGGCCTCCGGCATGCACTGTGCGCACCGCGTTGGCCAATTCTTCCGCGGGCGCATCCTTCAGCAGGTAGCCGGCGACACCGGCATCGAGCGCCCGGCGGAGATAGCCGCTGCGCGCAAAGGTCGTAACTATCACGACTTTGCTCCTCATGCCCGACTCCTTTATTCGCACGGCGAGTTCGATGCCGGTGAGGCCCGGCATTTCGATGTCCGCGACGACCACGTCCGGGAGTAGCTCTTGCACCTGCTTCCAGGCACTCAATCCGTCAGGCGCGTTTCCCAGAACATCGATATCACCCGCCAGACTCAGGAGCGCCGAAAGGGCCCCACGCATCATCGCCTGATCTTCGGCCAGCAGTACGCGGATCACGCGCTGGCCGCCCGGTCTGCAAATGCTCCGAATGCATCCGTGTGGCACCGATCGAGTGGTAATTCCACTCGCAGCACCGTGCCGCGGCCCACCGCCGAGTCAACCTCGAGCAGACCGCCCAAGGCTTGCACGCGCTCCCGGGAACCCGAGAGCCCGCGCCCCTGCAGCGTGGCCCCGCCCCGCCCGTCATCGCCGACGATCAGCGAAATGACGTCGACGCCGGGCGTGTGGTGCGGCACCGACGAGGACCGGATCTCGATCCAAGCTCGCCGTGCTGCCGCATGCCGATGAATGTTGGTGGCGGCCTCGCGCACGACCATGGCGAGCGCGCTTTCGGCCTCTGGCAGCAGTGGCGCGTCATCGCGATGACAGCTGAACGCAATCCCGGTTGACTCCAGCAGCGTCCGTGCGGAATTCAGTTCCTCTTGGATCGAGGTCACACGCAGGCCGGCAACCGTGGCGCGCATCTGTTTCAGAGATTCCCGGGCGGTGCGAGTGACGTCCCCGATTTCGCGGCTCGCGGCAGCGGGGTCGCGCACCATGAGTTTACCGGCCAATTCGCTTTTGACTGCGATCAGGGACAGGGTATGCCCGAGCAGGTCGTGCAGATCGCGGCCGATGCGCTCGCGTTCCGCGACCGCCGCCAGGCGCCGGATCTCATGGTGCGATGACTTCAGTGCTGCGTTCTTGCGATTGCCTTCCACTCTGAAGTAGCCGTTGACGCAAGAGAGCGTGATGAACAGGGCCGCACTGACGATCGTCAGGGGTATCTGGGGCTGATGGATCAGAACGATTTCGGTCGCCAGGAGCGCAATCAGGGCCACGCACACCAGCAGCGGTCGCAACAACCCCGACAGCGCGTAGGGAGCAAACATCGCGGCGAAGGCGAGATACGTGAAGGCGGCCGGATTGACTGGAGTGAGCCCATAGGCCAGCAGCGCCATCGGCAGCAGCTGAAGCAACCGGAGGCGCCGGCGCAGGCGGAAATTCCAGGCATACAAAACCAGAAATACCGGCAGCGTCAGCAGGGTGGGAAAGAGCCAGGTGTGCAATTGCGCCGCATTCTGCTCCCACCCCAGCGGTACGAACAGAACGCAGAGGCAGGAGATCCACAGGAACGGTTCCCAGTTCTGACCGTCCGCTTCGGGCTGCAGGAAATTGCGCATCGGCGATCTGCCCTCCAACCGCAATCATCTTAGCCGAGCCGGCTCACGGGTTCGACACCTGCAAATATCCCGGCAGCAGCCAGTGCTCGAGGGCATCGAATTGGTCTTTCTGAAAGCCGCTGCGCACGCTTGGCTTCAGGTCGAAATCCATGAGCTGATCGGCGGAGTGCGAATACCTCGGCCAAGACGGCGCCCCCGGACAGTCGGGACGTCCGCCCTTTGCAAAGGCCACCCAACAGCCGTGGAGGATGGCCGTCATGGCCCGGTCCTGCGCGGTGACCTGCATGTCTGCGCCCGTCAACAGACGATAGGTTCCCGACGCCTGGATCTCATCCCAGCTGTCGAACACGAAGGTGAGCTCGCTCCCATGCGGTGCGCCGGGAAAGAGTTTCCGTTGGGTCTCGGGCAGGTAGGAGAAACGATAGAGCCAGGTCGGTGCCTTGGAGGCGTTCCGGGCTGCAATCCAGCGGGAGGGCGCCCCTGCGTACTGATCGCCCCATAGCATGCGCATCGACAAATCTCCCGGACCGCTCGGCGGATAGAGACTGGCGAGCTTGCGCGGCAGATCGCCCATCAGGGCGATCGAATCGGGACGCATGACGGAGCCCTCGAAGCTGTTGAAACCAATCACCAGAGGCAGCGCCGGGACATGATTGCGCGCAAAAGCCTGGGTGGGAGTTTCCGTGACCAGACGCCCGTCGATGAGGGGCTGGAAATCGGTCTTCTTGAAGGCGGGGTCCAGGAACGCGCTGGCCGGCAGGCGTCGAAGCGCGGCCGCAGTGGCTTCGGCACCGCTCAGTCCTGCGACTTTCGCCGTCTCGACGCCCTCCTGCTCCTGTTGTGCGAGCGTGGCCGGCGTCACCCATCCGCCGGCGGACTCGACGATGGCGCGCTTGAACAGCCCCCGCGCCGATGCGACCGTCAGCAGCCACAGCGTCTGGTTTGCTCCCGAGGATTCTCCGAAAAGGGTCACGTTCTGCGGGTCACCGCCAAACGCCCTGATATTGCGCTGGACCCAGCGCAAGGCCGCGATCTGATCCAGCAGTGCATAGTTTCCCAGGGGTTCCCGCGGCCCTGCCTCCCGCGTGAGCGCCGGATGAGCGAAGTAGCCCATTCCGCCCAGGCGATAGTTGAAGGTGACCAGTACCACGCCGTCGCGGGCGAACGCCGTGCCGTTCCAGAATGGAAACGAGCCGGCGCTGAAGCGATTCGCGCCGCCATGAACGAAGACCATCACCGGCGCGCCACGCGCGCCGCGCGGAGCCCAAACGTTCAGGGTGAGACAGTCTTCGCTGCTGGGCCCCGCATAGCCGCCCGGATTTGGTTTGCCATTGTCCGATGGCTGCAGGCAGGCGGGCCCGAACTTCTGCGCCGAGCGCACACCCGTCCAGGGCAGTGCAGGTTGTGGGGGCCGCCACCGCAACGATCCAATCGGCGCTCTCGCGTAGGGCACTCCACTGAAGTTATCAACACTGCCCTCATGCTGACCGCGCAACACACCGGTCGCGACCTGCGCCACGGGCGGATCGGCAGTTCCGTCGGCGGCAGCCACCATGGCGGGGATTACGAGGCAAGCACATTTGAAGACCAACAGGAACGACAGGTCCTTTCGCACGATCATTGCGACCACCGATTCGTTACCAGCAAGAGGTGCAGGCTAGCGATGGCCCCAGCATCGACGCCAGTCGCGCATGTCAGGATCTGAGAATGACAAATGTCATGTCTCGTGCCCCACGCGCATCGCGAAACAATTTCGCCACGGTTCCGCAATCAAGGCCTACTAGAGTGTCGCCTGCCCGCCGCGCGTGGGATTACGGGGTCCGAGAGGATGCCGGTGAGGACAGGCGGGGCGAACTGACCGCGCGGCCATGGCT
>DASZCK010000040.1:0-5438 GCA_035943195.1 Steroidobacteraceae bacterium
GTCCGATGCCGGTCTCGGCGGCGGCCGCGGCGATGCGAATCGCAAGCTCCGCGGGCGGGTCATAGGGCGAACCATCGGGCTGATGGTGCAGGTAGTGGAACTCCGCCACACGCGTGAACCCGGACTCCAGCATTTCGGCAAATGCCAGTGCCGCAATGGCCTCCACCTCGTCCGGCCCCAAACGGTCCACAAAGGAATACATGACTTCGCGCCAGGTCCAGAAGTCATCACTGGCGGGACCGGCGCGTTCGGCGAGTCCGGCCATGGCCCGCTGAAAGGTATGGCTGTGAACATTTGCGAGGCCGGGGATCGCCACGGCGTGACACTCGTCCGCCACCGCAGCTTCGACGCCGGTGTGCACGGCGCTGATGCGGCCATCCAGCACTTCAAGTCCGACCCCGCGCGCCCAGCCGGTCGGCAACAGGGCTGTCCGGAACCAGAATCTATTCATTGGCCGCAGATTATCACTACTATCTGGAATGAGCCCCGCATGGCTGCAGATCACGCAAGGCGAGAGCCCCTTGGTGCTGAGCATTCCCCACGCCGGCGCTGAGATTCCGCAACACCTGAAGCCCGGACTGGTCAGCGCTTTTTTGGCAACCTGCGACGCGGACTGGTGGCTGGAGCGGCTCTACGACTTTGCGCGAAACCTCGGGGCGACCGTGGTGCGCACCCTGCTTTCGCGCACCGTCATCGACGTCAACCGCGACCCATCCGGACAGTCCCTGTACCCGGGGCAGGCCACCACCGGGTTGTGTCCCCTCACGACCTTTGACGGCACGGCGCTGTACGCCCCGGGCGCGGAACCGGATGCCCAGGCGATTGCCGCCCGGACGCGGGAGTATTTCGCGCCCTACCACGCGGCCTTGAGCGCGCAGCTGGCGCGCCTGCAGCAGCGTCATCGCGACATCGTCCTGTACGACTGCCATTCCATTCGCTCGCGGGTGCCGCGGCTGTTCGCGGGCGAGCTGCCGCAGTTCAATCTCGGAACCTACAGCGGCCAAAGCTGCGACCCGCGACTGCGTGAGGCGGTGACGCGGGTGTGCGCGGCCAGCGGACACAGCCATGTGGTGGACGGACGCTTCAAGGGCGGCTACATCACCCGGCACTACGGTCGGCCGGCCCTGCACATTCATGCCCTGCAGA
Organism: Steroidobacteraceae bacterium; assembly: GCA_035943195.1. Taxonomy (GTDB): domain Bacteria; phylum Pseudomonadota; class Gammaproteobacteria; order Steroidobacterales; family Steroidobacteraceae; genus DAIDKA01. The sequence continues at coordinate 1,147 of DASZCK010000040.1, forward strand.
TGGAACTGGCGTGCCGGGGCTACCTGCAAGAACCCGAAGGTGAGCTCAACGCCGACAACTGGCCCGCGCCCTATGACCCGGAACGCGCGACAGTCCTGCGCGCGACGCTGGATAGGGTGTTGGCGGCCTGTCTCGGCTTCGCGTCGGTTCAAACACGCGCCTGAAGCTGCTAGCCTCGCGCATCACATTTCAATCGGCATAAGCCGAGGACATCCATGGGCTGGTACCGCCGTCGCTACCGGGGTCGCAACCTGGAACGCGCCCTGACCATCGCCGACCTGCGCGAGCGCGCCATGCGGCGGGTGCCGGGATTCGTGTTCGAGTACGTCGAGGGCGGGTCGGACGACGAATTCGCCCTGCGCAATAATCGCGATGCGTTCGACGCCCTGCAGTTCATCCCCACGACGCTGGTGAATACGCAGAACCGCCACCAGCGCGTCACGCTCTTCGGCAAGGAAGTCGCCTCGCCCCTCATCGTCGGCCCGACCGGGGGCAATGGCGTGCTACAGCCGCGCGGCGACCGGTCACTGGCCCGGGCCGCCGCCGCGGCCGGCCTGCCCTTCTGCCTGAGCACCATGGCGTCGCTGCGGGTGGAGGAGGTACCGAAACAGGCCGGCGGCCGGCTGTGGATGCAGTTGTACGTCACGCACAACCGCCAGTCCGCCGAGGACATCATCGCGCGGGCCGATGCGGCAGGGTATGAGGCCCTGGTGTTCACCACCGACGCCAACGTGTTCGGCCTGCGCGAGTGGGACCGGCGCAACTATGTCCGACCCGGGGTGCCCACCTGGCGCAATCGCCTGGAGCTACTGCGCCATCCGAGGTGGGCCTGGGACGTGCTGCTACGCGACGGGGTGCCGCAGCTGGCGAATCTCGCGCCATTCCTGCCGCCGGGCCATGCCAGTGCCATCGGCGGCAGTACCGTGATCCCGAAACTCTTCTCCGCTCGCTTAAGCTGGGAAGACGTGGACTGGCTGCGGCGCCTGTGGCCGCGCAAGCTCATCATCAAGGGCGTGCTGTCGGTGGCCGACGCCGAGCGTGCCGCCGCTCACGGTTGTGACGGCATCGTCCTCACCAACCATGGCGGGCGCCAGATGGATCACTGTGTTTCCGGCATGGATGTCCTGCCTGAGATTGCACGCTCCGTCGGGGATCGGCTCACGCTCATTCTGGATGGCGGCATCCGGCGCGGAACCGATGTCATCAAGGCCGTGGCCCTGGGCGCCGACGCCGTGATACTGGGACGTGCCCCGCTGTATGGACTGGCCGCGGGGGGTGAGCCCGGCGTGCGGCGCGCCCTGGAGATCCTCATGTCGGAAATCGACCGCGCCCTCGGCCACCTGGGTTGCAATGGCATGAGCGAACTGTCGCCCGCCATCCTGCGACGCCGGCTTTCACAATGACCCGCGCGCTCATCGCGGTGGCCGCGGCCCTGGTCCTGCCGCTCTTGGGCCTGCGTGCCACTCAGGCACAACCTGCGCCGCCCCTGCGCCAGGAAGTCAGCGTCGCGAATGCGAAGCTGTCGCTGCTGATTCCACCGGACCAGTTCCAGGCGCCCGAGCTGCTCACGCAGTGGGTGCAACGCAGTGCCCGCATCGTCGCGAACTACTACGGCCAGTTCCCGCTGTCCGAGGTGCGGATCGTCGTGATTCCGGTTGAGGGCCCACGGGTCGCGAGCGGCACCACCTTCGGGCAGCCGGCAGCGGTGATCCGGGTACGCGTGGGCAAGAGCGTCGACGCCGCGGCGCTGCAGGATGACTGGGTGCTGGTGCATGAAATGACGCATCTGGCGCTGCCGGACATCGGCGATGAGCATGCCTGGCTCGCCGAGGGCCTGGCCGTCTACATCGAGGGCGTGGCACGCGTGCAGTCCGGCAACCGCACCCTCGAGGATGTGTTCGCGGAAGAGCAACGCTCCATGCCGCGCGGCCTGCCCACCGCAGATGATCCGGGCCTGGATCATGATCACTCCTGGGGACGCACCTACTGGGGCGGAGCGATGTTCTGCCTGCTGGCGGATGTCGGCATCCGTCAGCGCACACACAATCATTTCGGTCTTCAGGACGCCATGCAGGCGGTGCTGCGCAGTAGCGGCGGGTTACCCACGAACTGGGACGTCAACAAGGTGTTCGCCACGGCCGATGCGGCCGTGGGCGTACCCGTCATGAGTGAGTTGTATGCGCAGATGAAGGACAAGCCCTTCGCGCCCGATCTACCGGCGCTGTGGCGCAGCCTCGGGGTCGAGAGTGATGGCAACAGTGTGCGGATCAGCGATCAGGCACCGCTCGCCGCCATCCGCAAGGCCATCTTCAAGCCTCGGTAGCCGAGCGTACCCTGGCGGCGCTCACGAGGCCCTCGCTCACCCAGCCGTGCAGCAGGCTTGCCGCGCGTGCCGGTCCGTCCAGTTGCTCGCACAGTTCACCGAAGCGCCGACCCGCGAGCGCCGCCTCCAGCATCCGCGCCTCCGCCTGCGACTGGCGTCGGTAGAAGACGGCGAGGTCGCGTCGCCACACCAGCCAGCGTTGCAGGCAGGTGGCGCGCCAGCGACTGGGTCGCCCCTGGTCGGCGCAGGCGTAGCGCCACCAGGCGACGGCATTGCTGGTGAGGTTCACGCAGCGCAGGGTCGGGGAGAATTCAAACTGCAGCTGCGGCCACTGAGCCGGCGCCACCGCGGCCAGATCCGCCGCTACCAGTGCGCGCTGATCGGCGGCGTCAAAGGCGCCGGCCACCGCCCATTCAAATCGGGCCAGGTCTGCGATGCCGGTCGCCCTGGGCCCGCTGAGACGGGAGGCCAGCCAGGACGCCAATTGCTCGCCATAGGCACGCGCCGACCGGAATCGGCTGGGGTGCTCGCGCGTGAAGTCACTCACCAGTGCGGCAAATCGCGACGCACCCAGCGCCGCCTGCACCGCCGGAAAGCTCTCGGCCAACACCTCAATCAGGCGCAGCGCATAGGCGCCCGAGTAGACTCCCAGGCGCAGCGCCGTAGGGAAGCGCTGATCGCCGAGAACCTGCTGCTCGATGCTGGCGTCAGCGCGCAGGACATGGTCCTGGAACGACTCCTGCAGCTGCGCCAGTTTCATTCAGGCCGCCCGCACCGCGGGGGCTGCGGCGAGCCCGCGCGCATGCTCGAGTTCCGCCAGCAATTCCGCCAGCGGCGGAATGTTCCCGTCGCGTTCGATCATGGTCGGCACGGCGCCCAGACGCTGCGTCGTGTGGCGATACAGCTCCCACACCGGTTCGGGCACGGCGGTGTCGTGGGTATCGATCAGAAAATCACCCTGGTGGCTGTGACCCGCCAGGTGTATCTGCCGCACCCGCTCGGCCGGCATGGCATCCAGGAAGGCACGCGCATCGAAGCCATGGTTCACGCTGCTCACGTAGACATTGTTGACGTCCAGCAGCAGATCGCAGTCGGCTTCCGCGGTCAGTGCCGTGATGAACTCCCACTCCGTCATTTCCGATGAGCGGTAGCTGACGTAACTGGAGACATTCTCGATGACGATGCGGGTTTCGAGAAAATCCTGGACCTGGCGGATGCGCGCGCTGACATGAGCTAAGGCTTCTGCCGTATACGGCAGCGGCATCAGATCGTGGAGGTTGACTCCCGCCACGCCGGTCCAGCACAGGTGATCGGAAATCCATCCCGGGCGAACCCGCCGGGCGAGGCCCTTGAGCTCCCCGAGATAGTCGAAATCAAGTGGTGCGCTGCTGCCGATGGACAGCGACACCCCATGCATCACCATGGGGTATAACTCGCGGATGCGATCCAGGAAGTACAGCGGCTTGCCGCCGGCGACCAGGTAGTTCTCGCTCAAGATCTCGAGCCAGTCCAGGGGCGGCTGGCTCTCGATCACCGTCGCGTAATGCTGCGGTCGCAGCCCCAGACCGAATCCGCGAATCATGCGCCTCAGCCGCTGCTCAGCTGCTCTTGGCCTTGGCTTTCGCCGCGGCGCAGTCACTCTTGGACATCTCGACAAAGCCCTGACCCTTGCAGGAGTTCATGCCCTTGCAGGAGTTCTTCGCAGACTTGCAGGAGGACTGGCCCTTGCAGGAATTCACGCCCGTGCACTTCACTTTCGCCTCCGCGGCGCTCGCCGTGGAGACCGCCAGAGTTCCAAACAGCAGCGCCGCCGCCGTTGCAATCGCCACGCCACCAGCCTTCGATGTCTTCATGTTGCTCTCTCCTTTCAGGTGGCCGAAATAGCTCACCTGTCAACCAAGACCGGGCCCGCAGGCCATCTATTGCAGCAGAACACAGCGGGCGCCATCCGGCTATGATCCCGCTTCGG
>DASZCK010000041.1:0-9655 GCA_035943195.1 Steroidobacteraceae bacterium
GGCGATCACCTGCACGGTCGTGTGAAGGTCGCCGCCGTGGTGGCCATACAATTGCGAGGACACCGCAATGGCGGACACCCCGTTGATGCGCGCGATCCGATCGCGCATCCCAACCTGAAGACGCACCGACGGAAAGCGGGGCCCAACGGATATCGTGTCCGGGGAAGCAGCGTCAATGGTGGCGCGCACCGTCGCGTTCACTCCCAGCATCAGGCCGAAGAGTGCAAACGCCACCATGACCGACAGCCAGGTCAACACGGCATCCGCCGGCTTGCGCCACAGTGCGCTCCAGATCAGTGGAATGTATTTCACTGACGGTCCTATGACATCCCTGGAGCAGTGGCCATCCTCGTATCATGCGCCGTCCGGACGGATCTCGCGTGCTAGGGAAGCGGGACGACGACGACGCCCATGTCCCCTGCCAGGAACACCGTCCCGCCATCTGGTGACATCACCATGGAAAGTGGCGAGATCAGAGTGGGCACGCTGGCTGGAACGATTGCAGGAAGAATTTCCGGATACTGCGATTGCGGATCAGAGGGCGGCGCGGAGAGATCGAAGACCCGCACCGTATCATTGTTATCGTAGGTGTACGCGCGCAGCCCCGATGGAGCCAGCACGGCAGCAACCGTCGTCGCGGGCAGACTGCCCAGCACATTCTCGCTGGAGTCGTACACCTGCGCGCCATTTGACGCGCTATATCTAACCGCACGCGTCCCGTCCTGGTTCAGCTTGATCTCAGCAAAGTTATGGCTCTGGGGTCCGATGCTGAGTTGCCCGGTGGATGCATTCCAAGCGAAGACCTGTCCGTCAAGCCCATCGGAGATCTCGGCCGCGCTGCCATCACCGCTGGCTGCGACCGCGCCGTTGTACACACTCGTCGGGCCGTTGGGCAGAGGGTTCAAGGGCACCAGTTGCGGCCGCAACTCGCGATACGACAGGATCGGCTCCAGTGCATTCAGGCCACCCGTCAGGATGGCAAGCCCATCGTTGACCACAGCGATTTGCGTCGGCGGCCCGAAGTTGGCCACGAAGGTCGTGAGATTGGTTGTCAGGGTGACGGGGTCAACCTCGATGAGATCGGAGTTCAAGCCAACGGTCAGGGCATCGGCTACCGCAAAGAGCTTGGCACCGTCCGCACTCAGCGCCATGGTCCTGAGACCCGGGAATACCTGAGCCGCGGTCAAGTTCCACGAACCGGCCGAGTACGCGAAACGATAGATCGCATTTTTCAGTGGATTCTCAAATTGGGCTGCGACCAGCACGGCATCGCGGCCGGCATCATAGACGAGCGCATCCACAAACCGCTCATCACCGGGGTCCGAGAATTCCCATGTGTCTGCTGCATACGACGGCACATCCACCACAGTCAGCTGCGCGCGCGTGCGATCGACGCCCTCTAAATTGATGACGTGGACCGGATAGGTCCCCGCGCCAAGCGGCGGATGGATCGCGTGAATCTCGGTGTCGCTCACGACTGTGAACGAGGTGGCAGCCGTTGAACCGAATTGGACCGCCGTCGGATGCACTAGGCTGAAATTCTCGCCACGGATGATGACGACACTTTGCATGCCGGAGGATTGCGCGTAGGGCGTTGCGTAGTTGACCTGCGTGCGCTTGACATTCAGGGTCACGGGGACCACCACCGCGATTCCGGACGAGGGAGTCAAGGTGACGTTGCCCGTATAAGTGCCGCTGTCGAGTTTGTCCAGCTGCGCCTGATCCAGCGCGGCCGTGATCGCCGTGGTGGCCGACGTGCTGGCCCCCGGAGGCGTCACGGTGAGCCAGGACGAATCGCTGGCTACGGTGAAGTTTTGTACGGGGTAGCCGGTTACATTGAAGGTTTTCGCCAAATCATTGGCTGTTGGGGCCGCATTGCCGATGGCATAACTCACACTGGCGGCAGAGCTGTTCACACCATCGATCGTGTAGGTGACATTGATCACCGCTGGGCTGCCACTCAGTTGGGTCGAGGAGCAGCCCGGGTCGGTCGTACAGGCAATCACCGTGACGGTGCTGGAAAACGAGCCTGCACCGAGCGCGCTCTGCCCCTGCGGGTAGACCTGTGCCTGGCCGCCAGTGGTACCGGTTATGGTGAAATTCGACACGGTTGCGACCGCCGGCCCGTTCACCTTGACGATGAGATACAGGACCGGGGCGGTCACGCCCGTCACGGTCGCACTGACCGTCTGGCCCCCCGGGGTGGTCGAGTTGACGCTATCGGCATGAAAACTCAAGGTATTCGTGGAGAGCGTCATCGTGCCCGCGCTCGGGTTGGTCATAGAACCTGTGCCAGTGCCGCCGCCGCCGCCGCCGCAGCCAGTCACGCCCAGCACGCTCGCCAAAAGAATTGCGCACGACCGCGCGTGTCTTGCGGAAATTGCCATTTGTGGATCCCCTCGCGCGTCCCGTACGGGTTCTTGTGAGCGCTAACTCAACCTTACACCATTTGCCATGATGGCGACGAGTGCCTGACCGGCTGGGGCTGCCGCCGCTGCTTCCCCGCGTCCCACAAATCGTCTGATACGATCCGCAGTTTGGGCACGAGAGCACAAGGAGCATCGAGGAATGAGGCCATGGTCCTGACACGCAATCTCGCAGCCGCCCTCGCGGCCGCAGTTGTGCTGATATCGACCGGCCTCGCCGCCGCGGCGGACGCACCGGCGTCGCACCCGGATGGCAGCACGCCGCTGCAGTGGGCGGTGTTCGAAGGTAACATCGCCGAGGTGAAGCGCCTGCTCGCGGCCGGCGCCAATCCCGGCGTGATGAATGACTATGGCGTCGACGCCATGCAGCTTGCCGCGGATGAGAGCAACACCGAGCTTTTGCGGCTGCTGCTGAAGGCCGGCGCGAATCCCAACTCCGTGAATCCGGAAGGCGAGACCGTGCTGCACCTGGTGGCGCGCAGCGGCAATCTCGATGCCGCCAAACTGCTCGTCAATGCGGGCGCGCAGGTCGATGCGCGCGAACGCTTCGGCGGGCAGACCCCGCTGATGTGGGCCACCGCCCGGCGCCATCCCGACCTGGTGCAGTTCCTCGCCTCCAAGGGAGCGGACGTGAATGCGCGCTCTGCGGCGCGTGACTACCTGCGCGTGGTCACGGCCGAGAGCCGCGCCAAGCACCTCGACTGGGGCGGCTTCACGCCCCTCATGTACGCAGCGCGCGAGAACTGCCGCGAGTGTGTGCCGATCCTGCTGAAGTACCACGCCGATATGTCCGTGCCCGATCCCGGCGGCATGCCGCCGCTGTCCATCGCCTTGATGAACGGCACCTGGGACATCGCCAAGGCCCTGATCGAAGCCGGCGCCGACGTCAATCAGTGGGACGTCTACGGTCAGGGGCCGCTGAACGTGGCTATCGCCAACCTGAATGTGCGCGGCAATGGCAACCCGCTCGATCGAGATACGCCGGACCGGACCACGCCTCGCGAAGTGGTGAAGTTGCTTTTGGAACACGGCGCAGATCCGAATCAGCAGCTCTACTACCACGCGGCAGCGCGCAACATCCTAGGCGCGGACACCGGTCGTGGCACCACCCCGTTTCTCACTGCCTGTGCCAGCGGCGACATCGAGATCGTGAAACTGCTGCTGGTCCACGGCGCCAATCCGCGGCTCGCCACCTCCGATGGCCAGGGTCCCATAATCCTCGCGACTGCCGCCCGCACCGGCGGTACCGGCTTTCCCAATGCGCGCATCGCAGGCGTGGCGGCGCCGCCGCGCGAAGTCATCGACGACGTCGCAGAGAGACAGAAAGATGGCAAAGGTCCGCACGTCAATCCTACGGTCGAACTCATCAAGCTGCTGGCCGCCAACGGTGCAGACGTGAACCTCATGTCAAAGCGCCATTTTCTGCAGCGCACGCGCGGCGGCTCGGCACTTCACTATGCCACCCGCGCCGGTAACAAAGAGGTGATGGCGGCACTCGTGAAGCTTGGCATCGACGTCAATGCCAAGGACGACGACGGGCTCACCGCCCTTGACTACGCCATGGGTCGCGGCTACGTGCCGTTCCTGCAATTGCCACAGGAACCGCGCAAAGATCTCGCAGACCTGCTGCGTGGCTGGGGTGCGAAGGTGGAACTTGATCGGACGCCGAACTGGCCGCCGCAGGGCGCTGCCGTCGGCACTGCTGTCTATGATGCAGTCATTTGGCCTGTGGATCCGGTCGGCCCTTGATGCACTACAGGCCGCGCTTCTGGAACCAGCGGATTGCGAGCAGCAGACTGCAGACGATGAAACCCAATGCCCACCATACCATTGCAAGGGTCGGCACGGCGGTGCCGGAGAATGGCCCGAACACCATGCCGAGCGGGAGGGCCGACTCGAGTTCATGGACGGCGAGGCGCCATAAGGCATCGGTCGGCGTCACCAGGCTGATAGCGGTGCCAATGTAGCGGGCACTGTCATTGCCGACCACGACGCCGATCTGCTCTACCCAACCACCGACCACGGCAATCGAGTAGAACGCGAAAGCGATAGTCCCGTTGGCAACCGTCGGCAGACGCACTCCGCCCACGATGACGACGCTCAGCAACACCGCCGCCTGTAGAGTCATCAGAGCGCTGACGACCAGGAGATGCGGCTGGGAATACCCGGTCAGAATGTGCATGGTGGCGATGACACCGGCCACCATCACCAGGATATAGACGGCGATCATGCACACGAACACCGCCCACTTGCCGAGCACGATGTCGGCCCTGCGAATGGGTTTCGAGGCAAGTGTCTGCATGATACCCGAGCTGATTTCCCCGGACAGGGTATCCACCGCCAGCATGATGGCGACCGCGACCGACAGCAGGTTCACCGCGTACAGGCCGACCAGCGTGAAGGCCATCGTCTGGGCGCGCAGCTGCATTAACGGCAGCGGCCGCTGAGGTCGATGGGCGACCAACAGGAAGTAGACCGCCGTCGCAAACAGCAGCAGATAGATGAGGCCACAGCCCACGGCCGCCGCCACGATGCGGCGCCTGCGGGCCTCGAGCAGCGTCAGCCGAGCTATCGCCAGGAAACCGCCCACATTCACCCCGGACTCTGGTCCGCACCCATGACTTCCATGAACCATTGCTCGAGGGACTTGCGGCGACTGCCCAGACCCTGAATGGCGATGTCGTGATGCACCAGCCAGCGGGCGATCTCGGGAACGACCGCCTCCGTCGCCGCCTGGAGCCGGATGACGCCGGGCTCGCAGTGCACGATCTGCCCGAAGGCACCAAGGGCCTGCAGCGTGTCGTCATCGGTCCGGTCGATACGCAATTCGATTTCGACCTGCGCCGGCGACTCCCGCAAGGACAGCTCGTGCACGGTACGCCCCTGCTTCACGAACACGACGCGGTCGCAGGTCGCTTCCACCTCCCCGAGCAGGTGCGAATTGAGGAAGACCGTCGTGCCGCGCAGGCGCAGTTCCTCAATCATCTCCCGCACCAGAGCCCGACCCAGCGGATCCAGACCCGAGGTGGGCTCATCAAGAAAGACCAGCTCCGGTTGACCGATCAGGGCCTGGGCCAGGCCGACCCGCTGGAGCATGCCCTTGCTGAAGTGGCGCAGCTGTCGGTGTTGCGCGTCCTGCAGATGGACCCGTGCCAGAAGTTCATCGATCCGCCGCTCCAGTATCGGCCCGGGGACTCCCTGCAGGCGGCCGTGCACCCGCAGCAGTTCGCGCGCCGTCAGACAGTCGTGGAACCGAAAGTGTTCCGGCAGGAATCCGATTCGGGCACGCGACCGGCGGTCGGCCAGCGGCGCTCCAAGGACCGTCCCGCTGCCCCCGCTCGGAGAAACCAGACCCAGGAGCATCTTGACCGAGGTCGTCTTGCCGGCACCGTTGGGTCCGAGGAATCCGAATACTTCTCCGCGCCGCACGTTCAGCCACAGATCGGCGACCGCAACGTTCTGCACGAACTCCTTGCGCAGTGCGACAGTCTCGATGGCGAGATCGCTCACGATGGGTCGCTATTGCATCGACCGCGCCATATTGAGCAGCTCCTGCGGCGCGCCACCACTTAGGGCAAAAACGGCATCCGCGGTCGACCACAGGAGCTGCGCTTGCCCGACCTCGGCACCGTTGATCACGACCCTGCGACGAATCAGCAGGCCGTGGCTGCCCTGGACATCCACCTGCTGCAGATCGAATGCATCGGCCGGCACTGGCACGACCAGGGTCGTGCGCCAGTCGATCTGCTGGGCAAACTGATAGGCGTCCGCGGAGTTCATACCGATGACCCGCAGGCCAATTTCCGCCAGACGGGCAAGGTCCAAACCTTCCGGTAGCGAAACCTGCGGCTGACGCGATTCGACCAACTGGACCTGGCGGTGATCGCCGGTGTAGAGCATCAGCACGGCAGGGTGCGTATAAATGTCGGCGGTCTTGCCGTCGATCCCGCCGGGGACGGGCAGATCGTCTATGCCAAACGCCGCCTCGACACGCTGCAACTTCTGACTGCTCACCGTCACACTCACGGCCCGCTCGCCCACCACCTGCGGCGCCTGAGCGTGCAGATCGGCCGGCAGCCACGTCGGCACCAGCACTCGCATGCCCGCCTGCATGCCGGCCTCCTCCGGGCTCGCAACCGATACCGGCGGCGAGGGCGCCTTCAGCACCTTGATCTGTTCCGCGAGCATCCTCGGCAGATCCAGACCCTGCTCCCGCGCCCGATCGGCGAAGTGCTCATTCGGTACGCGAAGCGCGACGAAGTTCACGACTCGGAACAGATCCAGAAAAGCCTGAGCACCGACGCGCATCGAAGGCACCACCGACAGCGATACCACCAGCGCTAACGAGGCCGCACAGGCAAGCAGGCGCAGCCCCCAGCGCGAACGTGGCGCGCGCCGCGTCTCCTCCAACCCCCGCAGGCGCTCGCGCACCTCACGCAGCAGTGCCGGTCGCGGCTTGCGTACGCCCAGATACATGAATTCGTCGTCCATCTGATCCTCCTCGACTCACCACAAGCCGCGCAGTGTTGCCACCGCGCGGTGCAGCATCGTGCCTACGTTCGATTCGCTAAGACCTGCGAGTTCGGCTATGGCCCGGTTGGTGGCGCCGCCACCATACTTGAGCGCCAGCAGTTCCTGATCGCGCTCCGGGAGCGTCGCAATCAGCCTGCAGAGCCGTTCGAAATTCGACCTCACGATGGCCTCCTCCTCGGGTGTGCCCACGGCAGCGACGTGCAGCGCGTCCTCGAGGGGTGCATGTGCATGCGTCGTGCGCAAATGATCCACCGCGACATTGCGCGCAATGCGCAGCAGCCAGGTCGAAAAGCCCGCGAGGTCCCGGCGATAGCGCTGCCGCTCGCGCCAGGCTTTCTCGAAGGTGCGTGACGTCAGGTCTTCGGCGACCGTTTCGTTGCGCACCCGATAACGCAGGAAGTTATAGACCCGCGCAAAATTCTCCGCATAGACCGCGTCCCAATCGGGTTCTGCCATCGATGCGCCCCAGAGCGATGCGGATAGGGACTGAACTTGCGTGGCCATGAAGTAACTATACGAACCGGCTCGACGACTATCACATCCCGCTAACCCGCACTGAACCAAGCGCCAGGATGCCAAGGAGGTGTTATGGCCTTATGCCGCACTCAACATACTGATTTTATTACACTAATTGACCCTTTAGATACCCTCCACCAGGGCGCGCCGGCATTTGACTTCACTGCCGCCAACACACAGTATTTGGCGCCTGCCGAAACCCCGCCTCGGCGAAGCAGGGAACGGATCTGTTGAGCTTCATGAACCGCAAGCTTGCGCGAACCTGGACGGCCTGGCTGCTGCCGGCCTTGCTCCTGCGTTCGCTCATTCCGATCGGTTTCATGCCCATGATCGGTCCGGGCCACGGGGTGGAGCTGGTCCTATGTGACGGTTATGCGCCCGTGCCCTCGATGCCCGCGTCCGAGCCCATGCAGATGTCGAACGACATGCCCATGGCGACCGGTCATCACGGAACCCACCAGGATCATGGTCTGTGTCTGTACGGAACGAGCCCCGCGCTTGGCACTCCCCTCGCGCTTTCGACGCATTCGACGCACCTTCAAGCCACCGCAGAACTGCTCGCGACAGCACCACAAGTCAGCCACTACGAAGCCCCTTACCGTGCGCAATCGGCGCGCGGACCTCCCGCCTGACCGCTCAACGCCCGCTAAGCGCCGCTGACTGAGCGCGCCCCAGGGGCGTGCCACGAGCGGCTGCCGCTTGCGCTCGCCCGTGCCTTTGAGCTCGGGTTCATCGGGAGACCCGCTTTGTTGATGGTTCCAAATGGGCTGCAACGACCAGCCTCGCGCTTGATCGACTACTCGCGTGCTTCGCACTGGCGGCTGCTGTGGCTGTCGGCCGTGTTTTTTTCGGTCCGGCTCATGGCGGCGGACGTAGCCAGCGTCCGCGGCGTCGTACACGATGCGCAGCATCAGCCCATCGCGCAGGCCGCCGTGCAACTGAAGTCGGCCACCTCCGACTGGCAACAAACCACGATCAGCGACGCACAGGGCGATTTTTCGTTCATGACCGTGCCGCTTGGCGATTACATTCTCACGGTCACGCAAGCCGACTATGTGACGAAGGCCCAGGCCGTGACGGTGGCTTCGGGTTCCTCGCCCGTGGCCCATGTGCAGCTAACCCCAGGACCTGCACTGCAGAGCGTGACGGTCACCGCCAGCGTCGAAACCGCCGTTCCCATCTCCGCTACGCCCACCACCATCGTCAGTCGTCAGGACATCGCACGTACCCCGGGTGCCGATCAGAGCAACAACCTCGCCATGATCACGAACTTCGTCCCCGGCGCCTATGTCATCCACGACCAGCTGCATGTGCGCGGCGGCCACCAGACAACCTGGGCCATCGACGGGGTAGAGATTCCGAACACCAACATTGCGAGCAATCTCGGGCCACAGATAGATCCGAAGGACATTGACTACCTGGAGGTCCAGCGCGGTAGCTACGAAGCCGACCAGGGCGATCGTACCTATGGCGTATTCAACGTCGTGCCACGAAACGGATTTGAAGGTTACAACCAGGGCGAGATCATCGCCAACGGTGGCAACTATGGCCAGACCAATGACTACGCCAGTGTCGCCAGCCACACCGATGACTTCGCCTACTATGCGAGCGTGAATGGTAACCGCAGTGACCTGGGTATCCAGACGCCGGTCTCGCAGATCATTCATGACTCCGAGAACGGTTACGGTGGTTTTGCCACGATGATCTACAACGCCACCCCGGATGATCAGATCCGCACGGTGCTCTCGGCAAGACAGGATAACTACCAAATTCCGAACACGCCGGGGCAGCCTGCCGATGATGCGCAACGGGAAACCGATGCCTTCGGCATCCTCTCCTGGGTCCGCAAGCTCAATGAGGAGGCCACGCTCACCACGTCGTTCTTCGTCCACCAGAACCGGGCGGACCTTGACGGCGCAATGGATGACTATCCGATCAGCACGACTGACCAGCGTTCCTCGACCTATGTTGGCGGCCAGGAACTCCTGCGCTGGCATCTGCCGCAAAACGACATCCAGATCGGAATCAGCGGATTCGGTCAGCGCGACAACGAGGCCTTCAGCCTGCTATTCAACGATGGCGGCGCTTCGCCGGTGAAGCAGACACTGCGGCCAACCGGCTCACTCGTGGCCGCATACGTCGAAGACAACTACCAGCCCACCGATTGGCTGCAGTTCGCA
>DASZCK010000042.1:0-58410 GCA_035943195.1 Steroidobacteraceae bacterium
CGTGTGGGTTCGACGCAGCAGGGCGTAGAGCGCCGGGTCATAGGGTAGGATCGGCGGTAAATGCACGGCGCCGGCCAGCACGATGGGGTAGCGTTGCGCCGACAGCATGCCCCAGCCCTCCAGCGGCAGCAGCAACATCAGTGCATACAGCAGCCACTGCGAAGCCTTGGCGGCGCAGCGCTCGAGCGCGCTCAGGTGGGCCGGCAGGGCGGGACCGGGATTGCACACACGATTGATGAGTCGAATCACCACCAGCACCAGGACGGCGATGCCAAGCGGCCGGTGGATGTCGATGAGTCCGTGATACCGGGACGACACGGTGGACACCATGCCGACACCGATGAGCAGCATGGCGAGCACCATTGCCGCCATCAGCCAGTGCAGCAGCCGCGTGAAGGGCGTGAAGCGCGGCGCGTCTATGGCCGCTCTCCCACCCGCAAGGTGTAGGAGCGCGCGTAGGTCGCGGAACGCGCACTGAGCAGCGGATCATCGGAGGGCCGGATGCCCGCCGGCAGTACCAACGGATCGAAGTTGATGTCCCGGCAGGCACCCGTTTGCTCGCTCTGTGCATGGTCGAGCGTGAGCGTGCCGACGTCGACCTGCTGGCGTTCCACTGGCCAGGCAACCGTGGCGTCGTTGGTCGGATCGCCGGCCTGCGCAAGCGTGATCATGAGATGCCACTGCAGCGGCCGGTGCTGCAGTTCGGCACTCACGGCGTCGAACAGGTAGTTGGGCGCGCGCGCCCGGGTGTCGGCGGCATCATCAACCGCGAAGGGCTCATCCGGCACCATGGCCCAGCGCACGCTGGTGACCGACCCGTTGGCCGCGACCAACTCAAACGCATCCAGGCTGTTGAAGCGGGAGTTGGCAAAGCCGCTTGAATCAACCTGGCTGCCGATGACCTCGCGGGCCCGTGCCGATTCCGGATGGGCCGCCAGGAACTGCGCCATGCGTTGCGGATTTCCAGTGGCCAGCAACTGCTCGTAGAAGGCCTGTGGGGTGTTGACCGCAAAGACAGGTATGGCATTCATCCCGGTGCGCCATTCCTCGCCATCGGACAAACGGAAGCGCAGGGCGAGACTGCGCACCGCCCGAGGTGTATCCGCCTGGAACGGCTGTCCTCCCGCCAGCGCGAAACGACCTTCGACGGGGACCCGCCCGGCCGCGAACACCGCTGCCTTGGAGTACTGAGTACCGGCGCCGTTGCTGTCGAAAAAGCCCGTGACGCACAGGCCCTTGGCGTGATTGCGCCGGTACCCGCGGTGCCGGCCATTGGCCGCCTCGAAGGCTTGGATCATGCGCACCGGCCCCAGTCGCTGCGGCGTAAGCCACCCGCCGACATAGGCGAAGGCGACCGTCACCGCGACCATCGTCGCGCCGATGACGGCCCATGCTGTGTGTTTCGCCATTCAGTGTGATTCTAGAACCTATAATCGCGCTGATGTTACCCAGATTGCGAAAAGCGTTGCGGGCAGCCGCAGATGCGCGCAAGGCGCCGGTCATGCAGGCCTACATGAAGTCGCAGATGCCGTATCACGGCGTGCCGATGCCGCTCGTGCGGCAGATCTACCGGACAACCTCGGCATCGCTGCAGTTCGCCTCGGCACGCGAGTGGCAGGCGCTGGTGCTGGATCTATGGTGCAAGGCCAAGTTTCGCGAGGAGCGCTATGCCGCAATGTGTGCGGCCGGCGACCCGCGGGCACTGGCATTTCAGACGCCCGCGGCGATGAAGCTGTACGAGCGACTGATCGTCACCGGGGCTTGGTGGGACTACGTGGATGACATCGCTTCAAACCGCGTGGGTCCCATACTTCGCGATTACCCGGCGCCGATGCGCCGCAAGATGCTGTCCTGGAGCCGTTCGGCCGATATCTGGAAGCGCCGCACGGCGATCATCTGCCAGCTGGGCTTCAAGCAGGACACGGATCTCGAATTGCTGTATGCCTGTATCGAGCCATCCCTGGAGTCGAGGGAGTTCTTCTTGCGCAAGGCGATAGGCTGGGCCCTGCGCCAGCACGCCTGGACCGACCCTGCAGAGGTTCGCCGCTACGTGCGACGCAACCGCGATCGGCTCAGTGGCCTGAGCATGCGCGAGGCACTGAAGAACCTCGATTGACGCCGGCCGTTGTCATCCCCACCGGCTGGCGGACGTTTGTGGTAATGAGGTAAACGGGCCGCCTGATGCACAAGCACGCTCTCCAAGGAGTCATCTCGGCGGCCGTGGCCGCCCTCAGCCTGTGCGGCTGCGCGTCGGTGCCGAGCGCGCCGCAGGCGACGGGGTCCCCGGACATGGCCTGGCTGCAGCGCATGACCTTCGGCGTTGATTCAGGGGTGCTCGCGCAGTACCAGAAGCTCGGGCGCGACGGCTATCTTGAGCAGCAGCTGCGGGCATCGGACGAACGCCTGCCTGAGGCGGTCGCGCAGCAGATCGCCCAGCTGTCGATTGGCAAGGTCGATGCCGAACGGCTGTTCGTCGGCATAGCCCTCGAGCAGAAGCGCATCAATGCCCTTCCCGACGGCCCCGACAAGCAGGCCGCGCGCCAGAAGCTCAATGAGCAGGGCAACCAGGCCGCCTACGAGGCGCGCCGTCGCGAGCTACTGCGCGCCATCTACTCTCCGGCGCAGCTCAAAGAGCAGATGGTCTGGTTCTGGCTCAATCATTTCAGCGTCTTCGAACAGAAGGCCAATGTGCGTTGGATGCTGGCGGACTACAGTGAGCGGGCGATACGCCCGCACGCGCTCGGCCGTTTCCGCGACCTGGTCATGGCGACGCTGGAACACCCGGCGATGCTGCAGTACCTGGACAATGCGCAGAACGCGGCCGGACGCATCAACGAGAACTACGCCCGCGAGCTCATGGAGCTGCACACGTTGGGCGTCGACGCCGGCTACACGCAAAATGACGTCCAGGAGCTGGCACGGGTGCTGACTGGCGTGGGGGTGGCCGGCGCGGAGCCGCCGCACCTGCGGCCCGAGCTGCGCGGATTGTATGTGCGCGAGGGTGGCTTTGAATTCAATCCGGCGCGCCACGACTTCGGCAGCAAGACGCTGCTCGGTCACACCCTGACTCGCCGCGGCTTCGCCGAGGTTTCCGAGGCGGTTGACCTGCTGGTGCGCCAGGGGGCCTGCGCGCGCTTTGTGTCGCGCCAGCTCGCCACCTACTTCGTCGGTGATGATCCACCGGCGGACCTGGTCGCCAGCATGGCGCGGACCTTCCAGGACACCGATGGTGATATCGCCGCGGTGCTGCGCACGCTGTTCAGCTCCCGCGACATCAGCGCGCGGGCCGGGCGCAAATTCAAGGACCCCATGCAGTACGTGGTCTCGGCGCTGCGCATGGCGTACGACACGCGCCCCATCGAGAACATGCATCCGGTGACCGGCTGGTTGAGCGCGCTGGGGGAGGCGGAATTCGGCCATCAGACCCCCGACGGTTACTCGCTGGAGGACACCGCCTGGTCCAGTTCCGGGCAGATGAGCCGGCGCTTCGAAATTGCCCGTGCCATAGGCTCCGGCAGTGCCGGGCTCTTCAATCCCGAAGACGCGGGTACCAAGGCCGCGGGTGGCTTTCCGCTGCTGACCACGCCGGTGTACTACAGCGTGGTGGCGCCATCGCTGTCGGCGCCGACCCGCAACGCGCTGGAGGCTGCGCGGTCCCAGCAGGAGTGGAACCTGTACCTGCTGGCGTCGCCTGATTTCAATTACCGCTGATCCTGGCCTGGAGCAAGTCATGCACCGCCGACAATTCCTGCGTACCGGGCTCGCCGCGGCACCTGCCCTGACGCTTGCCGGCAGGCTCTTTGCGGCGCCCGTCGGCAGCCCGCGCTTCCTGTGTTTGTTCCTGCGCGGCGGCTACGATTGCGCCAACCTGCTGGTTCCCTGGTCGAGCAGCTTCTACTATGACAGCCGACCGAAGATCGCCATCGCGCGGCCGGATGCTGCAATTACCGATGGCGCGTTGGCGCTTGATTCGGACTGGGCGCTGGCACCGGCGGTACGTGAGTCCCTGGGCCCTCTCTACCAGCAGCGGCAGCTGCTGTTCGTGCCCTTCGCCGGCACCGACGACTTGTCACGCAGCCACTTCGAGACTCAGGACAGCATCGAGCTGGGCCAGCCGGTGACAGGGCCACGCGACTTCAACTCGGGGTTCCTGGCGCGGCTCGCCGGCAAGTTGCGTGGCGCGGCGCCGATTGCCTTTACCGACAGCCTGCCGCTGGCCTTCAAGGGAGATGCCGGTATTGCCAGCATTTCCATGCAACGCGTGGGCAAGTCACAGTTTGATGACACCCAGACCGCGACCCTGCGCGGCATGTACACCGGCACGCATCTGGAAGCGGCCGTAACCGAGGGTCTGGAGCTGCAGCAGCAGATGGCGCAGGCGATGCAGGAGGAAATGCAGGCGGCGAACCGCGGTGCCATCACCACCAAGGGCTTCGAGCTCACCGCCGAGCGCATGGCGCGGCTGATGCGCAGCCAGTATCGGCTGGGGTTCGTGGATGTCGGCGGCTGGGATACCCACGTGAATGAAGGCGCGGCGCGCGGCGCTCTGGCGTCGAACCTGACCAGTCTGGGACTGGGTCTGGCCAGCTTCGCATCGTCCCTGGGCGATGAATGGAACAATACCGTGGTCTTCGTGCTGTCGGAATTCGGCCGGACCTTCCGTGAAAACGGCAACGGCGGCACCGACCACGGACACGGCAGCGTGTACTGGGTTTTGGGTGGTCGCATCAACGGCGGCCGCGTCGCCGGCCAGCAGGTGCGCGTGGCACGCGACACGCTCTTCCAGAACCGGGACTATCCGGTCCTCAACGACTACCGCGGCATTCTCGCGGGGCTCTTTGCCGGCATGTGGGGTCTTGGCCCGCAGCAGCTCGAGTTCATTTTTCCGGGTGCAAGTCCCCAGGACCTCAAACTGGTTTGAGGGTCGGGCGTCAGCGGCGCGGGCCGGCGACGTCCCCGGGCTTGTCGTCGAAGATGCTGGCGGGCGCACCCTGATTGCTGAGGATGGCCTTGCGGCGCAGGAAGCGCATGATCGACTCCGGGCCGGTGCGCGCGCCACCGAGACCGGAAACGCCGAAGCTGTGCGTGCCGATCTTGCGCAGCTTGGCGAAGGTCAGAAAAGTATCCTGCACGAAGACACTGCCCGCATTCACCTGCTCGGCGATGCGCTGACCCTCGGCTTCGGTGCCGCTGATCACCGACGCCGTGAGACCGAAGTCGGTGTCATTGGCGAGCGCAATGGCTTCCTCGGTCGTGTTGAAACGCATCACCGGCAGAATGGGGCCGAAAGTCTCCTCGCGCATCAGGCGCATGCTGTGATCGACCTCGGTCACGACCGTAGGCCGCATGTACAGGCCGCCGCCCAGGGATTCGGTCACACCGCCGGTGAGGACCCTGGCCCCCTTGGCCACGGCGTCGGCCAGGTGGGCCTCGACGATCTCGGGCTGCCGGACAAAAATGAATGGGCCGATATGACCCTCGAGTGGATTGCGGTCATTCAGCGTCACCTGTTTTGCCTTGGTGACCAATGCGTCGACAAAACGATCATGGATGGAGTGATGCACGTACACGCGCTCCACCGAATAGCACACCTGGCCGGTGGCATAGACCCCGCCGCGCAATACCGCCGTGGTCGCACGGTCGATGTCGGCATCGGCCGTGACGATGACCGGATCCTTGCCGCCGAGTTCCAGGAAGCAGGGGATCAGGCGCTGCGCACAGGCCAGTGCGACCTTGCGGCCATTGGGCACGCTGCCGGTGAAACACACCAGGTCCACATTTGCCACGACCTCCTGGCCGGTGCGGCCGTCGCCCAGCACCACATCGAACACTTCGGCGAGTTCGGGCACGCGCCGCACGGTGTACAGGAGCGGCTCCACGAACCGCGGCGTCACTTCGCTGGGCTTGAGCAGCACCGCGGAGCCTGCGAACAGCGCCGGCACCGCATCCAGAAGCGACAGCATCATCGGTGCATTCCACGGACTGATGACCCCGACCAGCGGATAGGGGACCAGCTGCGACTGGATGGATACCGCGGGCATGGTGAGGGACTGGCCGCTGATATGCGCGCGCTCCAGCACGCCTTCGGCGTCCTCGCACCAGCCGCTGATGTTGGCGACGGCGATGAAGGCGGTGAACTGGGAGGTATGGCACCCGCCGGTGTCGGCGCCGTCGGCCGCGCCGATGACCTTGGCGTGCGCCAGCAATTCGCCGATCCAGCGGCGCATGATGCCGATGCGTTCGGCGATGGGCCGCGCGGCCCACACCTTCTGGTTGCGTCGCAGCCGAGCGGCCTTGTGCGCGATTTCCTCGGCAGTTGCCGCCGAAAAGGAAAACTCGGTGTCGCCGGTGCGCGGATTGCGCACCGCAATCGCGCGACTGTCAGAATCTGCCATACATTCCTCTAAATTGTGGTCAACCGGTCGTGAAGCTCGGGGGCAATGACGGCTTCGCCGCCCCCGGCCCACTGGGGCGCCCGACCAGCTTAATCTCTCCCTTCCAGGGAACATCAGCCTGCGAGCGCCAGGCGTTGATGAACAGGGTCTTGAACACCCAGCGACCGCCGCGCTGTACGCACAGGTCCTCGCGGGTGCCGATGCCAAATACGAAGTTGGTGCCGTAGTCGACATTGAACTGCATGATCTGGAAGAAGCACCGCACCTTCACCGATGCGTCCGGTTGTCGCTCCATGATGTAGTGGTTGAACAGGTGCTGGCGGCCGAACCACCAGTGCTGGCGGTCGTTCCACAGCTCGCGCATGTTCGCCAGAATCGCCGCGTGCCCCCTGACCTTGCCCTGCCACAGATGATCAAACTCGGCATCCTCGGCGAATGCCGACAACAGCATGTCGGCGTCCGCCAGGTCCAGCCCCCAGGCGTAGCGCGCATAGGTTTCGATGATTTCCGCGCGATCCTCGGCGGAAACCCGGGTCGATTCAGAGTGCACCATGGGTTCAGCTCCGGTTGGCGATTTTCTGTTTGAGAAATTCATAGATGCTCCGTTCGGTCATCTGTCCGGCGTTGGCCAGCTCGCCATTGCCGGTCGAGTACAGCACATGGTTGCCGGCATCGATGACTACCAGCGCGGGGATGCCCTTGGCGATGGGGTTGCCGTAGCGCTTGGCGAGGTAAAGATTCTTGTCGAAGTTCCCGACATCGATCTTGACCACCTCGAAGCTGTCCTGGATGAGGTGCTGGCTGCTGCCGTGCATGGCCTTGTCCAGCGCCCGGCAGTCCGAACACCAGTTGGCACCGAACACCAGCAGCACCTTCCTGTGATCGGTCTGCGCGGCCGCCATCGCATGCTGGATATCGCCGCCGGCGTCCGCCTTCTCGTCATACGGCCACGGTGCGGCGACGGCGAGGGTGGCGAGGCATGTCGTCGCCAGCAACAGCAGGAACTTGTTCATGGGCCCCTTCCAGACACAGTCTCGGCGCCAATTGTATGCCAAGGTCCACTTAGGCCGGTGCAATGCCCCGTCCGCGGGTAAGATTCCGGCCGGGATATCATCTGTGACTGCGACTTTCGGGGGGATCGTGAGAGCAGGTAAATCTGTAGTGATGGCCGCGGCGGTGCTGTGCTGTGTCGCCCGCGCCGCCTGGTCCCAGACTGCGGCCGACTGTAGCCACCTCGCCAGCCTGCACCTGGCTGACACCACCGGCCTGACGGCGGTCGTGGTGGAAGGACCCAAATTCACACCGCCGCCGCCGCCGCTGCCGCCGCCCCCCCCTGAGAGCGCGCAGGAAGCCAAGGATCAGGCCGCCGCCAAGGCTGCGCAGACCGCGTTGCTTGGCAAGTTGCCGGCCTTCTGTCGGGTTTCCGGCGTGATCAAGCCGGCGGTGCGCTTCGAGGTCTGGCTGCCGATGAAGGACTGGAACGGCAAGTTCCAGGGCACGGGCAACGGCGGCTACAACGGCGCCATTGTCTATACCGCGCTGGCGACGGGTCTGGTCAAGCACTTCGCCACCGCCAACACCGACATGGGCCATGTTGCGACGGCGCCGGATCCTGGAAGCTGGGCACTGCATCACCCGGAACTGGTGGTGGATCAGGGCTACCGTGCGCAGCACGAGACTGCGGTCAAGGCCAAGGCCATCGTCGCGGCCTTTTACGCCAAGCCGCCCAGCCGCTCCTACTTCGTCGGCTGCTCCTCGGGTGGCTGGGAGGCGCTGACCGAGGCGCATCGCTACCCGCACGACTACGACGGCATCATCGCCGGCGCGCCGGCTTCGGAGGTGGTGCACCTGCATGCCGGGCAGCTATGGGGCTACATGGCGGCCCAGCAGATCGATCCGGAGAAGATCCCGATGATTTCCCAAGCGGTCATCGCCAAGTGCGATGCCCGGGACGGGGTCAAGGACGGACTCATTTCCGATCCGCCAGGCTGTGACTTCCAGCCCAAGGAGCTGGCTTGCCGGAATGGCCAGGATCCGCAGCATTGTCTGACGCCGACCGAGGTTACCGCGCTCGACCACCTCTACGCCGGTGCGCACTACTCAAACGGCGATGCCGTATATCCGGGATGGCCGCGCGGCATGGAGTTTGCGCTGCTCCAGGCGCGCAGCGCCCGCGTCGCAGCGCTGGGGGCCAGCACCTTCCGCGACATGGTATTCGAAGATCCGCAGTGGGATTTCCACACCATCAACTACGACGCCGACGTCAAGAAGGCGGACCAGAAGATCGGCGAAGTCATGAATGACGGCAGCACCGACCTGGCTGCCTTCCGTCGCAGCGGTGGCAAGCTCATCCTGTGGCATGGCTGGTCGGACCCGCTCATCAGCCCGCTGCACACCATCGGCTATTACGACAAGCTCGCCGCGCGTTTCGCGCCTTCGGGCACCCCCATGGATGCCGCGTTGGCGCGGGTCTCCGACTTCGCGCGGCTGTTCCTGGCTCCCGGAGTCATGCACTGCGGCCGGGGTCCAGGGCCCGACACGTTTGATTCGGTCGCGGCGCTCGATGCCTGGGTGGAGAAGGGCGTTGCGCCCGACAGCATGATTGCCACCCACAAGACCGCCGGCAAGGCCGACCGGACGCGGCCACTGTGTGCCTATCCGCATCATGCGGTCTACGACGGCAAGGGCGACAGCAACGACGCCGCCAGCTTCAGCTGCCGCTGATGCGCGGGCTGCTGGCTGTGCTGGGTGTGGTAGTCGGCCTGCTGGGACCGCTGCCGGCCGTCCTGGCGCAGGTGGTGCCGGCGCAGGCGCTGGCCGCCGTGACGGCCCCGCCGCTGATGCCCGGGGCGGGCTCACAACACCCCGATGTCGTCATCGTCGAGTACATGGACTACAACTGTCCGTACTGCCGCAAGATGGCGCCGGACCTGGACCGGCTGGTGCACACGGACCCGCATGTGCAGATTTACTTCAAGGACTGGCCGATCCTCGGGGATACATCGATCTACGCGGCGCGTTCGGCGCTCGCCGCCAACTGGCAAGGCAAGTATCTGATCGCACACAACGCCCTGATCGGCGCCAGGGTTGATCTGGACAAGAACTCCGCGGTGGATGCGGTCCTGCGCGCCGCGGGCCTCGACCTGCGGCGTCTGGATGCGGATCGCAAGGCGCACGCGCGCGAGATCGATGCGCTGCTGGCCCGCAGCGAGCGCGAGACCCGCGCGCTGGGGCTGCGGGGAACGCCGGGGCTGCTGGTAGGGCGGCACCTGCGCAGCAGTGCCCTGAACCTGCAGCAGCTTCAGGGACTGGTGGCCCAGTCCCGAAGTGCCGGCAAAAAATAGTCAGCTGCGGGGCCGCTTGGCCGGCGGGGTCGCCGCGCAGACGTCTTCAGGTATCTCGTAGCCCGGCCGCTTGACGTAGTCGGCCTGTCCCGACCAGGCCCGCGTGAAGGTCTTCGGGTCATCGATGGTGAACCGCAGGTGCAGGTGCTTGCCGTCCGCGCTCAGCTCGTAACGTTCGGTGAGATGCAGGGACTCCGAGTGCGGCAGGCCGGCATTATCGAGCATGGTGCTGTCGTCGAACCCGGCGGAATCGACCACCAGGGCATTCCCCTCCCACTTGCCGACCGAGTACCCGAGATAGTGCGGGTCCACGTCGGTGGGCAATGCCTCGTTCAGATACACGCGGCGCGGCAGGCGGTTGAGCTGGTGCACGAAATACAGCACCTTGGGCCGCTGCAGGATCTCGAAGGGCTCCTGCATCAGCATCAGTCGCGGCAGGCCCGGCGGCAGGCAGTGCGTGAGGCCGTCGTAGGAATAGTCACCCTTCTTCGCGGCTGCACGGTGGGCGTCATAGACGCTCTTGGCCTCGGGCGTCAGCGGCGGGGTCTGTCCCTCCACGGTCTTGATGGCACCCACGTGCGTGGTGAGGAACCACACGCCGCTCAGGTCCGGCGGATCAGCCAGGGCGGCCAGGCTCATCGTGGCCATGGCGGCGGCCGACAACATCATGCAGACAGCTCTCATTTCGCCACCGTGACGCCATTCACCGGCGCATTGCGGTTGTTCTCTTCGCAGACGTATTCCTGGGGCCGCACATCGGGGCGCCAGTGGTAGATGCGGCGGTAGCTGTACGGATGCTCCAGCGTCACCGGGTCCTCGACCGTGATGATCAGTTCGAGGTTCTGCCCATT
The DNA here is from genome assembly GCA_035943195.1 of Steroidobacteraceae bacterium. Lineage (GTDB taxonomy): Bacteria > Pseudomonadota > Gammaproteobacteria > Steroidobacterales > Steroidobacteraceae > DAIDKA01. The sequence goes on from DASZCK010000042.1 coordinate 10,591, forward strand.
GTCGATCTTGCGGAAGCGTTCAATGACATGCTCCTGGGTGGAATGGCTGCTGCCCTCGTCATCGATGAAGGTCTTGTCGTTAAGACCGATGGTGTCGACCACTAAGGTGTCACCCTCCCAGTGTCCGACCGAGTCGCCCAGGTAGGTCGGGGTGAGATTCTTGGGATGGTCACGGTTCAGCCAGATGCGCCGCAGGTTGTGCGCCACCTCATGCAGCAGGGTGAGGCGCTCCGGGGTCTGGACGAATTCGATGGGGTAGGGACTCTCCATAATCCGCGGCATACCGTGGGGCAGGCACTGAGTGGAGGCGTCGGCTTCCGGTGTGCCGCGATTCTTGGCGCGGATGCGCCGCTCCAGAATGGCCATGTATTTGGGTTTCAGAGGCGGGGCGACGCCCGGCTCCGGGCCCAGCAGGTACTGGTAGCCGGATAGCCACCAAACGCCGTTCAGATCATGCGGATCCGGGTTTCCGGGAGGGGTGCCCGGTGGCGCCTTCTCGGCGCCCCGCAGCCCAGGCGTAAGCGCGAGCGTCGGATCGCCACTGTCGTTCAGCGTCTTCACCGGGGGTCGCGCTCTCGCTGGTGCTGGCGCCGCCGGCGCTGCTTGCGGCGCTGAAGTCGCTGCGGGCGTCGCCGCCTGCGTGGCCGACGCGAAGAGGAGGGCGGACATTACCAGCGCCGGGTGTGTGTATGTATGCACTGCCTTACTCTGGGCCTTTGCCATAGTGCGGTTGAGGTACAACGCAGGGGCGATCATAGACTCGCCGTGGGATCCCGAACAGGTCATTAACAGCGGTCAACGATCCGTTAACGTGCTCGCACAGCCGCAACATTGTTGACTGCGCAGCAAGGTAGCCATGCCACCTTCCTGTCACGAACTGCACGGGCTTGGTGGAATTACCCACCGGTAGCTGTTGTAATCTCAACCTGCGTCCAACGGGGAAATGGGATCCCGGGCGCAGTCGCTAGCAGCGACTTTTTTGGGTACGTTTTGACCTTACAGAACCGAAAGCAGGTGCATGGGCTTGCCGGGCGCATCCGGCCGGTGACCGGCTGGGCAATAATCGGGCTGTTCCTGCCCTTCAGCCTGCTCGCCGCCCCCCGTACGCTGTCCGACGCTGCACAGCAGCATCTGGTGCAGCAATATTGCAGCGTCTGTCATAACTACGAGGACTACACCGGCGGGGTGGAGTTCGAGGTTTTTGACCCCAGCAAGGCCCACGAGGACGCCTCGCTCACCGAGCGCATGATTCATAAACTGCGCGCCGGCATGATGCCGCCGGCCGGCAAGCCCCGACCCGACCCGGGCACGATTCAGGCCTTCGCCAGCTCCCTGGAAAACGAAGTCGATGCCCACGCCAAGCCGAATCTGTCGATGCCGCGGCTGCATCGGCTGAACCGCACTGAATACCAGAACGCGGTACGTGACATCCTCGACCTGGACATCGACATAAAGCAGCTGCTGCCGGCGGACGATGTCAGCCGTGGATTCGATAATCAGGCCGGCACGCTCACCTTCTCTCCGTCGCTGCTGGATGCCTATCTGTCGGCGGCCGGCCAGATCAGTCGCACGGCGCTGGGCACGGCCACGGCGATGACGCAGGCCAACTATCGCGTTGCCGAAGACACCACGCAGAACTATCACGTGGACGGACTGCCCTTCGGAACGCGCGGCGGGCTCGCGGTCGACCACACTTTCCCAGCCGATGGCACCTACACCTTCAAGGTGTTCGCGGTGACGCTCGGCAACATGGGTAATTTCCGGCCGTTCGGCGAGGTACGCGGCGAGCAGCTGCTGGTGTATGTCGATGACCGCCGGATCAGCAAGATCGACTGGGACAAGGCGCTGGGCGTGACCCGCAGCCTGATCCCTGACGAGGAGGGGGGTGCCGCGGGGCAGCTGAGGACCATCGATGTAACGGTGCCAATGAAGGCCGGCCCGCACCATATCGGCGTGACCTTCCTGGCGACCAACTATGCGCCGGGCCTGGACATGGACCACGCCTTCGAGCGCAGCACCATCGAGACCGGTGGTATCCCGGGCTACACGTTCTACCCGCATATCGGCCGGGTGCGGATCGACGGTCCCGCCCAGGCCACCGTAGCGGTGGACTCCCCGAGCCGCCGCCGCATCATGAGCTGCACGCCCACGGCTGGTGCCGAGGAGCGCTGCGCGCGACAGATCGCGGCGCACCTGACGCACGCGGCCTATCGCGGCTATGCCACCGATGCGGACGTGGACACGCTGATGAAGTTCTACACCAGCGGCCAGCGCAACGGCGGTTTCAATGCTGGCGTTGAAGCCATGGTGCAGCGACTCCTCGTCGATCCGAAGTTTCTGATCCGTGTTGAGAGTGCACCCAGCCACCTCGCGCCTGGCACGGCCTACCGTGTCAGCGACCTGGACCTGGCCGCACGGCTGTCGTTTTTCCTGTGGAGCAGTGTCCCGGACGAGGAACTGCTGAGCCTCGCGAAGGCGGGCCAGCTGGGGAAGGACGACGTGCTGCGGGCCCAGGTGCGGCGGATGCTGGCAGATCCGCGCGCCGCGGCGCTGACCACCAATTTCGCGGAACAGTGGCTCGGTCTGCGCGCCCTGGACAGTCACGAGCCGGTGGTGGACGAGTTCCCGGACTTCGACGACAACCTGCGCCAGGCGTTCCGCAAGGAAGTGGAACTGTTCTTCGGCAGCATGGTGACCGAGAACCGCAGTGTGCTGGACCTGCTCACCGCCAAGTACACGTTCGTGAACGGGCGTCTGGCCAAGTTCTATGGCATACCCGACGTGAAGGGCAGCTATTTCCGGCGCGTGGAGCTCAACGCCAGCCAGAGTGCCCGCTGGGGGCTACTGGGCAAGGGCGCCTTGCTCACCATCAGCGCGCAGCCCGGCCGCACCTCACCGGTGGTACGGGGCAACTGGGTGCTGCGTACGCTGCTGGGTTCGCCGGCGCCGGATCCGCCGGCGGATGTGCCGCAATTGAAACCGCACAAGGTGGATCCCACCGGCAATGCCGCACCACCTTCGATGCGCGAACAGCTGGAGCAGCATCACGCCAATCCGGTGTGTGCCAGCTGCCACAAGATCATGGAGCCCATCGGCTTTGCCTTGGAACCATATGATGCGGTCGGGCATTGGCGCACCATGGACGGCCCGCATCCCATCGATGCGACGGCCACCTTGTACGACGGCTCGCACGTCGACGGTCCGGCGGGCGTGCGCGATATGTTGCTGCGTCACCAGGACCAGTATCTGCGCAACGTGACCCAGGCGCTCATGACCTACGCCCTGGGGCGTGGCATCGACTACCAGGACATGCCGACCGTGCGCAGCGTACTGCGCGCCGCCGGGCACGACGATTATCGGTTCAGGAGCCTGATAGAGGCGATCGTGATGAACGATCTGTTTCGCATGAATGTGGTCCCGGGCGTGGATACCAAGGGCTCGACCTTGAAGACTCAGGCGGATGGTGCTGCGACTCCCAACACCATCGCCAGCAACTTGAGTCCGGGGCACTGAAGGAGGCGACGATGTTTTTTCTGACCAACAAAAGACTGCCACGACGCACATTTCTGCGTGGCCTGGGCACGACGCTTGCCGTACCGTTGCTGGACTCGATGTTGCCGGCCCGCGGCGCCTACGCGGCCGAAAAGCAGCTCATACCGACCCGCTTCCTGGGGGCGTTCGTGCCGCATGGTGTTGCACCCAACCATTGGATCCCGGACAGCAGTGAGCCAGGGTTCAAGTTTCCCTACGTGTATGAGCCGCTCGAGCCGTTTCGCAAGAAGGTGCTGCTGACCAGCGGCATGTGGTCGAAGTCCTCGGAAAACCCGCCCGGGGTGACCGGCGCCGACCACTTCGTTGCGGCGGCATTTCTGACCGGCGTGAAGCCCCGCAAGACAACCGGCGCGGACATCCAAGTGGGTACGTCCATTGATCAGGTAATCGCGGCCAAGATCGGCGGCGGGAACCTGTTGCCCTCCGTGCAAATGGCGGTGGAGGATCCGGGCGCCAATTCCAGCTGCGGCGAGGGCTACAGCTGCGTGTACACCAATACCATCTCCTGGGAGACGCCGACGCGGCCGTTGCCCATGGAGATCAATCCGCAGACGCTGTTCGAGCGCATGTTCGGCGATGGCAGCTCGCCGCAGCTGCGTAAGGTGCGACGCGAGCGCCAGGCCAGCATCCTCGATTCGGTGGGCGGCAGCCTGCGCGCGCTCATGACCGAGGTCCCGCATGGCGACCAGATGCGCTTGGAACAGTACGCGGACGACGTCCGCGAGGTCGAGCGGCGGCTCACCATCGCGGCGCGCGCATCGACCGATGCGCCGAATATGACCATGCCTTATGGTGTCCCCGAGTCTTTCCACGAACACATCCAGATACAATGGGATCTGCTGGCCCTGGCCTTCCAGACGGACATAACGCGGGTGGGGAGCATGCTGTTTGCGCGGGATCTGACCAGCCGCGTCTATCCGGAAAGCGGCACCAATGCCAGTTTCCATGGCATCTCCCATCACGCCGAGGATCCCGGCCAGATTGCGCTCCTGGCAAAGATCAACCGTTACCACGTGCAGATGCTGGCCTATCTGGTCCAGAAGCTCGACTCGATCAAGGAAGGCGATGGCACCTTGCTGGATCACTCGTTGCTGCTGTTCGGATCGAATATGGGCAATTCCAATCAGCATCTGCATTACGATACGCCTGCCATTCTGGTCGGCGGGGCGTCGGGTCGCCTGAAGGGCGACCGGCACCTGCCGTATGCCAGCCGCACGGTTCCCACGGGCAACCTGCTGCTGAGCATCGCGAGCATGTTTGACATTCAGATGGAGCACTTCGGTGACAGCACCGGGCCGCTCCCGAACATTTGATTGATGTATTTCCTCGTACGGAACCAAGGGGGTTGCTAGTGAAGATCAGAACTGTGTTGGGTCTTGTCCTGGTGCTCGGCATCTGGGGCGGTGCGGCTTCGGCGCACCATTCCTTCGCGATGTTCGACAATGCCACGACGAAGACCCTGGTGGGCACCGTGAAACAGGTGCAATGGACCAATCCGCACATCTGGGTGCAGGTTCTGGTCCCGGACCCGAAGACGGGCGCCTCGGCGGAGTGGTCCATTGAGGGCGGCAGTCCCAATGGCCTGACCCGCCAGGGCTGGCGGCGTTCGTCCATCAAGGAGGGCGATGCCATTGAGATCACCATCCATCCGCTCAAGGACGGGACCAATGGCGGCAGCATGATGAAGGCCATGGTCAACGGTCAGCCGGTTGGCCCACCGCGGTGAGGTGGCCGGCCGGTGAAGAAGGCGTTGCGATTTGTCCTATTGGCGATATTGGTGTCCGTCACCTGCGGTGGTGCAGCAAACGCCGCAGAGCTTGAGGAACCCTCGGCTCATCAGGTAATCGTCAACGCCCTGCCGGCCCCGGCGGCGCCCAGCGAAGTGGCGGATGCGGTGATGCATCGGGACTTCGCGCGCCTGCAGGCCCTGCTGAAGGCGCATGCCGACGTCAATGTGCCGCAGGCCGACGGCAGCACGGCGCTGCACTGGGCGGCCTACGAGGGCGATGCGCACACGGCTGCCCTGCTGCTGGCCGCCGGTGCGCACCCGAACGTGCTCACTGACACGGGCATGACACCGTTGCTGATGGGCTGTGTGGCCGGCAACGCAGAGCTGGTCGAAGCACTGCTGCGTGCCGGCGCTGATGTCAATCAGACCCTCGGGGGCGGGGAGACCGCGCTGATGATGGCGGCCCGCACCGGCAGCGTGCCGGTGCTCAAGCTGTTGCTGGCAAAGGGCATGAGCATCGACGCTCGCGAAAAGTTACGCGGCACCACGGCGCTGATGTGGGCCGCTGCCAACAACAATCCCGAGGCGGTGAAATTCCTGTTGTCCAAGGGTGCGGATCTGAGTTTGCGTTCAGCCGCCACCGATCCCGGCCGCCGACCCTACCTGGCCCAGACCGGGCGTGAGCGCATTTCCGAGTTTGCCGGTGGCTATGGTCTTGCGGGCCTGGTGGTCAAGCAGGCCTCCGATACCGCCGCTTCGAAGGAACTCGTGGCCGAGCAGATCGCCACCGCCAAGAAGGTGCTGGCGGAGCATCCATTGCCGAAAACGCCGCCGCCCAGCAGGAAGAAATGGGGTGGCGTGACCCCGTTGATATTTGCCACCCGCCAGGGTGACTTCGCGACGGTGAAAATCCTGGTGGACGCCGGCGCCGACGTGAACGAGACCAGCGAATTCGGCTGGACGCCATTGCTGGTCGCCACGCAGAACAAGTACTACAAAATCGGCGAGTATCTGCTGCAGCACAAGGCGGATCCGAACATTGCCAACGGCGGTGGCTGGAATCCGCTCTACATCGCGACCGACAACCGCAACATCGAGGGCGGTGACTACCCGGTGCGCAAGCCCGACATGGATCATCTGGACTTCATCAAGGAGCTGCTGGCGGCCGGTGCGAATCCGAATCAGCGCATGCACTCGAGCACCGAGACCCGTACTGTCTTCACCAATCAATGGCTGGTGGAAAATGGGGCGACCCCGTTCCTGCGTGCCGCGCAGTCCGGCGACCTGGTGCTCATGAAGCTGTTGGTCGAGCATGGCGCCGACCCCTCGTTGTCCACGGACTACAAGGTCACCCCGCTGATGGTGGCCAGTGGCATCGGCTGGGTCGAGGGCGTTACCTATGAGTGGTCCCCGCAGGAGACTCTGGAGACGGTGAAATATCTGCTGGACCATGGGGCCAACGTCAATGCCCAGGACACCGAGGATCTGCGCACGGCGTTGATGGGCGCCGCGCACAAGGGCCGCAGCGATGTGGTCCAACTGCTGGTTCAGCATGGGGCGGACCTGTCGCTGCACGATATCGGCAGCCGCGATACGGTGCATGCCTTGGCGGGAGTTTCGTGGCAGGCGATTGACTATGCCGATGGCCTGGTGCGCGTTGGCGTGCAGTCTTCGATTCCCCATCCGGAGACGGCCGCGCTGCTGCGCAAGCTCATGAAGGACCGTGGCCTGGCCGTGCCGCCCGCAGGGCGCACGCTGGCATCGATCTGCGTGACGGACCTGTGCAAGTAGCCCGCTAGCCCGGGCCCTGCAGCACCTACATCTGGTGCGTATCCATGCAGACGTTTTCCTTCAGCGACATCCCGGCCTGACGCTTCAGCGTGAAGCTCGTCGTCCACGGCGCGGTGTAGAACTGCGGATCCGTAATGGTCACAGAGCCGCTGATGGTCTGCGGATTGGTCAGGGTATAGCGTTCCTGAACGGTCAGCTTCTCGCCGTGGGGCAGGCCCGAATAATCCAGCCAGGTGAGGTCGTTGAAGGCCACGCTGTCGATGACCAGGGTCTTGCCGTCGAAATGCGCGGCCGCAGATCCCAGGTAGGTCGGATCGGCATCCGCAGGCGGCATCTTGTCCCAATAGATGATGCGGAAGGTGTGATTGGCCTCGTGCACGAAACTGACGTTGCGGGTGGTCTGCAGGATCAGGAAGGGATAGGGCGTATAGAGCAGCCGCGGTATGCCGTGCATCAGGCAGCTCGCGATCGGATCAACCTTGTGGTCGCCAGCCTTCAGCGCCGCCCGGCGCTTGGCGTATTCGGCCTTACCTGCGTCCGTGAGCGGCGGCTCGCGGCCATCCCTGGTGAGCAGGTGGCCGGCGGGCTTGGTATTGATCCACTTGCCCGTGAAGTCCGGGGTTCCCGCGGCCGGGGCCTCAAAGACCGGTGCCGATGCGGTTGCGGAGTCCGCCCCCAGGGCGGGCATTGCGGCCAGAACCGCCGCCACCAGCGGCAGGCAGAGCGGGGTCAGTCGACGCAGCATCATTTGGCCACCGAGATGCCGTTAACCGGCGCATTGCGATTGTTTTCCTCGCAGGAGTATTCGGCGATGCGGACGTCACCGCGCCAGGGATACAGCCGCTCCGCCGTCCAAGGCTTGGTGAAGTGTTCCGGGTCCTCGATGGTGATGAGGTTGCGGATCTCGACGCCGCCGTACTTGTTGGTGAACTTGGTCATGCGCTCCGTGGTCTTCAGCTGCAGCCCATGGGAGAGGGATTCCTCGTCGATCTGCGTGCGGTCATTGAAATGATCGGTGACGACGACGAGCGTGTCGCCTTCCCAGTGGCCGACCGAATAACCAAGGAACGTGCGCGGCGTGTCCGCTGGCACGGGTTTGCCATCCATGTGAATGAAGCGCACGTTGTGGGCCACTTCGTGCAGGATCGTGATCAGACCGGGCGCGTAGATGAACTCGATCGGATAGGGCGAGGCCATGAGCCGCGGTATCCCGTGCGGAAAGCACTGGGTCGGGGCATCGGCGATGGGCGTGCCGGCCTTCTCCATGTCCAGGTGATGCTGGCGACTGGCGGCCTCCAGCGGCGTGAGCGGCAGCAGGCTTGCCGATTCACTCGGTGACATCGGGTGATCGGTCACGGGACGGAAGGTGCGGTCGTAGCCGCGTGTCCACCACACACCGGAGAAGTCGCGGGGATCCTGAGGTGCCGGGTTCTTGTTCCACTGGGCAGCCTGGGTGGCGTTGAGCCGTTCGCGGGCCGCGGCCCTGGCGGCCGGGTCACCGCCCTGTGGCGGCCCCCCCCGAGGCGGACCTTCCTGTGCAAAAGAGGCGCCCCAGATGAGCGCGAAGCTGATTACCAGCCATGCAGATCGCCGCATTTGTACCCCCCGCCGGATGCGTGCGCGGCAGTATACCGGAACAAATCAGGCGATTACCGACGTTGAGGGATCAACTCCTGGACCGGCGGAACGGGATCCCATCTCCCCGGCGACAGGCCCTCAGCTGGCGAGCAATAGCCTTGGCGCCGTCGCCGTCAGATCCTGGCCGATGACTTCGCTGATTGTGGCCGCCGTCGCCGCCGACAGCGTCCAGCCAAGATGACCGTGACCGGTGTTGTAGTAAACGCCCGGCCGACTGCCACGGCCGACGCGCGGCATCATGCTCGGGGTCATCGGACGCAGCCCGGCCCATGGGATCACCGTCGCGGTGGACACCCGGGGAAACAGATGGCGTGACCAGCGCATCAGGGGTTCGATGCGATCGGCGCGGATGTCATGGTTGTAACCGTTGAATTCGGCAGTTCCCGCGATGCGCAGCCGCTCCCGGCCGAGGCGGCTGGTGACGATCTTCGCGGCCTCGTCCAGCAAGCTCACCGTCGGCGCCGCGGCCTGACTCAGCGGATCCTCCAGGCTCACGGTGATGGAATAACCCTTGACCGGGTAGATATTGATGCGATCACCCAGCATCGAGGCGAACTGGCGGCTGGCCACACCGGCGCATACGACCAGGGCATCAGCCGCGATGGGCGCGAGTTCGCGACCACTGTCCGTGTCCGCGAGGTAAAGGCGATGCCGCGCCGCGCTTGATTCAATGTCGGTGACGGTGGAATTGACCAGAAACCTTGCGCCCTGGCGCGTGCAGGCATCGGCCAGACCCCGCGTGAATTTTCGGATGTCGCCCGTGGCATCCGAAGGAGTGAAGAAGCCACCATAGAAACTCCCCTGCAGCGCGGGCTCGATGGCATGAATCTCCGCGTCGGACACCGCATGACGCTCCAGGCCACCCTGGCGCAGCAGTTCATTGCCCACCGTGGCGGCAGCAAAAGCCTCACGGTCGTAATACAGATGCAGAATCCCGCGCTTTTCCAGATCGAACTGGATGTGTTCGCGTTCAGCGATATCGAATAGAATGCGCCGCGCCTGAATGGCAAGCCGTGTCGTTTCGATGGTATTGGCGCGATGATTGCGGATGCCCGCCACGAACTCAGCCAGCCAGCTGTACTTGTGGAAGCTCGGCACGGGATTGATCAGAAGCGGTGCCTGGGCATGCAGCATCCAGCGCAGGCCCTTGAAGATCGTGCCCCAGGAATTCCACACCTCCGCATTGCTGGCGGATAACTGGCCGCCATTGGCATACGAGGTTTCCATGGCGGCGTCGGGTTGGCGATCGATGACGGTCACCGAATGACCCTCGCGCAGCAGGGCATAGGCTGTGGTGACACCGGTGATGCCGGCGCCGATGATCGCGATATGGGAGCGGGACATGGCGGTACTCCTGAAAGCCAAGTTCTGGCTTATGGCCCGCTCTGTCCTTTGCGCCTGAGACTGTTAGTCCGTCGGCGGGCACCCTCGTGCCACTCTTCAGAGGTTTACGAAACGTGGTCCTTTTGCCTGAGAGTTTCCGGGGCGGTTGCTCCTTCGGCGGCGGCAGATTCCGCTCTCTCCCACGATGTCGTTGAATATGTAACGAAACGCTTGCGGTCGCTTGGCCTCCTCAAGGCTCTGAGGTTCAATTTTCGTCCTAAGCAGGAGGGGTGTCAACCAACGGCCACGCGGGGCGCCGCCGCGGTTGACTGCTCAATACACTCGAGCAGCTCCGCGGTTGACTGCACATCTCCAAACAGCAAAGCCATGTTTTCCAGCGTCGCGTTGTGGGCTGCATCCGTCAGCGCCGCATTGGCGTCGGCCACGAAGATGATCTTGTAGTTCATCTGCATGGCATCGCGCGCGGTGGATTCGCAGCAGCAGTTGCTCAGCGTGCCGCTGATGATCAGGGTATCCACGCCCTGTTGCTGGAGAATCTCATGCAGCGGGCTGGCACCGGGAACGAAGGCACCGAAGCGGAACTTGTCCACGGTGAGGTCGCGGTCCGTGACAGTGAGCGCAGGCCACAACTGCCAGTAGTGCGCATCGCGGGCGAAGGCCTGCGTCAGGGTCGTGCCGCTCGCGGGGGTGAGAAGGTGCCTGAACCAGTTGCTCCAGCTCATGCGCGACTGCGCATCCACGGTCATGCGCAGGAAGATATTGCGCCCGCCGTGGGCACGCACCGCTGCGCTGATCCGGTTCACATTCGGAACGATCTCGCGCGCTACCGGTACTTCGACCGGCGCGCCGGGTTCCATGAAGCCGTTCTGCAGGTCCACGATGACGTGCGCGGTGCGTCGCAGATCAAGGTGCTGATGGGGATGCAGCGTGCCTTGCTGCGCCTGGATGGACTGCAGCACTTCGGCGGAAAGCTCGATTTTGTGCACGGCGGTCTCGCAAGTTGGGGATGGGTGCCAGGAATTCTGGCTCATCTGCGGCGCGCATGCACTATCATGCGCTACCGGCGCCATAACAATATCGAAGCTGTTGAGGGGGGTTGGACATGCCAGAGCGCTCGAGTATTCAGGCAGAGCGTCCCTTGGTCATCGAGATGCGCACGCTGCTGCTGCTGGGGCTGGCCTGGGGCTTCGCCTACATGGACCGGATGTCGATCACCTTCCTGTCGCCGTTCGTGGTTCCGGCGCTGCACCTGACGAATTTCGAACTGTCGACGCTGCCGGCGGCACTCGCGCTGACCTGGGCGATCGGCGCGTACCTGATCGGCTTCTGGTCCGACCGGGTCGGCGCGCGTAAGCCGTTCCTGCTGGCGGCGATGCTGGTGTTTTCGCTGTGTTCGGTGCTCTCCGGACTTGCGAATTCCTATTGGACCTTGCTCGGGGCGCGCCTGGTGATGGGGGCCGTGGAGGGACCTTTCCTGCCGATCTGCCTGGCGATCCTGCTGGCCGTCACCGCGCAGCAGCGCCGGGGCTTGAATGCCGGCATCATCCAGAACGTATTTGGTTCGGTCGTGGGAACGGCGCTGGCGCCCATCGTTCTGGTGGCGCTCGCGAACGCCTATTCCTGGCACGTCGCTTTTTTCATCGCCGGCGTGCCGGGACTGATTCTGCTGTTTCTGATCTGGTGGCTGGTCGATGAGCCGCCCCGGGCTGCAGCGCCGGCCGTGGGCGCCGCCAAGGAACCCTCGGATTCATTCTGGGCGATGCTGTCGAACCGCAACATCGCGCTGTGCTGTGGCATCAGTTTCATGATGGTGGGGTCCCTGGTCATTGGATCCATCTTCCTGCCGCAGTACTTCACCGTCGCGCGGGGCATGTCGCCCGACAGAATGTCGGTCGTCATGGGGATACTGGGCCTGTGTCCCGCCTTCGGCGGCGTGCTGGTTCCGCTGATCTCCGACCGCTTGGGTCGCCGGCCGCCCATGATCATCTTCTGCGTAATGATGGCGCTGTGTCCCATCGCCGCGCTGCTGGTGCATGGCTCGATCGTGGTCATGACGAGCCTGATGGTCATCGGCTGGATGGGGGCCGGCTCGTTCCCGCTGTTCATGGGTGTGGTCCCGTCGGAGACCATGTCAGCGCGGCGTGCGGCAACTGCAATGGGATTGGTGATCGGCTTTGGCGAGATTACCGGCGGCGTCGTGAGTCCGCTCATCGCGGGAGCCCTGGCCGATCGCTTCAGCCTGGCCATGCCGCTGATCATGGCGACCGCGATGCCATTGGTCGCGGCGGTGCTGGCGCTGGGCCTGATCGAGACCAACCCGCGCTTTGTGACCCGCGCCGCCGTTCAGGCCGCCTGACGGGCCAATGATTCAAAAATGGGGGGAGCGACATGAAGCAGATTGCAGTGGCGATGGCTCTATTGGTGGCGGTGGTCGCGACGCGGCCGGCGCCGGCGGAACAGCCCGCCACGACCTTGCAGACGTTGCTGGACAAGCAGCAGATCCAGGACATGTTGGTCGACTACTATGCGCACCTGGGCAGGGGTGAGAACGACTTCGGGCACTACTATCTGGCCGACGGTGTCATCGACGTCAACGGACTGAAGGGCCAGGGGGAAGCGGCGATCAAGGATGTCTACAAGAAGATCGCGGCCGGCACGCCCAAGCGCCCCGGCGTCTTCAAGATGCTGCTGACGAATGTTTCCATCGTGGTCAACGGCAATTCGGCGACGGCCGAGACCCTGTGGACCGGAGTCAACTCGCCCACCATCTCCGGGCTGCCGCAGTTCGCCGAGCAGGGCACCGAGCGCGATGATCTGGTGAAGATGAACGGTCACTGGCTGTTCAAGCTGCGGGTGATCACCAGCAATGCGGGCCGGCAGGCGATGTTCGATCACATGCCGATCAAGCCTTAGACGGCCATCTGCAGGTCAGGCCGCCGCGGTCTGTGCGGTGAGTGCGAGGAGCACACGCCTGTGCTCCTCCACCAGGGTATCCAGGGTGCTCCAGGCCGGCTCGAGCTTGCCGCTTTTCGCGGTGGCCTCGAGCTGCGCGCACAGCTGTGCGAGGGCCGTCGCGCCCAGATTTGCGCTGCTGGACTTCAGTGAGTGCGCAGCCTGGGCCACGCCCACCGGATCGGTGCGGATGACGGCTTCACGCAGGCTGTCGATCAGCGTGCGTGAATTGCCGATATAGAGGTTCACGATTTTCTTCAGCAGGTCCGGCCCCCCAGGCTGACGCAGCGAGCGGATCTGCCGCAGGGCCTGCTCGTCCAGGACGCTGGCCGGGATGTCCGGTGCCGCGGTGGCGGGCGCCGCGGCTTCGGCGGCGCGGCTGCGTGCGGCAGATTTCCTGTCATAGGGCTTGAGGGTCAGGTAAAGCTCATCGACCGAGAACGGCTTGCTCAGGTAGGCGTCCATGCCAGCCTGGAGGCACAGCTCGGCGTCCCCACCCAGCGCGTTGGCGGTGAGGGCGATGACGGGCGTGCGGTCCTGGCCCGCGGCCGCCTCGGTTTGCCGTAAGCGGCGCGTGGTGGCATAGCCGTCGAGTTTGGGCATGTGGCAGTCCATGAGCACCACGTCGTAGCGCTGTGCCGCCAGCTTCTGCAGCGCCTGCTCGCCGTCCCAGGCGCACTCTGCCGTCAGGCCCAGTTCGTTGAGGATGGCCAGTGCCACCTCCTGGTTGACCGGGTTGTCCTCCACCAGCAACAGCCGCCCGATGCTGAGGGCTTCGCGTTTGAGCTGCTGGGCGATGACCGAGGTCTGGCCGGCGATCAGCTGCATACGCCGCGTCGCGTTGAGGTCAAGGGTAACCAGTGACACCAGGGTCGTGTGCAGCTGTGCCTTTCGTACCGGCTTGGCCAACCAGGCCACGCGGCCGCTCGCCTCATTCTCGGTCGCCGGCGGCGCGCCCACCGGCCCAATCATCAGCACCGGCGTATTGGCAAACTCGGCGCGCCGGCGGATCGCCGCCAGCACCTTGGGCCCATCGGTGTCCGGCATGTGACTATCCAGAACGAAGGCATCGAACTGTCCGCCGAGGGCGGACTTGATGATCTTGATGGCCTGCGCGCCGGACTCGGCTTCGGTGATTTGGGCGTCCCAGCCCGTCAGCTGCTGGCGCAGGATCCGGCGGTGCGTGGCATTGTCTTCTGCCAGCAGAATCCGCATCCCGCTCAATGCGTGGCTGTGATCGGGCTCGCGCTGCGCCGCGGGATCCGGATTCAGCATGATCGAAAAGTGAAACCGCGAGCCCTTGCCGGGCTCGCTGGTGACCCCGATGGTGCCGCCCATCAGCTCCACCAGCTGCTTGGAAATGGCCAACCCCAGACCCGTGCCCCCGTATTGGCGGGTGGTCGAGGCATCTTCCTGGACGAAGGACTCGAATATGGTCGAGCAATTTTCCCGCCGGATGCCGATGCCGGTGTCGATGACTTCGAAGCTGACGGCGCAGTTCAGCAGGTCATCCGGCGAGCAGTTCACGGCCACCCGTACTTCGCCGCGCTCGGTGAATTTCACGGCGTTGCCAACCAGGTTGATCAGAACCTGCCGCAGCCGCTTGGCATCGCCGAGCACCGAGGTACCGACCTTCCCCGAGATATCGCACATCAGCTCCAGGCCCTTGCTGTGGGCGCGCTCGGCCAGAGTCTCCACCGCCTCTTCGGCGACATCGCGGATACTGAAGGCGCTTGTTTCCAGTTCCAGCTTGCCGACTTCCATCTTGGAGAAGTCGAGAATGTCATTGATGATGCCGAGCAGTGCAGCGCCGGATTGATGAATGGTCGCCGCGTAGCGACGCTGGCGGTCGTCGAGCGCCTTGGACGTGCGCAGCAGTTCGGCCATGCCCAGCACGGCATTCATCGGCGTGCGGATTTCGTGGCTCATGCGCGCCAGGAACTCGCTCTTGGCGCGATTGGCGGCTTCGGCCCGTTCCACGGCCTCCTTGGCCTCAGCCACCGCAACGTCCAGGCGCTCGGTGCGCTCCAGCACCATCTTTTCCAGATCGTTCTGATACATGCGCAGACTCAGATCGCGCTTTTCGAGCTCCGCCAGCATGCCGTTGAAGGCATCCACGAGCGCGCCCATTTCATCATTGTGGTGTTTCGGGGCTCGCAGGCTGAACGCCCTGCTGCTGCGCACGGTGCGCACGGTCTCGAGCAGCTGCTTGACCGGTGTGCTGATGAGCCGCTGCAGTCGCGCGGCGAGCAGGATTGCCACCATTCCCGCCAGCAGCAGCGCCAGACACATCAGCTCCAGGGCGCGCCATAGCTGTACGTACAGCTGCTCAAGATCCGCATCGATCTGGACACTGCCGGCGTCGGCGCCGGCGATCAGGACCGGCACCTGAATGTGAGTCAGCGTCAGACCCTGGAAACGCACCGTCTGATTGTCAGCGGCGTCGCCCTGCTTCCAGTGCATCTGGAATTTCTCGGCCGTCGCATAGTGCTGAGCGCCGAAGGCGACGCTGGCGAACAGACGCCCCTTGGCGTCGTACAGCGCCACCGACCGCACATTCGGGTCGACCCGCATGGATTGCAGCATGCTCTGCGCGAGAGCCGGGTTGGAGAAATTGAGCGACGCTTCGTCCTGCGCCACGGATCGGGCCAGGGTGACCAGCTGCTGTGCCAGGCTCTGGCGCAGACTCAGGACCTCACCGGTGATGTACAGCCCCGAGGCCACCAGCAAGGCGGCGCCCGCCGCATACACGATGACGAAGCGCAGCTTGGCGGCCAGCGACAGACGGTTGATCCAGCGCCTCATCAGCGCTTGCCGGCGACCAGTTCGAGCGCGCGACCGCTGCTCGCGGTGAGCGGCGGATGATACAGGCAGGTGCCGCTCGGGGCGGCGCGCAGCAGCAGTTCCAGTTCCTGGGCCGGCAGTGGTGCGCTCATCAGATAGCCTTGCACCTGGTCGCAACGATGGATGCGCAGGAACTCGACCTGCTCGAGGTTCTCCACGCCTTCGGCGATGACGCGCAGCTTCAGTTCGCGCGCCAGCGCGATGATGGCGGCGCAGATCGCGCCCCCGTCACCCTTCGCATTCAGATCCTTGACGAACGACCGATCGATCTTCAGGGCATCTACCGGGAAGCTGCGCAAGTAGCCCAGCGAGGAATAACCGGTGCCGAAATCATCGATCGCGAGCGTCAGACCCGCCGCGCGAAAGCGTTTCATGCAAGATGTCGTGTCGTCGACATTGCGCAGCAGCAGACTCTCGGTGATTTCCAGCTCCAGAAGCTTGGGGGGAACACTGAAGTCCTGAAGGGTGCGCAGTACCGATTCAACAAAATCCTCGCGCGCGAACTGCTGGACCGAGACATTGACCGCAATGCTCAGGTTGGCGAGGTCGGTTCCCGCCCAGCGCTGCAGCTGCAGGCAGGTTTCCCGCAGCACCCAGCTGCCCATGGCGACGATGAGGCCGGTTTCCTCGGCCACGGGGATGAAGGATTCCGGGGAGATCCAGCCGCGCGAGGCGTGAAGCCAACGCAGCAGCGCCTCGACGCCCACCACGCGGCCCGTCGTCAGGTCGACCTTGGGTTGGTAGTGGATGTGGAAGTCGCCGGCATCGAAGGCTCGCCGCAGGTCATTTTCCAGCTCCAGGCGGCTCAGCGAACGGATCGCCATCGACTCCCCGTAGAAGGCGTGGCCATTGCGGCCCTGGTCCTTGGCCTTGTACATGGCCATGTCAGCCTTCACCAGCAGATCCTCGATATCCGAGCCATCCTTGGGATACAGCGCGATGCCAATGCTGGGGGTGACCACGAAGCGGTGGCCGCCACATTCAAAGGCTTCGCCCAGGGCGTCGCGGATGCGATCGGCCACGGACGTGGCCTGGCCTTCCTCGGTGAGGTCGCCGACCAATACCACGAATTCATCACCGCCCAGGCGCGCCACACTGCCGCGACGCTCCGGCGGGGCGCCATTGGCTGCACCGAGTACATCGGTCGGCCTGATGCACTGATGCAGCCGGCGGGCGACGGCTTTGAGCAGTGCATCGCCCACGGAGTGACCCAGGTTGTCATTGATCCGCTTGAAGCGATCAAGATCCAGGTACAGCAGGGCCATGAGCGTGTTGGTGCGCCGGGCCGCCGCGATGGTGCGGCTCATCTCGCGCACCAGCAGCTGCCGGTTCGGCAGGCCCGTGAGGGTATCGAAGTAGGCCAGATACTTGATGCGTGACTCGGCTTTGCGCCGTTCCGTGATGTCACGGATGATCACCAGCAGCGTGCCGTCGGGCTGTGGGCGCAGCCGCGTTTCGAACGAGCGCCGCTCGGAGCCCTCGCCGACCTCGAATTCGCATGGCGCCACGCTCTTGGCGTCCCCGGCCGCGGTCATGGCGCGCCGCGCGGCCTGCGCTGCGACCGGCGGGATCGCTGCCTCCAGGCTCCTGCCCACCAGGCTCGAATCGGCGGCCAGCTCCGCGCCCGTGATGTGTTCCAGCAGTATGCCGGCGCTATCGACGATATACAGGGTATCAGGCAGTGCCTGCAGGAGTGCCCGGTTCTTCTGTTCGCTGATCTTCAGCGAGCGCAGGTTGTCCTGGGCACGCAGGATGAATTCGATGCGCTGCGGCAGCGTCTGCCACAGCACGGGCTTGTGCACGAAGTCCGTCGCTCCGACCATGAAAGCGCGCTCGATGGACTCCGTGTCGTTGTGGCCGGTGACCATGACGATCGGGATATCCGCGGCGCCGGGTGTGGAGCGAATGCTGCCGCACAGGTCGAAGCCATTGGCGTCAGGCAGTTCGACATCCAACAGCACCAGATCGGGTTTTTGCGACGCCAGCATCGCCAGCGCCTCACGGCCGGAAGCAGCGACGCGGACGCTGTAACCCGCCTGCTCCAGGGTTTCGCTGGCAAGCAGCGAGAACACCGAGTCGTCATCGACGACCAGTATGCCCCTGCCGACGCCAGTTCCCACCTTCATACCCGCGCATGCCGTTTGACGTTAATGGCTGCGCTGACGTTACATTTAACGGGGCGCGCACGTGTGGCGCAGGTCCGCAATCCGCATGACGATGGCACGGCCGGGATGGCCCGGCGTGGCGGAACGTGAACGGGTTCACATCCGCCACCCCTGTGTCCGGCAGAGCCAGACCCTTACTTACCTTCTACGAGTGCCTTCATGCTCTGCAGGGCGCCGGTGAACGTCTTGTTGCGGCGATCGCGGTCCTTGGCCTTGGCATCGTCGGTGCCATCCGGCCCCTGGTTCCAGATCAGGTTGTAGAGCAGCTTGGAGTGACCCTTGCCATCGGCGACCACCTGGAGCGTGCCGTGGTAGAGGATGGTGGTGTCCGGCTGCGTGTAGGTATAGGAATGGGCGGTCTTGGCGACCATGATTTCATCAACCCCCTTGCCGATCGCAAGGTGGCGAATGCTCCCTACCTCACCGGTACCGGATGTCAGGCTGCAGGGCAGTTTCAACCATGCCTGGATATCGCAGTAACCACCGACCTTCTGCCACACCACATCCATCGGTGCGTTGACGGAGACACTCAGGTTGAGCACTGCATAGTCGGCCGGTGCAGCCGCGGGCGCGCCGGCCGGCGCATCCGCAGCGCAGGCCGTGCCTGTAAACAGGGCAATGGCGAGCGCACCGGCGGCAGCGAACCCGTTCGATCGGATGGTCATGAAAATTCCCCCAGGTATGGTTGTCGTGAGTCGCGCATCATGCCGGGGAGCGGGGCGGGAGTCACCCGTTGGCGGCGGGATTAACTCCCGGACGGCTCGGCCCATCCCAGTCCCAGGCTCTTCTGCAGCGCCACATAGTCCTGGGTGAGCTGAGCCAGACCCTGCTGGTAGTTCAGATCCGCCTGGTTGCGGCGACTGTCGGCATCCAGGACGTCAGTGGTGGCCGCGGTGCCCCCACGCAGGCGGATCTCCGTGAGTCGATAGGCTTCCGCCGCGGAGGCCCGCGCCAACCCCAGATCGGTCACGGCGTCGCGCTGCTGGCCATAGCGGGCGAGCGCGGTCTCGGCATCGGCGAGCGCATTGAGGACGGTCTGGCGGTAGTTCGCCTCGGCTTCATCGCGTGCCGCATTGGCCTGGGCGACCCGGGCGCGATTGCGGCCGAAATCAAAAGGCGTCCACTGCAGCAGCGGACCCGCCAGGTAGGTGAAATGGCCGCTGTTGAACAGGTCCTGCGGATGGGTCGAGGCAAAGCCGATCGTGCCCAGCAGGCTCACCTTGGGGAACTCGGCGGCCACGCTCTGACCCACCGCGGCGGTGTGCTGGGCCAACTCGCGCTCCGCGATCCGGATGTCCGGTCGGCGTCGCAGCAGGGCCGCGGGATCGCCGACGTTGGTGGTGGCAGGCGG
This sequence comes from Steroidobacteraceae bacterium, assembly GCA_035943195.1. Classification (GTDB taxonomy): domain Bacteria; phylum Pseudomonadota; class Gammaproteobacteria; order Steroidobacterales; family Steroidobacteraceae; genus DAIDKA01. Next base: position 29,957 of record DASZCK010000042.1, read on the forward strand.
AGGCGGCACCGGGCCGACTGTGGCCAGCTCGCTGTCCAGCGCGCCGGGCGCCTGCGCCGTGAGCGCGGCGAGCCGGTTCAGCTGTTCGCTGATGCCGGCGCGAATCGCCGGCAGCATGGCGCGTGTCATGTCGAGCTGATTGGTGATCCGTACCACATCCAGGTCGGTTGCAGCGCCGCCGGCGCGGCGCACCTTCATCAAGTCGACTAGGTGCGACTCGATGTCGATATCCTGCTGGGTCAGCGCCAGGCGCTGGCGGGCATCGCACAGTTCGATGTAAGACTGGGCAACTTCAGCGGTGAGCGTGACGACGGCGTCGGCCACCTGATATTCGGAGGCCGCGACGCTGGCCCGGGCGCCTTCCACCGCGCGGCGGTTGCCACCGAAAAAGTCCAGCTCCCAGGAGGCATCGAGTCCGATGACGTAGAGGTTCAAAGCCCCGCTGCTGGAACTGCCGGAGCCGCCCTGCGTGCCGCTCCCTGAAGCGCCGCCGCCCGCGGCGCCTGAGCCACCGCCGAGCAGGGAACTGACATTGGCGGTGCGCAGGTAGGCCGCCGAGCTGCCGGTGGTGGGCAGTCCGGTCGCCGTCTGCTGGCGAAGGTTCGCGCGTGCCTCGCGCACGCGCGCGCGGGCCGCGTCGACGCCGGGATTGCCGGCGAGAGTCTGATCGATCAAATGATTCAGTTCCGGATCGCCCAGCGCGGTCCACCAGCGCGCAGTCGTATCCGCATCCGGCGTCGCGGGGGTGGCGCGGACGAACGCCTTGTCGGTGGCCAGAACCTTGGGCGCGCCGTGGTAGTCGGGTCCGACCATGCAGCCGGACAGCATCATGGCGATGCTGGCGATGAGAGCGGAATTCTTGATCGATGACATGGTCAGTGAGCTTCCATGACGGGTTTGGCAATGGGCTGCTGCGCCCGCAGCAGGAACATCAGCGGCATCATCAGCAGCAGGCCCACGCCCAAAATCCAGAAACAGTCCGAGAAAGTCATGACCATGGCCTGCTGGTGGATCTGACCGGCAATCGAGCCTATGGCCTGTTGCTGCCCATAGGCGACGTCGCCTGATTGTGCAGCGAAGATCGCCCCCTGCTGGGCGATGCGGTCCTGGACCAGGACCGAGTTGGCATTGACGGTCTCACGGATGGCATCAGCGTGACCTTCGACTCTTCGGTCGATGAACACGCCCAGCAGCGCCAGGCCGATGGTACCGCCGAGGTTGCGCGCCATGTTGAACAGGCCCGCGGCGTCGGCGGTGTCGGCGCGACTGACCGCACCCACTGAGATCTGATTCAGGGGCATGAAGGAGAAGATCTGGCCCACGCCGCGCAGCAGCTGCGAGGCGATGAAGTCGGCGCCGCTGGATTGCGCGGTCAGGTGAATGTCGATGAAGCAGCTCGTCGCGAAGCACGCCAGGCCGAACCCCACCACCAGCTTGACATTGCCGACGCGCAGGATACGCGGCAGCACCGGCATCAGCGCAAAGGCGGGTATGCCGGAGAGCGCCAGGATGCGTCCGGACTGGAAGGCGTTGTAGCCGGCGACCCCGCTCAGGAACTGCGGCAGCACGTACAGGATGTCATAGAGCACCATGCCGATCGTGATGATGATGAGGATCACGCTGGCGTAGGTTCGGTTGTTGAGCAGGCGCAGCTTGAGCACGGGTCGCTTGCTGGTGAACTGGGTGATGGCCAGGGTAGTCAGCCCCAGGACTGCGAACACGGACAGCCAGCGGATCAAATTCGAGTCGAACCACTGATCGCGCTGACCTTCCTCGAGCACGATGGTCAGGCAGCTCAGACCGATGGACATGCCGATGATGCCCGGCCAGTCGGCCTCGACCAGTTCGTGAATGTTGGCCTTCTTGTGGGGCACGCCGATCAGCAGCAGGCTGATCAGGCCGACGGCGACGGGTATGTTGATGAAAAAGCACCATTGCCAGCTGCCGTTCTCGGTCAGCCAACCCCCCATGACCGGGCCCATCAGGGGACCCAGCAGAACGATCAGGCCGAACAGGGTCATGCCCACCGGAATCTGGTGCTGTGGCAGCCGGGTACGGACGATGGTCTGCGCCGTGGGTATCAGCGCACCGCCGAAGAATCCCTGCCCGACGCGGCCGATGACCATGGTCGTCAGGTCGTGACTGGCGCCGCACATGATCGAGAACACGGTGAACAGAACGGCGCAGGTCAGCAGCAGCGTGCGCATGCCGAGCAGGCGCGACAGCCACGCCGTGAGCGGAATCATCACCACTTCACTCACCAGGTAGCCGGTGGCGATCCAGGTCCCCTCAGTGCCGGTGGCGCCGATCTCACCCTGGATCTGCGGCAGGGCCGAGTTGGTGATCGAGATGTCGAGCGTCGCGATCAGGGCGCCCAGTGCGCCGGCAAAGACCGCGATCCAGTCCTGCGTGGTGGCGTTGGGCTCGGCGTGTACCGCTCTGGCCGCGCTCATGACTACTGTCCGTCGGAACGCGTATCGATGTCGACGCTGACCGAAAGGCCCGGCAGCAGCCTTGGCGCGATGTCCCGCGATGGCATGAGCCGTATGCGCACCGGCACGCGCTGCACGATCTTGATGAAGTTGCCGGTGGCGTTCTCGGGCGGCAGCAGCGCGAATTGCGCACCGGTGCCCGGCGCGAAGCTGTCGATGACCCCGGGAATGTCGGTACTGCCGATGGCGTCGACCTTGACCGTCGCCTTCTGTCCCACTCTCATGTGGCGGACTTGGGTTTCCTTGAAGTTGGCCACCAGGTACACGTTCTGGATGGGCACCACGGACATCAGTCGCGTACCCGGCTGCACGAACTGGCCGACCTGGGCGGTCTTGTCGCCGACCCGGCCGTCGATGCTCGCACGCACCAGCGTGTCGTCGAGATTGAGCTTCGCGGTATTCGAGGCGGCCTTGGCGGCTTCCAGCTGCGCCCGGGTCTGGTTCATCTGGCTGCGCAGCGTGACCAGCTGCCGTTCGGCGACCTTGATGCCGGCTTCGGCGCCGAGTACGGCGGCGGCAGTCTGATTGCGTTCATTGACGGCCTGCTGATAGCGCTCATCCGTTTCCACGCCCTGGTCCCGCAGACCTTGGTAGCGATCGGCTTCGTCGCGCGCATACTTGGCATTGGCCTGCGCGCCCACCAGCTGTGCCTTGGCCTGGTCAACCGCCGCCTCCTGCTGGGTGATCTGGCTTTGCGCTGCCTGAATATCGGCGCCGCGGGCATCGACGGTCGCGTCCTGCTGTGACAGCAGGGCCTTGTAGTTGCGCAGATCGATGCGGACCAGCGGATCACCTGCTTTTACCCTCTGGTTGTCGATCACATAGATCTGCTCGATATAGCCGTTGACGCGCGGCGACACCGTGACGCTATCGGCCCGCAGATAGGCATCGTCCGTCGACTCGATGTAGCGCCCGTACAGTAGCCAGCGCACCCCGTAGCCGATGCCGATGAGAGCGATGATGGCGAGGACGATGAACAGTCCGATGCGGATGCGTCGGTTGCCGTCCCCATTCGCGGTGGCCGCGGCTGCGCTCTGGGCGGGTGAGGATGACGCATCGGCCATGGCAGATCCTGTCAGAAGTATTCCGGATGGTAGATGTTGTCCGACTGGAACTTTTGTGTCAAGTGGAATACATTGTCCGCGCAGGAGGTCAATGATGGCCACAACCCGGATCAAGCGCCGCCATCCTGAAGATGGCGGCTATGCCAGAGGCGAGGAGACGCGCGCGCGCATCGTGGCTGCGGCGTTGCGTGTGTTCGGCGAGGTGGGTTTCAACCAGGCGTCGACCCGCCAGATTGCCGCCGACGCCGGTGTCAATCCACCGGCGCTGCAGTACTACTTCGGCGGCAAGGAGGGGCTGCACCGCGCCTGCGCCCAGCACATCATCGACCGGATGCTGAACATCGTGTCGCCGGCGCTCACGCAGGCACGACAGCTGCGCAGGGCGGCCCCGCGCGCTGTGGCCATCGACGCACTGTGCGCGCTGCTTGATGCCATGGCCGACGGTCTGGTGGCGGCAGGTTCGGAGAGCTGGAGCCGATTCATTACCCGCGGCAAGGCCGACGGTGCCGGGCCCGCCGTCGGCATGCTGCGGGAGAACATCGGCCTGCCCATCATGCAGGCCATGGCACACCTCATTGCCATCGTCATCGAGCGCGAGCCCAGAGATGAGGTGGTACGGGTCAAGGCGGCCGCGATCCTGGGGCAGGTGTCGACCTTTCACACCAACCGCGAAAGCACGCTGGAAGCGCTGAAGTGGCCGGACTTCGACGCGCAGCGGCTGCAGATGATCAAATCTGTCATCCGGGACCACACCCGGGCGATACTGGGTGCGCCGGCGCCGGTGCGCCGCCTGCGACCATCAGGGGGACCGTCATGAAGCTGTTCCGTCATGGCCCGAAGGGTCAGGAAAAACCCGGAATGCTGGATGCGCAGGGGCGACGTCGGGATCTGTCCGGCATCGTCCCCGACATCAATCGGCAACTGCTGGCGTCGGGGTTTGCCGCGCTTAAGGCGCACAATCCGGCGACACTGCCGGAAGTGGCGACGACGGCGCGCCTCGCCGAACCGGTGGGCGGCGTGGGCAAGTTCGTCTGCATCGGCCTGAACTACCGCGATCATGCCGCCGAAGCCAAAATGAAGATTCCCGCCGAGCCCATCATTTTCATGAAGGCGACGTCGGCCATCATCGGCCCCTGCGATGAGGTGGTGATTCCGCCGGATTCGCAGAAGTCGGACTGGGAGGTGGAACTCGGCATCATCATCGGCCGCGAAGCGCGCTACGTGCCGCTGGAGCGGTCGCTGGAGCATGTCGCGGGCGTGTGCGTGTGCAATGACCTGTCCGAGCGCCACTTCCAGACCGAGCGCGGCGGTCAGTGGGACAAGGGCAAGGGCTGTGACACCTTCGGGCCTTTCGGGCCGTACCTGGTGACAGTGGATGAAGCCGGTGATCTTGGCGGGCTACATCTGTGGCTCGATGTGAACGGCCGGCGCATGCAGGACGGCAATACCCGTGACATGATTTTCGACGTGCCCTTCCTGGTGCACTACGTCAGCCAGTTCATGAGCCTGCAGCCCGGCGACATCATCAGCACCGGGACGCCTGCCGGTGTCGGCATGGGGCGCAATCCCCCGGTATTTCTCAAGGAGGGGGACGAGATCCACCTCGGTATCGATGGCCTGGGCGAGCAGCGGCAGAAGATCAGGCGTTTTGCGGCGACCTGAGCGGGCGCGGCATTCGTTCAACGCCGTACGTAGCGGCGTTCCCCGGAAACCGGGTCGTACTGGACTTCCATTTCTTCGCCACTGATCGGGTCGGCGAACTTCTCATCCGTGGGCTGCCACTGCGCCCCGTGCGGCGCTGAGTCCTTGCGGTAGCGCCATCTTTCAAAGACCGTGCCGAGGATAATCACTGCGGCAATCCCCAGCGCCTGCAAGCCTGGCGCCCAGATCCGCCGGCTCACCAGCCACAGCCCCACCATCGCCAGCAGCAGTGCGATGGCCAATACGAACTTGCGCAGCATGTCCTTACGGGACCGGATCGATGATGACGGCAGTGCCGTACGCCACGACTTCACTCATCGTCTGGCCCATCTCGGAGGAGTCGAAGCGCATCATCACAATGGCATTGGCCTGCATCAGCCGCGCGTTCTTGACCATCCGGTCGACCGCGTGGCGCCGTGCTTCCTCGAGCATCTGGGTGTACTCGACGATTTCGCCGCCGGCGAGCGAGCGCAGGCCCGCCATGATGTTGCCTCCGAGCCCACGGCTGCGAACCACGACGCCAAAGACCTGGCCCTTGGTTTCCCGGATCCGGTGCCCTGCGACATTTTCGGTGGTGACGACCAGCATGGCCGCATTGTAAACCCGATCCTCGAATCAGGGCAGCTTGAATACCCACAGGGTGGTGCCGGCCGGAGGGTCGATGATTTCGGGGGTCAGGCTGCGGGTGCCCGCATCAAAGGCGCCGCCGCCGCCGGCGACCACGACCAGGTATTGGATGCCATTGACACTGTAGGTCGCCGGCGAGGAACTGGGCGATGCGTTGAGGACCACCTGCCACAGCACCGTGCCGGTTGCTGCGTCATAGGCGCGAAAATGTCGGTCGCGTGCGCCGCTGAACAGCAGACCGCCCGCCGTCACCAGCAGGGAGCTGGCGACCGGCGCGCGTTGGCGTGCCGACCACGCGACCCGTCCGGTTTTGAGATCGACGGCGTCGACGCGGCCGAAGTTGCCGTCGTTCCCCGGCTTCGGTCGAGGACTGAGGCGCATGTCCTGGCCGCCGCCGGCAATGGTGGCGGCGTCGCGTTCGACCCAGCTGTACTGCATGCAGTCATTGGCCACCAGCGGCACGTAGAGATAGCCGGAAGCCGGATCAATGGCTGTGGTGGGCCAGCTGCGGGCGCCGGTCGCCGTGGGGCAGATGAGATCGGTCCGACCCGGCTGCGGCTCAAGCGCCGGACTGATGATCTTGCCTCCGGTCTTCGAATCGATCCTCACGACCAGATTCTGCAGGCCCAGATCCTTGGAAAACGCATAGTGGCCATCGACGCGGTTGACGGCATCGAATATCGCGCTCTTGCCGCCGGTCACCAGGAGTTTGGTGGGCATGCCATTGACCGGCAGCGTGACCAGTGATTGCTCGAATGCCCAGTCCAGATCCCAGACGTCACGATTCATGTGCTGGTAGTACCAGGCGAGCTTGCCGGTATCCGCATCGAGCGCCACCGTCGAGTCGGTATACAGCGCATCGTTGTTCGCAAGCGCGTGGTGGTCGCGAGGTGTCAGCAGGGTGCCGACGTCATAGGTATTGCCGGTCCCGAAGTACACCAGGTTCAAGTCCGGATCATAGCTGCCGATCGACCACACACCCGAGCCGAAGCGTTCCTTGACCGGGGCGCCATTCCAGCTGTCGCCACCGGGCTCTCCTGGGTGCGCGATGGTGCTGAACCGCCACAGCTCGTCGCCGCTGTGCGCGTCGAGACCGACGATGAAATCGCCCCCTCCGGTATTGATCCCCAGACTGACGCCGACGATGACCTTGCCGTGAGCGAGCAGCGGGCCGCCGGAGATATGGAAGTAGGCGCCGTCGAACTCGCCGGGGTGCGACCCCAGTTCGGGCGTCACGACCGCTCGATCCCAGCGCAAATCGCCGCTCTTTACGTCCAGCGCGACGATGTGTCCGTCGGCGGTGGGTGCGTAGAGATTGTCCTGATATATCGCCAGGCCGCGCATGCGCGCATCGCGACCGCTGTGGAGTTCTTCGGGCAGCGCGCGGATGTACTGCCACAGAATGCTGCCGTCGACGGCGTTGACGGCCTCCACCGTATTGGCGCTCTCGATGAACAGCACGCCATCGTGGATCAATGGCGCGGTTTCATTGGCGCTGGGCGGCAGCGCCAAACTCCAGGCAACACCAAGATTGTGCACGCTGCTCTTGTCGATCTGCGTGAGCGCGCTATAGCCGAGCGTGGCATACGAGCCGCGCCACATGAGCCAGTCGCTCGCCAAAGGAGTTCGCAGCATCGCATCCGATACCGGCGTGACCCTGCTCAGCAGAGCCTGTTTCGCCGCCATGGCGGCGTGGTACGCGGAATCCTCGTTATCGAGGCGCGCCGCCGCGGGAGCTGCGACCGAATTGCGCTCCGGCGCGCTTGCCACCGACACTGGGGCCGCCGCCAGCACCGGCCCCTGGGACGGCCTGAGCGCGGTGGTCCCGGCTTCCTCGCCGTTCTCGCGCAGCAGGTACGCCTCGACATCCGTATAGGTGCTGCTGTCGAGACTGCCGGGACTGGTAGGGGGCATCCGCCGGATCATCGTCGACCATAGGGAGTCGGCTGACTGATCGTGCCAGCGCGCCTTGAATGCGGCCCCCTTCACGGGTGGGCCGAATTGACCGTCATTCAGATGGGGGCCATGACACAGGGCACAGCTTTCGGCATATACAGTCTGTCCGCGTCTGGCCTGCTGTTCCGTGAAGCCAACCGGACCGCGGTCGAACAGAGACGCTGCGCTGCCGGCCCCCAGGCAGCAGGCCGCCACCGCCGCGCAGCCAAGGCGGGCCAACCAGAAGGAGTTGTTCAGCCATCTCTTCATTGGTGGGCGCATCCTAGCATCGGAACGTCGGGATGCTGTCCCTTGACAGGATTGCGGTTACAATTCTCAGCCGCGAATTTGTTGCGCAGCGCGACGCGATGCCTGGGGGCCCGATGATGACGCGAACTTGGAAAATGATCCCGGTATTGGCAGCAGCGGGCGCGGCGCTGGCCCTGGCGGGGGGGTCCCAGGCCGCTCTCGCCGCGGCGGCGGCCAACGTCAATGCGCAGCGCATGCTGGATCCGGCTGCCACCGCAGCCAACTGGATGACGTACGGCGGAACCTACTCCGAGCAGCACTACAGCCCGCTCAGCCAGATCAACAAGAACACGGTTGCTAAGCTGGGCCTAGCCTGGTTTGCGGACTATGACACCAATCTCACGCAGGCGGGAACGCCGCTGGAGATCGACGGTGTGATCTATGTGTCGACGGCCTGGAGCCATGTCTATGCCTTCGATGCACGCACCGGCAAGACACTCTGGGAGTACGACCCGAAAACGCCCGGGGCCTGGATCCGCAACGTCTGCTGCGGGATCGTCAACCGGGGTATCGCCGCCTGGAACGGCAAGATCTACTTAGGAACGCTGGACGGTCGGCTGGTGGCGATCGACGCCAGAACCGGCAAGGAAGTCTGGTCGGTGCTGACCATCGATCCCGCCAAGCATTACTCGATCACCGTCGCACCGCGTGTGGCCAAAGGCAAGGTGCTGATCGGCGAGTCTGGCGGCGAATACGGCGTTCGCGGATATCTGAGCGCATACGATGCCGAGACCGGCAAGTTGGATTGGCGCTTCTATACGGTGCCGGGCGATCCAGCCAAGGGCTTCGAGAATCCCGCCATGCAGATGGCTGCCAAGACCTGGGGCGGTCAGTGGTGGAAGCTCGGCGGCGGCGGCACCGTATGGGACGCCATCGTCTTTGATCCGGTCACGAACCTGGTGTACTTCGGCGTTGGCAATGGCACCCCGTGGAATGATCACTACCGTGATCCGACCAACAAGGACGATCTGTTCCTGGCCTCGATAGTGGCCCTGAACGTGGACACCGGCCAGTACGTCTGGCACTACCAGGAGACCCCCGCGGACACCTGGGACTACGATGCCGTGAGCCCGATCGCAGTGGTGGACATGAACATCGACGGCAAGGAGCGCCGCGTTCTGCTCCAGCCCAGCAAGAACGGCTTCTTCTACGTTCTTGAGGCCCGCACGGGCAAGCTGCTCAATGCCACGCCGCTGGTGGATGTGAACTGGGCCAACGGCGTGGATCTTAAGACCGGTCGTCCGCGGGTCAACCCGGCCGCGCGCTATCCGGAAGGCAAGCCCTGGGACCTGAGTCCGGGCGTGCAGGGCGCGCATGGCTGGCACTCTAATGCCTACAGCCCGCAAACCGGCTTGTTGTACGTGCCGACGCAGATCGCCTACTTCCCGATGGTGTTTGATCCTGGCTACACCCCGAATCCCATCGGCTACAACCTGGGCATCGATTTCACCGCTCAGCTCACCTTTTACAAGGCGCATCCGGAAGCGCCGAACAAATTCGTCGGCTACCTGCAGGCCCTTGATCCCAAGACCGGCAAGAAGGTGTGGGGCGGTCCGGCGAACCAGGGTCCCACGGGCGGCGCGGTCGCGACCGCCGGCGGCCTCGTGTTCCAGGGCGCCGGCACTGACGACGAGTTCCGGGCCTTTGACGCCGTGTCGGGCAAGATCCTATGGGCGGCAAAGACGCAGACGGCGGTGCTCGCCGCGCCCATCAGCTACGAACTGGATGGCAAGCAGTACCTGGCCGTGAGTGTCGGGGGTGCCGCGGCCGACTACTACGCGCCCAATTATTCCCGCATGCTGGTGTTCACCCTGGGCGGTACGGCCCGGCTACCGGCGCCCAAGCCCTACACCCCGCGTGCGCTGCTGCCACCGCCTGCCACCGCCACGGCCGCCCAAGTCCACCAGGGTGAGGCGCTCTACGCCCGCAACTGCGCGGCTTGTCATGGTGATCGGGGCCAGACCCGCGGCGCGAATTTCCCGGATCTCACGCGCACGCCGCTGCTGTGGTCACAGCAGGGGTTTGACCAGATCGTGCTCAAGGGTGCGCTGGTGGATAAGGGCATGGCTTCGTTTGCCGAGGCGCTGAAACCGGCCGACACGGCACTGATCCGCGACTTCATCATCGATCAGGCCAATCAGCTGAAGAACAATCCGCAGCCCGGCGGACCGCCGGCCGCTGCGGGCGCTCACGAACAGCACTGAGGTTCAGAGGTGCTGCGTGGCGACTTCGCGGGCAAAGTCCGGCTTGGTCGCCCGCAGTATCTCGAAGGCCGCCGTGCGATCGGCGCTGGAGCGGCTGCCGTAGGGAGCGGGCGGATTGCGGTCCTGCAGGATCCGCGCGAGTTCTGCGTACGTGTGTTCGCGGACGAACAGCGGCAGGGCGTCGAAGCCCTCCGAGTAGATGAGGAAGCTTAAGGGATAGTGGAACACGCGCGTGTGCAGGTCCAGTTCGCGCAATGAGCGTCCCTGTGAATCCTTCACTCCCTGGTTCTGGAACCAGGCCGCGTAGCCGTTGCTGCCCACCACCTTGTCCGGCAACGGTGCCGCGTTGCTCATCAGCAGCGAGTCCACCAGCGGGTGCAGCAGCCCCTCGAGCCGGGTCTGCAGTTTCGGCTGCAACTGCGCCCAGTGCATCGTGGCCGGATCGCTCCCGGGCTGCAGTCGCTCGAGCAGCATCCGGGATTTGTAATTCGCGCGGATGATTTGGTTATGCACCGAGACCTGATGTTCAAGCACCAGCAGGGCGACGATGTCACTGGTGGGCCGCAGGTAAGGCGTGGGATCAAACAGTGAGTCCAGATTCGCCAGGCTGCTGCGCCGGGCCTTGGCGAGCTCGATCGGCGTGCGGGTGGCCGGTGTCGGGATGTTGCCCAGATGCGCGGCACCCCCGTCCTGGCCGGTCACATACCAGCCGCCCCAGCGCTCGGCAATCGGTGTCTCATCCGAGGTTTCCCGCGACACGGCATCCGGGATCAGCTTGCCGCCCTGCACATCATAGGTGGACTCGAACAGAAAGCGCGGCACACCACCGCCCATCTCCGAGTAGGAATCGTGGCAGGTCAGGCAGCGCAGGACTTCGCGCTCCAGCTGCGGGTGGGGCTTCGCGGCCGACAGGGTGTAGAAAACCGGCCCGCGGTCCGCATCCATGGTGACGATCTCGATGATGCCGCTCTGCTGCACCCACGCGACATAGGTGTCGTCGTTGAAGTAGACGGCGCGCGGGGTCGCCGGACTGATGAAGTCAATCTGCAGACTGGTCTTGGAAAACACCAGCGTCTGCGAGTCCGGATTGATGTTCAGCGCCTTGAGCAGCGATTCCAGGTAGCCGTGCTGCGCAGTGGCCGTGAGCTTGACCGAGCCGGCATCCAGACGCTTCTGCAGGCGCGCGATGTCGTTGTGCACCGGCGCGTCCGCGTAGTGAATGAAGGGATAGTCCCGATCGTAGATCAGGGGCCCATTGTTGGTTGCAGCTCGCGGATCCGGCAGGGTGCGCGGATCCGGCGGCGAAGAGGGATCCGGCCCGTCAATCGCCTGGGCGCTCGCCGGGTGCATATGACCGGCACCAGCGAGCAGCGCCAGCGCCGCGAGCAGGGCGATCGAGCGGCGGGTCATGCGCGTTCCGCCGCCGTGGCGAACAATCGGTGCAACTGACTGCGCCGGCCCATCATGTCGGCGAGCGTGTACCGATCCAGGACTTCGAGGAAGGCACGCGTCGCCTGCGCGAAGACATTGGTCATCTGGCACGCGGGCGCGATCAGGCAACCGGGACAGTCCACCACGTCAAAGTGTTTTTCCGTGTGCCGCACCAGCGCCCCAAGATTGATTTCCGCGGCTGGCTTGCGCAGCCGGATACCTCCATGGCGACCCCGCACGGTTTCCACGTAACCGGACTGGCCCAGGTCCTGGACCACCTTCATCAGGTGACTTTGGGAAATGCCGTAGGCCTGGGCGATTTCGGCGATGCAGGACATCCGGTCGGGATAGGTCGACAGGTGGGTCAGCACGCGCACGGAATAGTCGGTGTAACGGGTCAGCTGCATGGCTCAATAATATGCATTCTAGATGAATGTTTAAAGCCCGGACACTTTTGACCGGCGGGAAACGCCTAAGAGCGAGCTTGAATCGAGAAGATTTCCCGGCCGGAGCGGGTGCTAAGATCCCTGGATACAAGGTGTTGTCATAAGGAGAGCGGGATGAAGATCACACGCACGGGCTCGGCCGTCTGGAAGGGCGGATTGAAGGACGGCAAGGGCTCAATCTCCACCCAGAGCGGGGCGCTCAGCGCCCACCCCTACGGCTTTTCGAGCCGCTTCGAGGGTGTGAAGGGCAGCAATCCCGAAGAGCTGATTGCCGCCGCCCATGCCAGCTGCTTTACCATGGCCTTGTCGCTGATTCTGGGGAATGCGGGCTTCGTGGCCGAGCAGATGGATACCCAGGCGGCGGTCACCATCGAGCAGGTGGGCGAGGGCTTTGAGATCACTTCGTCGCGTCTGACGTTGCGCGCCAAGATTCCCGGCATCAATCAGGCCAAGTTTGCGGAATTGGCCGGCATGGCCAAGGCCGGCTGTCCGGTGTCGAAGCTGCTGAAGACCGAGATCACACTGGACGCGAGCCTGGTCTGAGCGGGGTTAGCATCATTCATTCGAGAATCACATGATCAAGTCAAAACATCTCCTGGCCGCGACCGGCGTGCTGCTTTTCGCAGGGCTCGCAGGGCAACCCGCCGTGGCGGCGTCCGGCTACCAGGTCTGGGTCTCGAATGAAAAATCCGGCGACGTCACCATCATCGACGGCGGCTCGCATAAGGTCATCGGAACACTTCCCGTGGGCAAGCGGCCGAGGGGCATCCATGCCAGTCCGGACGGTCGTACCGTGTATGTGGCCCTGAGCGGAACGCCCATCGAGGCACCGCCGGAGCTCGACGCGGCCGGCAATCCCGTCTTCAAGAAGGGTCACGGCAAGGATGACGATGATGATGACGACAATGTGGTCTCCGACAAGTCGGCCGACGGTATCGGCGTCATCAATGTCGCCGAGCGCAAGCTCACCGGCAAAATCAAGGTGGGCTCGGATCCGGAGGAGTTCACGCTAAGTCCGGACGGCCGCAAGATTTACGTATCCAACGAGGATGTGAAGACGGCGAGCATCGTCGACATTGCTTCGGCCAAAGTGCAGCACATCATTCTGGTTGGCCAGGAACCCGAAGGCGTGGCGGTGACGCCGGATGGCAATCACATCTACATCACCTGCGAGACCGGCGGCGACATCCTGGTGGTCGATGCGCACAGCTACAAGACGCTGGCGCATTTCAACGTGCCGCCGCGGCCGCGCAGCGTGGATTTCCGTACCGATGCCCCGGTGGGCTTCATCCCTTCGGAATCTGCCGGTCTGTTGAACGTGATTGATTCGGCCACATCGACCCTGACCAAGTCGATCACGCTGCCGAAGGGCTCACGCCCGATGCGGGTGCGCGTGAGTCCGGACAATACCAAGGTCTTTGTCAGTGATGGTCGGGCGGGGACCGTCACGGTGGTGGACGCTCACACCTACGCCATCGATGGCACCATCAAGGTCGGCAAGCGTCCTTGGGGCATCGTGCTGTCACCGGATGGCAAGTTCCTGTTCTCGGCCAACGGTCCATCCAATGACGTCTCAGTGGTGGATCTCGCCCAGGGCAAGGAGATCGCGCGGATCAAAGCCGGGGCGAGCCCGTGGGGCGTCACCATCGTGCCGACGCCTTGAGCCTTGGCGTTTACTGTGCACCGATGATGAAGACCGATTCGCTGGTGATGCTGCGGGTCATCCCTTCCTTGTAAGCGCGGGCCCGGAGCACCGTCGCGGCGCTGATGGTGATCGGACCCGAGTAGAGCAGGTCCTGCGGGCCCGGGACGCTGCCATCCACGGTGTAGCGGATCTGAGCCCCAGGATCCGGGCTTGATAACCTTACCGTCGTGGTCGCAGCGAAAGTCCCACCCTCGGGTGTGATCTTCGGGGGCACCAGCACGTTCTTTCCGGGCATGCTGTCGATCCAGTCCCTCAGCACCTGCATGCCCTGCACGTCGATGGTCTCGCGCGCGATCGGCGGCATGCGGATAGCATCATTGGTGTCGGCGCGCATGTAGGCGATGGAGCGCCAGATGTCGTGGGGTGCGATGACGTGGGGCCGGTCGATTCCCTCATTGATGAGAATCGGGCCGTCGACGAGTTCCTGCTTGGCAAGCGGCGTGGTGTAGCGGGCATCGAAGTAGGCCACCGTGCCGCCGGGGCGGTGGCAGTGCGCGCAGTTGGCGTCCAGATAGGAGCGCGCCCGGTCCTCGATGCTGCGCGAACCGTCGTCAAGCGCGGACAGGGTCGGCAGTGTCGCCAGCTGTGCGTCGGATACCGCGGGCTCCAGCAGGTGCAGATGATTGAGCGTGCGCAGCTCGTTGTCGGTGACGCCGGATGGATAGGTGAGGGGCCGGTTGAGTTGGCGCGTTTTCAGACCCAGCACACCGCCGGCACGCGCGTTGTGGCAGGTGAGGCAGTTTTCCCGGCTGGGGTAATACCAGGTCTGCTCATGCCTCGAGCCATCCTTGGCGGTGATCAGGATCGGCTCCGTCAGGCTGGTGCCGGCCAGCAGATCGGCGTCGCTGTTGTCGGGCCGCCATTTGTAGACCACACCGTACACACCCCCGGCGCTGTCGCGCACCAGCAGGCGCGTTTCCAACCGGCGCCGCAGCTCCGGATGCGTCGCGTCGATCGGCATTTCAAACGTCTTGACGAATACGACACCGGGCGGAAAAGTCCATTCTCCCGTCGGTGAAAACCCGATGTGTTCGCCCTTCGGCACGGCGATATACCGCGTTTTTGCAGCGCCATCTGACCAGAAGGGGACGATGAGGTCGTAGGGGATGAGGCCCGGTGCCGGCACCATGTGGGCGGTGTCCGTGAACGCGCCGGTCTGTGACAGCAGCCTGGGTATGGGGCCGGTGACCAGCCGCGGCATGTTTAGGTAGGCCTTGGGAGCCGTCCGCAGGCTGATTCCGTAGGGCCCCGCTGCGGGAGCCGCTTCCGCCCGATTCAATGGCGCTGTGGCCATCAAGGCACCCAGTGCCAACGCCACCAGCGCGGAGTTGAAGTTTTCCAACCGCCAACCTCAAAAAGTGCCCGGACCCGCGGGCCGAGGCGCGAACCATTCCTGATAGGTCAGACCGCCACCGGCTGTGAAAGATCCGCAGCATCTGCGCAACGGTCGGGAAAATCTCCCGCTCCGCATTCGCTACTCTGCCTGCGCTGCTGACAAAGGCTTCGTGGAGTTCCGACCTGAACGACAAGATTACCACCCCCCGGGGCTGTGTGCCGGGCGCAACGCTGGCCTACGCGGCGATGATCGCCAGTTGCGCGATGGGTGCGCCGGCGGCCCTGGCGCTGGATGCGGATTCTGCGCCGCTGACGACTGTCGTCGTCACGGCAACCGCGATCCCAGGCGCGGACATCGAAGTCGACAAGGTGCCGGGCAACGTTCAGGTCATAAACTCCGCCGACATCGTGCGCGACGGCTCGGCCAGCCTGACGGGTGCGCTGAACACCAATCTCAGCAGTATCAGTATCAACGACGATATCGCTGACCCCTTTCAGCCCGACATTCTGTATCGGGGATTCGAAGCTTCCCCGGTGCTGGGTACGCCGCAGGGACTCGCCGTCTACCAGAATGGTGTACGCATCAACGAAGCCTTCGGTGACACCGTCAATTGGGACCTGTTCCCCGATGTCGCGGTCGACAAGGTGGAGCTGGTGAGTTCCAGTCCCGTCTATGGCCGCAATGCGCTGGGCGGTGCCGTCTCGGTCACCATGAAGAACGGCTTCAGTTACCAGGGCGGCGACCTCGAACTTGCAGGCGGTTCGTACGGGCGGCGCTCGGTGAGCGCGCAATACGGCGTCAGCTCCGGCATTTTTGGCTTGTACGTGGCCAGCCGCGCATTGGACTGGACCGGCTGGCGGCAGTTTTCCGATGACCGGATGCGAGACGTGTACGCCGTCCTCAGCCTGCACACGGACACTGCGACGCTCGACTTGAGCTACACCCGCTCCAACAATGACATGCGGGGTCAGGGTTCCGCGCCGGTTCAGGAACTGGCCGTGAACCGCTCGCTGGTCTTCACCGGCCCGCAGGCCAACGTCAACGGCCTGAACTTCTTTACGCTCAACGGCACCTGGAAAATGACCGATGGGTGGTCACTGCAGGGTGTGCTCTATTACCGGCAGTACTCGCAATTCGTTTCGAACGGCAACACGACCAGCTACACGGCTTGCACCGACACCCCGGGCATTCTCTGCCAGCCCGATGGCAGTACCCCCCTGACCGATGCAACCGGTGGCAGCCTGCCGGACATCTCCGATGACGGCGCCAACCTGCTTGGCGAAAATGACGTTGAGCAGATCGACGCCTGGAGCCGCGGCGTTTCCTTCCAGGTCGCCAACAAGGGTTCGTACTTCGGGCACGACAATGAACTGGCGGCCGGCGTCTCGCTCGACTACTCCTCCACCAGTTTCTACACCGGCGCGCAGATTGGCGCGCTCAATTCACAGCTGGTCGTGCTGCCCTCGGCGCTGCTGGTCTACACGCCGGAGGACTCGGCCGCGGCGGCCGATTTCGGCGATCCGGTGCCGGTGAGCGTCGACTCGGTCAATAAGAGCCTCGGCTATTTTATCAGCGATACCTTCAACGTGACCCCGGACCTGGCGGTCACCGCCAGCGGCCGCTACAACATCAGCAATATCAATCTGGTCGACCGGCTCGGTAGCAATCTCGACGGCTACAACCGCTTCGTGCACTTCAACCCCGCCATCGGCGCCACCTACAAGGTGCTGCCGAACATGACCCTTTACGGGGGTATCGCCGACAACACGCGCACGCCTACCGCCAGTGAAATCGAGTGCTCGGACCCCCTGACGCCGTGCCTGCTGCCCACGAACCTCGCTGGCGATCCACCGAACCTGAAGCAGGTGCTGGCGCAGACGACGGAAATCGGCTTGCGCGGCACGATTCCGCATGCACCGGATGGTCAGGTGACGTGGAATCTGAGCGCCTTCCGCACCCTGCTCGAGAACGACATCTTCGGCGTCGCGACCTCGGTGAGTCAGGGCTTCTTCCAGAACATCGGTGACACGCGCCGCGAAGGATTCGAGGCCGGAATTGGTTATCACGGGGAGCGCTGGTCCGCATATGCCAACTACAGCCTCGTGCGTGCGACCTTCCAATCCGCTCTGACCGTGCCCTCACCCTCGAATCCCTTCCGGGATGACAATGGCGACCTCGCGGTGACGCCCGGCGATCGCATGCCGGGGATTCCGGAAAATCGAGTAAAGCTCGGCGTGGACCTCAGGGTCATCCCGCAATGGACGGTGGGCGCGGACCTGAACTACGTCGGCAGCTTCTTCTACGTCGGGGATGAATCCAACCAGCTGGCGCCGATCCCCGGGTATGCCATCGTCAATCTGCACACCTCCTATCGGCCCTTTGACCACTTCGAGATTTTTGCGAGCGTCAACAATCTCTTCGATCGCAAGTACGCCACCTGGGGCATCCTGAGCGACCCGACGGGTATCAACGCG
The DNA here is from genome assembly GCA_035943195.1 of Steroidobacteraceae bacterium. Taxonomy (GTDB): domain Bacteria; phylum Pseudomonadota; class Gammaproteobacteria; order Steroidobacterales; family Steroidobacteraceae; genus DAIDKA01. Next base: position 47,681 of record DASZCK010000042.1, read on the forward strand.
CCCGGGATTGCGCCCGACGGCGTCAGCAACGGTCCCGGCGTCGACAACCGGTTCCTGAGCCCGGGCGCACCGATCGAGGTATTTGCCGGCATCCGTCTCATGCTCTGATCCCGTCCCGCATGCGCACTCCGGGTGGTGGATAATGGCCCTCGGCCAGAATCTTGCATGGAGCCCGGATGTGACACCTGCCGTAAAACCGATCACCCAGAACGCCGACATCCGCTATCTCGGCAAGCTTTTGGGCGACGTGATCCGTGCCTACGGCGGTCGCGAATTGTTCGAGCGGATCGAGAACATCCGCGCGCGCTCGGTGGATCGGCATCGGGGACTCGCGGATGCCGCCGCCATGGATCGCGGCCTTGAGGCGCTGAGCCTCGATGACACGCTGTCCTTCGTGCGCAGCTTCATGCTGTTTTCCATGCTCGCGAATCTCGCCGAGGATCGCCAGGGCAGTGGCAGCCGGCCCGGCGAGGATATGGCGGCGGCGCTGGAACTGCTTGCGTCCAAAGGTATTGCCGCCGATCAGGCCGCGCAGCTGCTTGACCGCACCCTCATCGTGCCGGTGCTGACCGCGCACCCCACCGAGGTCATGCGCAAGAGCATGATCGACCACCGCAACCGCATTGCCGATCTCATGCGGCTGCGTGACCAGGGCCTGTCGCAGGCCGACGGGGGTGAGGAAATCGAGCAGGCGCTGCTGCGGCAGATCGCGCTCCTGTGGCAGACCCGGCCGCTGCGCCGCGAGCGCATCATCGTCGCGGATGAAGTCGAGATCGCGCTCGCCTATCTGCGCGACATTTTTCTGCCGGTGCTGCCGATGCTGTATGCGCGTTGGGAGCGCAAGCTGCCGCAGCGGCCGCGCAGCTTCCTGCGTCTGGGCAGCTGGATCGGCGGCGACCGGGATGGCAATCCGAACGTGAACGCGGCGACCCTGGACTATGCACTGGGTCGCTCGGCGGCGGCGGCGCTCGACAGTTACCTGCAGCAGCTGAACGCGCTCGGGGCCGAGCTTTCCATTTCCAGTGAGCTCGCGCGTCCGACCGCGGAGGTGATGGCGCTGGCGGAGGCCAGCGGCGACACCAGCCCCGCACGCAAGGACGAGCCCTACCGGCGTGCGCTGACGGGCTGCTACGCCAGACTCGCGGCGACCTACGAGCAGGTCACGGGGCGACAGCCGGCGCGGCGCCCGACGGTTACCGGTGTGCCCTACGACAGCCCCGAGGCACTGCGCACTGATCTTGTTGCCATCGCCCACTCCCTGGCCCAAAGCGGTGCGGGCCTGCTGGCCACCGGCGGTGCCCTGGGACGCCTGATCCGCGCCGTCGACAGCTTCGGCTTTCATCTGGCGACGCTGGATTTGCGTCAGAATTCCGACGTCCATGCGCGCGTCGTCGCCGATCTGCTGCGGGTCGCGGGCGTCGAGAGCCGCTACGTCGCGCTGGACGAGGACGCACGCGTGGCTTTGCTCCGCAGCGAGCTGGGCAGCGAACGGCTGCTGTGGAGCCCGTACTCGCAGTACACCGAGGAGACCCAATCGGAGCTGGCCATCGTACGGGCCGCCGCCCGTGCCCATGAGCGTTTCGGTGCCGGCTGCATCACCACCTACAACATCTCCAAATGCGAAAGCGTGTCGGACATGCTGGAGGTGAATCTCATGCTCAAGGAGGCAGGGCTGTACCGGCCGGCGGATCCGGCGGCCGCGCCGATCATGGTGGTGCCGCTGTTTGAGACCATCGGTGACCTGCACAATGCACCCGGGGTAATGCGCGCCTGGTTCGACCTTCCTGAAATCCACAAGGTCGCCAGGCGCCGCGGCTATCAGGAAGTGATGGTCGGTTACTCCGACTCCAACAAGGATGGCGGCTACCTGACTTCCGTGTGGAGCCTCAATCGCGCCACGCGGGCCTTGTCGCGGGTATTCGCGGCCGCCCAGGTGCGCATGCAGATCTTCCACGGACGCGGTGGCGCCGTGGGGCGTGGCGGCGGCTCCTCCTTCGGCGCCATCCGTGCGCAGCCGCAGGGTACCGTACAGGGGCGCATCCGCATTACCGAGCAGGGCGAGGTCATCGCCGCCAAGTACGGCACGCCGGACAGCGCGGCCGCGAATCTCGAGGCGATCACCGCGGCGACACTGCTCGCATCGCTGGAACCGACATCGGTGTCCGAGGAACAGACCGTGGCGCGCTTCGCCACCGCGATGGACGAGATCTCAGTGACCGCCTTCAACAACTATCGCGCACTGGTGTACGAGACTGCGGGCTTCAAAACCTTCTTTCGTCAGATGACCCCGCTTAGTGAAATCGCCGAGCTGAAAATCGGTTCGCGCCCGGCCTCGCGTACCAAGTCGGATCGCATCGAGGACCTGCGCGCCATACCCTGGGTATTCAGCTGGGCGCAGGCGCGGGTGATGTTGCCGGGCTGGTTTGGCGCCGGTCAGGCGTTGAGCGCTTTTGCGGATCGGGGGCTGCTGCGTGAAATGGCGGCGACCTGGCCGTTCTTCCAATCCACGCTCGACAACATGGAAATGGTGCTGGCGAAGTCGGACATGTCGATCGCCCGCCGCTACAGCACCCTGGTCGAGGATCGCAGCCTGGCCGCTACTCTCTTCGGCCGCATCGAGAGCGCCTGGAACACGGCGCACGATACCTTGCTGGACATCACCGGCCAGAGCCGGCTGCTGGAGAAGCATCCGGCGCTCGACGCCTCGATCCGGCTGCGCCTGCCGTATATCGAGCCGCTGAATCTGCTGCAGGTGGAGTTGCTGAAGCGCCACAGGGCCGGGGAAACCGATGCCCGGGTCCGCGAAGGCATCCAGCTGTCCATCAACGCGGTGGCAACAGCGCTGCGCAACAGCGGCTAGAATGTCGCCAGCGGGTCGCCGGTGCGACTTGGAGGGGAGGGGGCGTATGAACAATCAGAAAGGTGTGGTGGCGCGCGGCGCCGCCGCAGGACTCGCCATCGCGGCCGGCATCCTGTTGCCGGTGCTGGCGGCCAGCGCCGCCGGCAGTTCGGCACCGGCTGCATTCGATCGATCGCCCTGCGACCGCGCCTGCCTGCGGGAGATAGCCGAGCGTTATCTCGCAGCCATGGAGGCGCATGATCCGACGCGGGCGCCGTTGTCGGTGAATGCCCGCTACACGGAAAATGGCGCCGATCTGCACTTGCCCGATGGTCTGTGGCGCACGCTGGGCAAAGTCGGCACCTATCGCCTGACGGTCGCGGATCCCGAGGATCACTCGATCGGGTTTCTCGCCAAGGGGCTGGAGAACGGCGCACCGGTGCTGATCGGCACGCGCCTGAAGGTCATGAACCACCAGATCACGGAAATGGAATCCGTGGTGGCGCGGCTCAGCAGTACCACAGGCGGGTCGGCCTTCGGCGCCCCCAAGGATCCGAGCATCGACGGGGAACCGCGCAAAGCCTTCACCACCGACCTCCCGGTCTCGGCCCGACGGACCGCGACCCAGCTGGGGGACATCGTCAACGGCTACTTCACCGGCCTCGAAGGCAATCATGGTGACAAGCCCCCGGCCTTTGCCGAGGATTGCCAGCGACTCGAGAACGAAAGTCCCACCACCAATGTTCCGGTGGCCAACGGCGTGCAGCCGGGTTCGGCCAATCTGCCCTGTGCCAAGGCATTCGGCCTCGGTTTCTACCGGGAGGATACGCGCCTGCGCAATCGCCGCATTCTCGCCGTGGACACCGAGCGCGGGCTGGTCTATGCCGGCGTGTTCTTCGATCATGATGCGACGGTGCGCGCCTACCAGCTCAAGGATGGCAGGCCGGTCAAGGTCAAAAATACCGGGCCGTGGACCTGGATGATCCAGGAACTCTTCGAGATCAATGCCGCCGGCAAGATCAGCCAGGTTGAAGCCGTGCTGCTGTCGGTGCCGTACGGCACGCGGCCAGGCTGGGTCACCGGCCGGCACCTGCCCAGTCCGCAGGCGAAGTTGGATCAATTCAGGGAATATTGAGCCGCCCGCATGCCCGCGGCAGTCAGGATAATCCCGGCCAATGCGGGCGCCGGCGAGGAATACTTTCTGCCGCCGGAGAAGCTGTTGCAGGGCAATCCCCGGCAGACGGCCTGAGTGCACTACACGGACCCTTCCGGGCGCTTCACCGCCGGCATCTGGCACAGCGAGCGGGGTCGCTGGAAGATCCTCTACACCGAGGAGGAGTACTGCCAGGTGCTCGAAGGCATCAGCGTCATTACCGACCAGGCCGGGACGGCGGTGACGGTGCGGGCCGGCGAGGAGTTCGTGATCCCCGCCGGCTTCAGCGGCACCTGGGAGGTGGTCGAACCCACCCGCAAGCGCTTCGTGATCTATGAGCCGACGTAGCGCCTGATCAGCGACTGAGGCTCAGGAACACCACCTGGGCAGTGCCGTCGTTGACAGGCTTGGCGGCCCCCATCACCTTCACGCCCGCTTTCACCATGGCGGGTGTGCCGGCGTCGATCTTGGTGATGTCCGCGTCCGCACCCACATGGATGCTCTGCTGGCCACCTTTGTAGGTGACGTCGATGACCGCGCTGGCACCACCGCTATTCGAGGCCACCTGACCGCTGGTGACTGCGGCCACATTGCCGTTGGTCATGGTGGTGTTCGGCGGTCCCATCGGATTGTGCCCCTCACCCATGCCCCGCATGCTTTCCGGAAAGATGTGGCACTCGGTGGCGTGCAGCAGATTGTCGGCGCGTTTGACGGCCGTACAGCCCACGAACTTGCCCTTGCCGAGGTCAGCCACGGTGCCTTTGCCGCTGACCATGATGTTGGGTTTGTCAGGATAGGTCAGCTTCATGTCACTGCCCTGGTCCGAATGAATCACAAAGCCGCTGCCGTTGGCACTGGTGACCGTGCCGCTGAAACGGACCAGGCCGGCAAAGGGGTTGGGCGGCGCGGAGGAGGCCGGCGCCTGGGCCCATGCAGTACCGGTTCCGCCAATGCACAGCAGCAGCCCGAAGGCCGCCATCAGGGGTCTGAGGGACATGAACGTTCTCCTTGGTGTATATGTTGGAGACCGATGCGAGCGGTATTTCATTACATTGCGGGGCGCCAAACGCCGGGCAGTAGCCCCGGCCGGGGTGAGGTGTTTGAGCCGGCCACGGGCGAGGTCCAGGCCCATGTGCCGCTGGGGGGTGGGCCCGAGCTTGCAGCGGCCGTTCAGGCCGCGCTCGCGGCGCAGCCGCGCTGGGCCCAGACCAGTGCCCAACGGCGTACGCAGGTTCTGTTCCGCTTCAAGGCGTTGCTCGAACAGCAGCTCGAACGGCTCGCGCAGCTGTTGTCCAGTGAGCACGGCAAGATCCTGGCCGACGCCCGTGGTGACGTTCAGCGCGGGCTGGAAGTCATTGATTTTGTTTGCGGTGCGCCCCAATTGCTCAAGGGCGAGTATTCCCAGGGCGTCGGGCCGGGCATTGACGTGTGGTCACAGCGTCAACCCCTGGGTGTGGTCGCGGGCATCACTCCGTTCAACTTTCCGGCCATGATCCCGCTGTGGATGCTCGGGCCAGCCATTGCCGCCGGCAATGGCTTCATCCTCAAGCCCTCGGAACGTACGCCGTCGGTGGCGGTGGAGCTGGCGGCGCTGCTCGAGGAAGCCGGTGCACCCACCGGCCTCCTCAATGTGGTTCACGGGGATCGCGCAATGGTCGAGGCCATCCTGGCGGAACCTGCGATCAAGGCGGTGAGCTTCGTGGGCTCATCCGCCGTGGCCGAGCATGTTTACGCGGCGGCCGCCGCGACCGGCAAGCGCGTCCAGGCCATGGGCGGTGCCAAGAATCATGGCCTGGTCATGCCCGATGCGGACCTGGAGCAGGCCGTGGAAGGCATTGTCGGTGCGGCCTTCGGCTCGGCCGGCGAGCGCTGCATGGCATTACCTGTGATCGTCGCGATCGGCGCCGACACGGCCGTCGCCCTGCGGCAGCGCCTGAAGGCCGCAATGGCCGGGTTGCGCGTTGGCGTACCGACCGATCCCGATGCCGACTACGGTCCGCTGGTGACGGCCGCCCATAGGCAGCGCGTTGAGCACTACATCGAGATGGGCGTTGCCGAGGGCGCGGAGCTGGTCGTGGATGGGCGCGGGCTCAGCGTACCCGGGCATGCCGGCGGCTTCTTCCTCGGGCCCACGCTGTTTGATCACGTGCAGGCCGGCATGCGCAGTTACCAGGAGGAGATCTTCGGGCCGGTGCTGCAGATGCTGCGGGTGCAGACCCTGGAGGAGGCAATTGCCCTGGTGTCCGCGCACCCTTACGGCAACGGCGTCGCGCTGTTCACGCGCTCGGGGGACGCGGCCCGGCGCTTCGTCGAGCAGGTGGAAGTGGGCATGGTCGGGATCAACGTGCCGATTCCGGTACCGGTGGCGCATCATGGCTTCGGCGGCTGGAAGCGTTCGGCCTTCGGCGATCTGAATCTGTATGGCACGGACAGCATGCGGTTCTTCACCCGCACCAGGATCGTCACCCAGCGCTGGTCCGGCGCTGCCGGATCCGGGTCAGCCTTCGTGATGCCGACGAGCAAGGTGGATTGAGGCGCGGCCTCACCACATCAGATCATCGGGTACCACGAAATCCTTGTAGGCCTCGTCCACGACTTGCGCAGTTGCGGCGGATTGCCCCGGTGCGACCACCGCGCGTGGATCGCGCTCGCGGATTTTCTCGGCGATATCGGGCGGCACCAGTTCGTAGCGACCTTCGCAACGCACCAGCATGACCTCGCCACGCGCCACCCGCTCACGCAAGGCGGCATCGGCGCGGATCCTGCGCACCTTCCCGCCGTCGATGAAGTTGTAGGTCTCCTCGACATCCGGTCGCGCAATCCGGTTCTGACTCACCAGTTCACGGATCTGGGCATACAGCGCCTTGCGCTGGGCCTTTTCCTGCTGCTTGCGGTTCAGTTCCTGATCGCGCGCGGCCTTGGCTTCGGCCTGCTTCTTGGCGGCGATTTCCTGGGGTGAGGGTCCGTTGCGCTGGGCGCGCGGCTGCTGCTTCTGGCCCTGGTATTGCTTGCGTTGTGCCTGCCGCTCGGCGTCCTTGACCTGCTGCTCGCTGACGAGCCCGGCCTGCAGCAACTGATCGCGTAATGATAATGAACTCATGTGGAATCGCGGCTGGTTCAGGCGAACCGTCCGGCCTCATCGAAGCTGAGGCGCGGATTGCGTGGGAACAGCTTCTCATCAGTGCCGTGTCCCAGGCCGCAGATGAAATTGGAGCGCACACGCGAGTCACGGAAGAACTCGCGATCCACGCCGGCGTTGTCGAAGCCGGACATGGGGCCGCAGTCCAGCCCCAGGGCGCGTGCCGCAAGAATCAGGTAGGCGCCCTGCAGACTGCTGTTGCGGAAGGCCGTGGTTTCGGCGATCACCGGGGAGCTTGCGAACATGGCCTTCATGGCTTCGCCGCGCGCCGGAAACAGCTTCGGCATCTGCTCGCCGAAGTCCAGATCGTAACCAATGATGACGGTGAGCGGCGCTGCCAGGACCTTGGGGCGATTCGCCTCGGAGGCCAGCGCGGCGAGCTTCTCCTTGCCCTCGGCCGAGCGTACCCACACGAAGCGGGCCGGGCTGCCATTGCCCGAGGTCGGGCCCAGCTTGAAGAGCTCGTACAGCTCGCGGATTTCATGCTCAGTGACCGGTTCCGCGCTCCAGCCGTTGCGGGTGCGGGCGGTGCGAAACAGAATGTCCAGTGCCGGTCCGTCGAGTTTTGGGTGCATACCATGATCCTGAATTTTATGACAGCCCGGGCCGCCACCGGCTGTCGACCCGAAGACGGATGGTACACCGCGCCCCGGGCCAGGCGTAGACGTCAAAATCCTGCGTCAAATCAGCCAATGGATGACATTGGACTGCAATGCCCGCGCGTACACTAGCGGGTCCCGACAGCCGATGGCACTAGCATGAATCCCGAGCAAGGTACGAGCATCCTGACTGAGCTGGCGCTGGATCTGCGCACCGCCTGGGATCACGGCGCGGATCAACTGTGGCGGCACCTGGATGCACCGCTGTGGGAGTTCACCGCCAATCCCTGGACGATGCTGCAGACGGTATCGGCCGCGAAGATCCGCCAGGCGCTGGCCGAGCCGGGATTTCGTGCCGCAGTGGAGCGGGTGGCGGCGGCGCGGCGCGCCTCGCTCGATGCACCATCCTGGTTCGCGGTGAACCATCCGGGAAGTGTCCTCACCCAGGTCGCCTACTTCAGCATGGAGTTCATGCTCAGTGAGGCCTTGCCCATCTACTCCGGCGGCCTTGGCAACGTGGCGGGCGACCAGCTGAAGTCGGCCAGCGATCTGGGCGTGCCGGTGGTGGGCGTCGGGCTGCTCTACAGCCAGGGCTACTTCCGCCAGGTCATCGATCGCACCGGCGGCCAGCAGGCGCTGTATCCTTATAACTCTCCGGACCAGTTGCCCATCACGCCACTGCGCACTGCGGAGGGTGAGTGGTTGCGGCTGAAGGTCGATCTGCCGGGGTTTCCCGTGTGGCTGCGCACCTGGCAGGCGCAGGTGGGGCGCACCCGACTGCTGTTGCTCGACAGCAATGATCCGGCAAATTTCCCCGCCTGGCGCGGAATCACCAGCGAATTGTACGGCGGCGGCCCCGAGCTGCGGCTGCGTCAGGAGTTGATCCTGGGTATCGGTGGCTGGCGGCTGCTTGCGGCCCTGGGCATTGAACCTCAGGTCTGTCACCTGAATGAAGGTCACGCGGCCTTCGCGGTACTGGAGCGTGCCCGCGCGCACATGCAGCAGACCGGTGAGGATTTTGCGACGGCCCTCGCGACCACGCGGGCGGGCAATCTGTTCACGACGCACACTGCCGTCGCGGCCGGCTTCGACCGATTCGCACCGGAACTCATCGAGCAATATCTCGGCACCTATGCCAAGAGCGGTCTTGGCATCAGCACCGAACAATTGCTCGGGCTGGGGCGCGCCAATGCACAGGACTGGTCCGAGAGCTTCAATATGGCCTACCTCGCCATCCGCGGCAGCGGTGCGGTCAGCGCAGTGAGCCGGCTGCATGGCAAGGTGAGTCGCCAGATCTTCAGCAATCTGTTTCCGCGCTGGCCGGAGGAGGAAGTTCCGGTCGCATACGTCACCAATGGGGTGCACGTCCCCACCTGGGACTCCTCCAAGTCCGAAGCACTGTGGAGTGGTGCCTGCGGTGAGGATTGCTGGGTGTCGCCCGACGGCGCAGCTGCGGCGGGCATACGTCGGCTGAGCGACGCGGATCTGTGGCGCTTCCGCAATGAGTCGCGGGCGGCGCTCATCAACTCGGCGCGCGCGCGTCTGTCACGGATGCTGCTGGTTTCAGGGGAGAGCCAGGATGCCTGTGATGCCGCCCGGCAGCTGCTCGACCCGCAGGTGCTGACGCTGGGATTCGCGCGCCGCTTCGCAACCTACAAGCGCCCGAATCTGCTGCTGCGGGATACGGGCCGCCTGCTGCGACTGCTGTCGCATGCCGAACGTCCGGTGCAACTCATCATCGCCGGTAAGGCCCATCCGGCCGACGAGCCGGGGCAGGGACTGATCCGGCAGTGGCTGCAGTTCATCCGTGGCACCGATGCGCGCAACCACGTGATTTTCCTGGCCGACTACGACATGGCACTGGCACAGCAGCTGGTGCATGGCGTGGACGTATGGATCAACACGCCACGGCGACCCTGGGAAGCCTGCGGCACCAGCGGCATGAAGGTGCTGGTGAACGGCGGCATCAACCTCTCGCAGCTGGATGGCTGGTGGGCTGAGGCCTACCGGCCGGAGGTGGGCTGGGCGATCGGCGATGCGCAGACGCACGGCGACGAGGGCGTGTGGGATGATCGCGATACGGCGGCCCTGTTTGAAGTGCTGGAGCGCGAGGTGGTCCCGCAGTTCTACACCCGCAATGCCGCGGGAGTCTCCACTGCCTGGATCGCCCGGATGCGCGAAAGCATGGCGACCTTGACGCCACAGTTCTCCAGCAATCGCGCAGTGCGTGACTACACCCAGAACTACTATCTGCCCGCCGCGCAGGAATGGCTGCGGCGGCGCGCCGGGCAGCAGCCGGTGAGCTGGCAGGCGCGGCTGGATGCAGCCTGGAATGCACTGCGCTTCGGGAAACTGGCGGTCGCCACCACTGCGAGCGGCCTGCAGTTCGACGTGCAATTGGACCTGGGCGGTATGGCGCCGGGAGATGTGGCGGTGCAGCTGTACGCCAACGGTATCGACGGCGCGGGGCCGCAGGTGTATGACATGACGCTGCAGAACGCGGCCCCGGGTGCCGGTGGCGGCAGCAGATTGTACCGTGTGACGGTGCCGGCGCATCGCCCGGCGGGCGACTACACTGCCCGGGTCGTGCCGCGCCTGGCAGGCGCCGCGGTGCCGCTGGAGGCGAATCACATTCTCTGGCAGCGCTAAACGGGTTCGAATCGGAACATTTAACGGAGTGATCAACATGGCGACCGAAAATGCGCGCACGGACGCACCGCGCAAGCTGAACGAGCTGGGACAGAGTCTGTGGCTGGACAACATCACTCGCGATCTGCTCAACAACGGCACCTTGGCGCGCTACATCAGCTCGGGACTGTCGGTGACCGGGTTGACCTCCAATCCGACGATTTTTGATCACGCCATCAGCAAGAGCGCATCCTACGATGCGGACGTGAGTTCACTGGCCAAGCAGGGCCTGGCGGTCGAGGACCTGTTCTTCGAACTGGCCATCACCGATCTCACCCGCGCCGCGGACCTCTTCAAGCCGGTCTATGATCG
>DASZCK010000043.1:0-23983 GCA_035943195.1 Steroidobacteraceae bacterium
CGCTCTGGACTACCTGCTGAAGCCGGTCAATGAAGAGCGCTTCTTTGCAACGATGTCGCGCGCGCGCGCCGCACTGTCGACCACGCGCGACAAGGACCTGGTGCGCCGCTTCCTGCAGGCCGCCACCGAATTTCGCCAACCCCGGGCAGGCAATGCCGCGACGCCGACCCTCGATCGGCTGCCGGTCAAGGTCAATGGCAAGGTTCTGGTGGTGCGCGTCGCCGACATCGACTGGATCGAGTCCGATCACGACTATGTGGTGCTGCACGTGGGCGATAAGAACTGGATTCTGCGCGAAACGATTGGCAGCGTGGAAATGCGGCTCGCCTTGTGCGGTTTCGTGCGCATTCACCGCTCGGCGCTGGTCAACGTCGACCGGGTTCGCGAACTGCGCCCCAGATCCAAGGGCGAGTTCGATGTCCTGCTGCAGGATGGTAAGCAGCTGAAAATGACCCGCAACTACCGCTCCGCGGTGGAACGACTCGTTGGATTAGAGATCTCATCGTAAGCGCTGTCCGCCATTCGACGGCGAAAAAACCCGCCCTATCCCTGAATTGATTCGCTCTATCGCAAAGCCCGGCGAACGGCTGGACCGTGCGCTTAAACTTTGCCACGAAGCAATACAGGGACACTCGATATGGTCTGCGTTCGAGCATGGAAAGTGGCCGCAGCCGTGACGGTGGCGTCGGCGGTGCTTCTGCAGGCCCCTGCCGGCGCACAGACTTTACCGCCTCAGGCGGGCACGTCGGGTTCCGAGCAGGCACCGGTGACCGAGGTCATCGTGACGGGCTCGCGCATCAAGCGGGCCGACGCCGAGACGGCGGAAAACGTCCAGGTGATCTCCAGCACGGAGATTCTGAACAGCGGCCAGGAAACGGTGGCCGATTACCTGCGCACGATTTCGTCGACTTTCGGCAACAGTTTCAACGAAGGCAGCAATACCGACAGCTTCGCCCCCGGCGCCGCTGCGGTGGGACTGCGCGGTCTGAGTCCAAAGGACACGCTGGTCCTGCTGGATGGTCGGCGCATGACCAACTATGGTCTGTTCCAGAACCTGTCGGACTCGTTCGTCGATCTTAATGTGATCCCGCTGGCTGCCATCGACCATATCGAAATTCTAAAAAGCGGCGGTTCGGCCATTTACGGCTCGGATGCGGTGGCCGGCGTGATCAATATCATCCTCAAGCAAAACACCACCGAGAAGGCGGTTGAAGTCGGCACCCGCTTCACGACCGAAGGGGGCGCAAACGCGCGTGATGCGAACCTGCGGCTGGGCTTTGGTGATTTTGCCTCACAGGGCTTCAACGTCTTCGTGACGGGCAGCGTGTACAAACGCGACCAGCTGCTGTTCTCACAGCGGGCCAATACCGCCACCCAGGATTACACCGCCTTGCAGGACGGAGTGAACTGGTGGCACATCGGCAATCAATACGCGCCCGCAACGCCGGGCCCGTTTCCGACCTGCGGTAGCAATGGCCTAAAGGGCTCGGTCATCTCGAACGGCCTGTATGGTCCGGGATGCTACTACAACGATGCCAACGATCTGGCGCTATCCCCGGAAGCCCAACGCGCCAACCTGACGGCCACCGCCAATCTGCGGCTGAGCGACACCTGGACGGGGTACGGCAACCTGTTCTTGTCCAACGAGGAATCCCGCAACCACTTCACGCCCGATACCCTGAACGGCAGCGCCATCGTGGTGAATCCGGCCACGGGCGGTGCGACCTCGATTTCCAACGTCCTGCCGCCCACCAATCCGTCCAGCCTGGGTGGGCTGCCGACCCCGATCAATTACGGTTTCCAGAGCGTCGGCGACCGTGATTCCCATATCGTTTCCAATACCTACCGCCTCATCGCGGGGCTGAAGGGTACGTGGTTAGGATGGGACATCGATGGGGGTTACGGACATTCGGAAAACCATGTCTCGGTCGAGGAGATCAACTACATCAACGCGCCGAACCTGGTGGCAGACATTGCCGATGGCGCATTCGATTTCCTGAATCCTGCCTCGACGCCTGCCGCCAATGCCGCCTTGGGTATTACTGAGACCTTCGCCTCGGTGGCCAAGCTCGATTCGCTGGACCTGAAAGGGAGCAAGGCCCTGTTCGATCTGCCCGGCGGTCCGCTGACTCTCGCCATCGGCATGGAATTGCGCCATGAGTCAGTCGACGATAAGCCGGGGGCGGCGCTGGCCGGCGGCGAAGTCATGAACTCGGGTGTCACCAGGGTGGTTGCCAGTCGCAATGTCTACGCCGCTTTCGGCGAGTTCGACTTTCCGATACTGAAGTCACTCGACGCCGATCTGGCCCTGCGCGAGGAACACTACAGCGGCAACATCGGTGACAACCTGCGACCACAGGTGACGGTGCGCTGGCAACCCTTGAGCGAGATCACCATGCGGGCGGTGCTTGCGGACGGCTTCCGTGCGCCCAGTCTGGCCGAGGCCAGCACCAGCACCTCGCTGGCGCACCAGACCGTGTTCGATCCCCTGGATCCTCAGGGACGCTCATCGGAAACCATTGGCTTCATCCTTGCCGGAAATCCGCTGGTCAAGCCCGAGACTTCCAAGAATGTGGATCTGGGCATCGTGTTCTCGCCCACGAGCTACCTCAGTTTCTCGGCGGACTATTACAGCATTTTCCTCTACCACGTCATTTCGACGAATGCGTCAGCGCCGCAGATCATTGCCAACCCGGCGGCGTATCCGGGAGAACTGCTGCGCGGCGCCGACGGCACCATCATCTATGCCGAGGCGCTGTACAGCAATGAATTCGAGATCCACACCAGCGGTCTGGACGGTAACGCAGACCTGTCGATTCCGCTGTGGGGGGAGAACAAGCTCAAGTTGTCCGTAGGCGGTACCTCGGTCTTTCGCTTCGAAGTCAATCAGGGCGGCCGATGGGCGGATTTCGCCGGCACCAGCGGTTGGGACTATCTGTCTCCGATCAGCGGCGGCGGGCCAGTGCCACGCTTCAAGGGTTCGGCCTCGGTGGTGTGGCAGGCTCCCGGGTGGGCCGCCGGAGCCACGCTCAACTATGTCGGCAGCTACGGGAATGCCGCGGATGCCTACGGGCTGACGCAGAAGAACGTGGCGTCGTTCGAGTCCGTCGACCTGAATGGTGAGTACCGTGGTCTGAAGAACTTCAAGTTCACACTATCGGTGGTCAACCTGTTCAACCGGCAGCCGCCTTACGACAGTGGGGCGCTGAATTTCCTGCAGCCGGACACGCCCTACGACCCGTACACGTATGACGATTTCGGACGCATGGTTGATTTCCATGTCAGCTATACGTTCTGAGTCCCCGCTTCGCACCTGCGCGTTGGTGTTTGACGGCAGCGAGTTGGATTGATCCAGCCAATCGCTGGCAGTGACTCTCCGCCACCTTCTGGGCGAAGAGCAGACAATACGGCAGCGCGCAGGTGCTCTTCTAGTGTTTCGTCAGGGAGCGACGTTGTCGCTCCAGAAACTCGCGTTCCTTGGCATTTTCACACCTTTCCAGTGCGACCTGATACGCCGCGTCCGCGTCAGCCATCCGGCCGAGCCGGCGCAGGAGATCCGCCCGAACCGCATGCAGCAGATGGTATTGCGGCAGTTCGATAGCCTCAATCTGTGCGAGCGCCGTTGCCGGCCCCTCGACTTCTGCCACCGCAACGACGCGATTGAGCGCGACGACGGGAGTCGGGGCGATCTGCATGAGGTGATTGTAGAGACTCAGAATCTGTGGCCAATCGGTTTCTGCCGCCGAGGGCGCTTCGCAGTGCACGGCATTGATGGCGGCCTGCAGCTGATAGGGTCCTGGTCGGTTGAGCGCCAGGCAGATTCTCAATAGTCTCAGACCTTCCTCGATTCTCGATTGATCCCATAGCGTCCGGTCCTGCTCCGGTAAGCGCACCAGGTCTCCTTCAGCCGTGCGCGCATCGCGACGGGCATCGATCAGCAGCATGAGCGCAACCAGCCCGATGGCCTCGGACTCATCCGGCAACAGCGTCGTGAGAAGTTGACCGAGCCGCATGGCCTCGTCGCAGAGGTCCGCGCGCAGCAGGGTGTCGCCGGCGGATGTGGTGTAGCCCTCGTTGAATATCAGGTAGACCACCGCAAGCACGCTGCGCAGGCGCGCGGCCAACTCGTCCGCTTCGGGAACGCGGTAAGGAATCCGGGCATCGCGGATCTTGGCTTTGGCGCGCGAAATCCGCTGGGCCAAGGTCGCGGAGGGCACCAGGAAGGCGTGCGCAATTTCATCTGTGCTCAATCCGCCGAGAAGGCGCAAGGTCAAGGCGACCTGGGCGTCGGTCGCGAGCGCGGGGTGGCAGCAGGTAAATATGAGTCTTAGTTGATCATCCTGCACAGCGTGCTCCTCTTCGGGCTCCATCTCATTGAGCTGGTGCGCGGCATACTGCCGATCCTGCCGACTGGAGTCCTTGCGCAGCCGGTCGATGGCCTTGTTGCGGGCCGTGGTGATAATCCAGCCCGCAGGAGAGGGGGGCGGTCCGCTCTGTGGCCATAGGGCCAGGGCGGTGACAAATGCTTCTTGAACAGCTTCCTCGGCGAGCGAAATGTCGCCGAGGAAGCGGGTCAGCACGGCCACCGCCCGGCCGTATTCGCGCCGAAAGACCAGTGCTATGTCCGCGTTCAGTCGAACTGCTCCATGAACGGGCGCACTTCGATGGGCGTCGTCGTGGCACGGGCAAGTTTTCGAGCCCAGGACAGGGCCGCATCGAGATCGGGCAGCTTCAGAATGGTGATGCCGCCGATTTGCTCCTTGCTCTCAACGAAGGGGCCGTCGGTGGTCAACAGTTCACCGCCCTGCTGGCGCAGGACCGTGGCCGAGGTGGCGGGGTACAGTCCGCCGCTGAATACCCAAACGCCCGCAGTCTGCATTTCCTTTCGCACTGCGCCCACGTCGGACATGATCCTTTTCAAGACATCCGGCGGCGGCTGGGTGCTCCCCTCGGGATAGCAAACGCTCAGTAGATACTGCTTCATGGCCAGGCCCTTTTCTGAACGGCAACATGCCGGTTTCAGTCCTTAAACGAACGGCAAATGTCAGTTTCGACAATCGCCACGAATAAAGTAAGGGCCTGCCAGGCAGGTCAGAGCTGCAGCGCGGCTAGCTCCGTCATGGCCTGCTGAATGTTGGCCTTGGCGGCGCCCTCCGTGGCCAGACGCAGGCGCTCAACGCCAGCGAAGGCGGCACTTGCCTTGGCCGTGTATTCACTCGCGATGTTCTTAGACCAGACGCTCTGGTTCGAGCGGCTGTCGGCCAGGGTGTAGCTGACCTCCATCTTCACCGTCATCGAGAATCCCATCATGGGCTGGTCCATCTTGCCGATGAAGGCCGTGAGCTTGTAGCGGCCGCCACTCGCATTGACGGCGCTGAAGAGTCCGGAATTCTTGATCGAGTCGCGAAGGGCCTGAGCGAAGGCGTCATTGGAGACTTGTGATGCACCGGCGGAGGAGGTTTCCTTGCCACCGGAAACGGCTACCGAGACGTCACTGCTGCTTGGGTGCGCGACGGCGACTTTGTCGGCCACCATGGCCTCGGGCTTGGTGGCTGTCGCGCAACCGACGAGTAGACAGAAAACGGCGATCGGGGCTGCGGCGGCGGCGCTGCGCTTGCTCAGAATCATTTGAAAAGTACTCCCAGTGTTTCTTCGACCATGCCTTCGGGCGATTTGCGCTGCAACGATGGACGCATGACTTCGCCGTTGGCGAGGATTGCGCCCGTCGCACCGTCGTGCACCTGAATGTCCAGCTTGATCATGTACATGGTGATGTCCCACATCCATCGGTCCTGGTAGGTCACGATGGCGTCCACGGGCGAGGCCGGTGTCGGTGCATCGCCGGCCGTGCATTGGAATCCCAGGGTCACGAGGCGCTTCGCTATAAGCTTCTCGATGCCGCGCTCGTCTTCGGGCACGCGCACGACGTAGAACGTCTTGAGGTGGTGAAGATCCGCGTTTGGGGCTCGCGAGGAATTAGCGGTTGCGCACCCGAGGAGCAGGGCGGCGGCGACCAATAGCGCTAAGTGAGCCAGGCGTTTCACGTTTTCCCCTGACAAAAGCCCACGTGTCGCGGGGCTTAAGCCTGGCAATAGTAACAAAGGATTGCTAATTGTCGCCAGTAGTAAGGAGTTCGCTCTTCACCAATGTTCTTTGAAGGGGCGCGCCTCGATCTCGAAGGACCACGCTGATCGACCCTGAACTGTCAGCTGATAGGCGGTCTCGGCCAGATCATCGGGGGCCACGAAGAAGTCATCGGGCTTGTCTTTCAGCATGGCGCGCGTGCGCGGGAGATCGACTACGCCGTCGACGATGACCAGCGAAACATGGATGTTATGAGGCCACAGATGCCGTGCCATTGCCTCCGTCAGGCTTTTCTGAGCGGCCTTGGCCGGTGCAAAGGCGGCCGCCCGTGCGACCCCGCGGCGCGAGGAAGTGGCGCCGATGACGACGATGTTTCCACCGCCCTGGGCTTTCATCGACGGAATGACCCGCTTGGCGGTCAGCAGCAGGCCCAGCGCGTTCACGCGAAAGGCCGCCTCGAATGCAGCGGCCTCGATGTCCTCAACGGTGCCCCAGGTGCCGGAGCCTGCGTTGTAGATGAGCGTATGGACCGGTCCCAGGTCCCGTTCGATCGCGTCAAAGACTTTCGCCACGGCGGCGCCATCGGTTACGTCGCAGGCGTAGGCGCGTGCGTCCGGCAGATTTGCCGCGAGTGGTTCACTGGTGACCATGGTGCGGGCAACCAGCGCCACGGCATAGCCTTCCTTGGCGAAGCGACGGCCCAGAGCTGCGCCATTGCCCGGACCGACACCGATGACGACACACACCTTCTTCATGCGCTACGCCGGCTTGTCCTGGCTTCCCGGTACCGCCGCCTCCGCCGCCTTGAAGCCCTGCTTGGTGTGAGTGCCGTCGCAGAAGGGTTTGTTGGTCGATGCGCCACAGCGGCAGAGCGCGAAGGGGCGCTTCGGGATGGCGTAGCTCGCTCCGTTCCAATCCACGGCGGTGACGTCATCGCCCTGTACCAGGTACGGACCGTTCTGCAATACCTTGATGGTGGCCATGTTCAGTCTCGCTTTGAGTCGTTGGAGTGGATCGAGACTAATTGTAGCCTTTCGATTGCCGAATGAGGCGGTTGGCGACAAACTTGGGCATGCACATCAAAAACAGACTCCTCATTCTCTCCTTGCTGATGTCCTTAGCCGCTGCTTGCGCTGCTGCGCAGGCCGCGGAGGCGCCGGCCGACCAGCCGCTGCCAAGGAGCGATGCGAACTCCCTCAAGGCACACGAGCAGTTCATGGCCAAGCGCACCGAGGGTAAGATCGACCTGTACTTCCTGGGAGATTCGATCACCCGCCGCTGGGGCACCAGCGACGCTGCGTACGCGGACCTGCTCTCGAACTGGAACAAGAACTTCAAAGGGTGGAACGCGGCCGACTTTGGCTGGGGCGCGGACAAGACGCAGAACATCCTCTGGCGCCTGCAGCAAGGTGAGCTTGACGGCGTGAATCCCAAGGTCATCGTGCTGATGGCGGGCACCAACAACATCGGCAACCAATCCCCGCGCGGGGACGCGAAGTCGCGGGCCGCCGAGACTGTGCGCGGGGTCGCGGCGATCGTGAAACAACTGCGCGAGCGCGCACCCCATGCCAGCATCATCCTCATGGGGATTACGCCTCGAAATGACAATATCGACGTGATGCCCATTGTCAACATAGCGGACATCGGACTTGAGCAGCTGGCCGACGGCAAGAAGATCCGCTATCTCAATATCAACAGACAGCTCGCCGACGAACGCGGCGTACTCTATCCCGGCATGACGAAGGATGGGCTGCATCCCACGGCGAAGGGCTATCAAGTGTGGGCGGACGCGCTGACCCCGATATTGAGGAAGCTCCTGGGTCCCAAGTCAGCACACGACCGTGCGCCGCCACCGTCTGCAGATCCATCGGCAACCCGTCCGCCGGCTTCTGAGCCTGCCGCGCGCTAAGCGTGCAGCCCATTTTCGATCAGCAGCCGATTCTCGCGTCGTGGATCTGCCTGCAGCTCGCTCACCGCGCCCAGGGCCATGGTTTCACGGCGATCCAGGCTATAGGGTCGCCAGGTAGGAAGCCCGGCATGTGAGGGGTTCCCCGTGCGCGCAAAGGCCGCCCAAGCGCCCAAGGTCTGTGCTGCCAGTCGGAAGCGGACGCCGTGTGGGTCGGCAGCCGCACGGCCGGCAGTCGTGTCATGGCCGTCCCAGGCGCTCCCGTAATCGAGATTCCCGAATACAAAAGGGATTTCGATGCCATGAAGGGCCCATTTGCCGCCAAAACAGGGCGTTGGCCAATCGAACTCGTACATGAAGACGGGAGCGCCGTGTGCCAATTGTCGCGCTGCCTGAAGGATTGCATTGCCTCGCATCCCCACGTCCGTCGAGATGCGCACCAGCAGGTCCAGCCGGGAGGCTGATGGCCATTGATGGCGGTATCGGGCGATCAGCACGTCAACATCCCGGTCATTGAGGGGAGCGGCGAAAACCGCAACCCGCTTGATGCGGATGCGTAAGGCGGCATCGTCGGCGGGCGGGTCAAACATGCCCTGGTCGATGAAGGCGACGGTCTCGTCGTGATTGGTACCGACCAGTAATGGTATGTGCCGCGAGAGCTCGGGCGCCGCCGGGGTCCAGGTTTGGGTGGGAATCGAAATGCCATCGACTACGGGTGCAAATTCGACACGCTGGCCGCCCGCGGCAGGTCCGCCGCTTGATAACTGCACGTAGCCTGCCAGAAGCTTTTCGGCCGGGATGCTCTGCAGCTTCTCGACCTTGGTGGGAACGAAATCGAAATGACCGAGAACGGCGCGAGCCGTTCGCTCAGCGGCCTCGGGAGTCATCACACTAAGCGCGGAGCCACTCTCGATGATGGCTTTATGAAAGAGGCCCTGCGCCGCCGGCATCGCCATGAGGGCGCTGATCTTGGCCCCACCGCCCGATTCGCCGAAGAGGGTGACGTTCGCCGGATCACCGCCAAGGGCTGAGATATTCTTCGCGACCCACTGCAGCGCCAGTACCAGGTCAAGCTGCCCGACGTTCCCCGAGGTGGCGTAGTGAGGATCGATCGCCGCGAGGTGCAGATAGCCGAAAATATTCAGGCGATGGTTTACCGTCACCACGACGACGTCGCCCCTCTTGGCCAGGGCCGCGCCGTCATAGATGGGCAGTCCGCCGGAGCCGCTCGAGTAGCCGCCGCCGTGGATCCACACCATGACCGCGCGCTTGCCGCTGGTATCCGGTGACCAGACGTTCAGAAATAGGCAATTCTCGGCTCCGACCCTGGAGTCAATCCACGCCGGATAGTCGGTATTGTTCTGGAGGCTGGGTGCACCGTAGCTCAAAGCGCTGCGCGTTCGGCTCCAAGGACCGGCGGGGGGCGCCGGCAGAAATCTAGCGCCAGCTTCTACGCGGCCGCCATACGGGACCCCTTTGAAAATTGAGACCCCGCCGCGGCGGATGCCCTGCAGGCGGCCCTGCGCGACCTCCACGATAGCCGTTTCATCAAGCACGGCCCCTTCCGTGAGCGATCTCGTCAGTGTCCCGGCGGCCAGTAAGGCACTGGTAGCCTGGAGCATCGATCGTCGGTTCATCCGCATCATTTTCCCCGCAATTCGACCTGATCCACGATAACCTGACGCTACATATGTGCATATGCACAAGACAGGACGGGGGCGTGACTAGGCCAATGCACCAGCGAACGAATTACAATCAGGATGCAGAGTCGATTTCTCCAACTGCCGGATTTGCCAAGCTGCGCGATGTCTGAACTTGAAGCGACGGTGCACGTTGTCGACGACGACGAGGCCTTGCGGTCGGCAGTCAGCATGGTGGTGCAGTCGATCGGTGTGCGGTGCCAAAGCTATGCCTCGGCGGCTGATTTTCTGGCTACCTATAGCCCACGGCAGCCTGGCTGCCTGGTGCTCGACGTGCACATGCCGGGTTTGACTGGCCTGCAGCTACAGACCGAGCTCACGATCCGCGGCGCCGTCATCCCGATCATTTTCATTACGGGAAGTGCCGAAGTGCAGATGGCGGTCGAGGCCATGAGGCACGGTGCCTTCAACTACCTGCAGAAGCCCATTCGCCGTGCAGAACTGACGGACAGTGTGCGCCGCGCACTCGAGCTCGATAAAGATAATCGATCCATGCTGGCGCAAATCGACGTTATTCGTGAACGGATCGCTGCACTCACGCCCAAGGAACGCGAGGTCATGAATCTGGTGGTCCGCGGCCTCTCCAATAAGGAAGTGGCGCAGGAGATGAAGGTCAGCCACCGTACCGTTGAGGTACATCGCGCTCACGTCATGGAGAAGATGGGCGCAACATCGACTGCGCATCTAGTGCGCATGTTCATGGAGCTGGAGCACCTCGGAAATCAGACCCGGCCCGGTGCCCGGTGACGGGACGCCGAGGACTAATGGCGAGTGTGGCTGGTGGGACCCAATGCTTCGACGCGCCGCAGGAGCACCGACAGTTGGCGACAGATCTCGGTTGCGAAGCGTCTTTCCAACTTCGCAACGCCCAGAACGCGCTCCATGCGCACACGTATGTCAGCGGCCGCACGCAACGCGTCCTCACGTCGCTGAATTCCAGACTCTGCCGCGTCGAGCATCCGCTCAACGGTGCGAATTTCCAGTACCATCAAGTTCGCTTCGGGGTCCAGATCATCATAATCCATGGTGCGACATCCTTCGGGGGCGAGACCCAATGGCGGATCCATTTGCACTAAACCGTTCGGGCCGCGAGCAGCCAGCTCGGACAAAGGCCGGCGGAGACGCGATTTGGTCCGCGCCCCGCCGCCCAATTGCCACGCTCGAAGCGCGTACTCGCACTGCGTGCCCAGCCAGCAGTCAATCGGCACAACTGCAAGGGCCTCGAAACCAATGCGCGACAGGTTGTACGCGGAGCGTGTGACTCCCCCGGCTCATCGCAGTCACCGGACCTATCTTCCGGTGATGGCAGTCACTGTAGAAAACCGGGCACCGCGCGCAAATCCGTAGTAGTGCCTAGTCGGTGTGATCTGCGTCGCAGTCTTGAGCCATCGGTGAGCGATGGCGAAAGCGGGGCAATCGGAGCTTGTGGATGTGACAATATCCGACGAAGTTTGGGGCGCAAGATCGGCACGCGCCGCGTTCTGGGATGACGCTTCGCACATTTCGCCGATTCGCCAAACCACTGAATGCAACTGATCCAAGTGGATACGGGTCATACGACATAGGTCATTCTAGTTATGACTCTCCAGTGCATTTTGATACCGCTGAGTTGAGTCGCCTCGTGGAAAGGTCCTGGCAAGAGTAACTTCCAGACTGGGTACATTGACGCGAGGTTTCACGTGTTCAGAAATGTTCTAGCTATGCTGGGTCTGGCATTTTCGACTCCGACACTTGTCGCAATTGCCGACGCGAATCCAAGCCAACGTGTTGGCGATCGCGTTCCCCCACCGCCCATCGTCGGGAGTCCTGATAAGCCGCGCTATTTGCGCTCGTCGGTCACGTGTGGTTCCCAGGCAAAACCCATACCTTTCTTCTATTCCGACGCTGTCGATCTCAATCGCGCGGCATTCGTATGCAATGAGGCGCTTAGGATCGCGAGATTGTGTTTTAACGGCTCTTGTGCGGTTCCCGGAATGGAGGAAGTTCGGGAGTGGAACCTGCTTCCGCTAATCAAAGCCAGTCAAATTGAGTCTATTGAGGTTGTTGCCCCTCATAGCCCGATACTCGTATCGTTCGGACACCGAGATGATGTGGGACTGCTTTTCGCCGTAGAGTTTGACCAAGGGGGCGGTCACAAGGAACGATGGTCGACGATAGTTCCCTGATCGCGAAACATCTAACTTGTGTTTGATGATCGGCTCTCAACCGGGCCATGGCGTAGCCATACGTCTGCCCCTACAAAGGCCTGCGCGGCGCTTCCGTTTTGGGGATGCTCTCAGAGGGGTCTATCCACTTCGGCGAGTTCCACCACCATAGAATTGTCACTGTGCTTGGCAAGCGGAAGGCTAGGCGCGCCGCCGACCGGCCGCTTGACGCACGATATTGCGAAAGGCCGCGGATAGAGGGTCAGATTGCGTGCGCGAGTGCCAACATAGATTTGTCGCAATCGTCAACTCCGGTATGGGCAAAGGAAGTGTGCGAAGTCGCATTGATCGACCCACCGCCCCATAGAAGCGTTCCGGCACCGTTGCCACCAGGTCCGTTGAGGCTACCACCGCGGCCGCGGCCGAGAAGGTGGGGACGGAGATTGCTACATCGCGCAAAATGCCGGCTCTGTGATACGCCAGCCCCGCTAGGTCACGCAATCCGTGACCCGCTGCCATTTCAATGGCCACATGCCGAAGGCCCGCCGTCGAGCCGCGCCTCCCAGCTTTCGCGGCAGCGGGGTGATTTCGCCGGCAAATCAAGACTGCCGGCTGACTACATAGGGGCTCCGACTGAATCTCATCATCACCCTGTTCTGGGCCGAGAACGACATCTACTTCCGGACCAGTCAACCCACCGAGCGACTCGAGTGCATCAATTCCAATGGCGCGCAAGCGTGCCCGCGGCATCTCTTTGGCGAGCAGCACTGCGATGCGCGGCAGCACGTCGATCTGTGCGGCGTCAGACAGCGCGATGCTGAAGCGGCGAGTCGTACCGGCCAGCGGAACGATACCGGAATGCACGGCGTGGTGAAGCTCGCGCAAGCTTTTCGCCAGCAAAGGGGCGAGCTCCAACGCTCGGGGCGTAGGCACAATGCCGCGGCCCTTCTTCGTGACCAACGGATCACCCAGCAGGATGCGCAGGCGCGCCAGCGCGTTGCTGACGGCCGAGGGCGTCACATGCAGGCGATTGGCCGCCTTGACGACGCTGCCCTCGGTCAGCACTGCGTTGAGCGCCAACAGAAGATTCAAATCAAAGTTCGGAAAGCTCACAAACGTACTCTCCGGATGCCCTATGTATCACCATGCGTGAGCATACTACTCACGAACAGTAAGTTGAAGTGAGTAGTTGATTGCCAGATAGTGAGCCTACCGGCGGTTCCAGTGCCGCCGATGAGTCAGACCGGAGGATTGCATGGTTCAGCTCTTTCCTTATCTGCTATTTGATGGCGCCTGTGGCGAGGCGCTGCGGTTTTATGAGCGACTGTTCCAGGGCCGAATCGAAGTGCTCAGCATCGTGGGGGAGTCACCGATGGCCGGACAGTTCCCTGCCAGCAGCGCACATCGGGTCATTCACGGCCGCCTGAAGATCGGCCAGTCCACGCTCATGGCCTCCGATTGGATGGCCAGCGATCCTTATCCAGGTGTTCGCGGTGTGCGCCTCATGTTGACGTACGCGAATGCGGAAACCGTCACCCAGGCGTTTGACGCTCTGGCGAAAGGTGGGCGTGTCGAAATGGCCCTGCATGCCACCCCGTTTGCGCGCGCGTATGGAACGCTCACTGACCGCTTCGGAGTGCCCTGGCAGTTGATGGTGGAATGAATACGCCGTGATAGTTAATCGATTGGAGAAGTCATTATGGAGACTGTATTGATCGATCAGTTCATGTTGCAGGAGGTCGCAGTCGAAGAGTTTCTTCGCCACGCGCACTTTTCGGCAAACATCGTCAAGACGCGACCTGGCTTCAAGGAAGGTTACGTATTCCGGCGCACAGCGGGGGATGGTCGGGTGAAGATCGTCACGACCGCCGTCTGGACCAGTGATGCCGCCATGGAAGAGGCCAAGCGGTCTATTTCGACTGAGTTTGCTGAGATTGGGTTCGACCCGGCTCAGATCATGAAAAGACTCGGTGTGCAGATTGAGCGCGGTATTTACCGGCGGGCCGCCTATTGATGGCCGACGTCGATATCCTCATCGTAGGGGCGGGGCCAGTCGGGCTGCTGCTGGCCAATGAGTGCGCGCGCCGCGGCCTTCGTTACCGGATTGTCGAACGCCGTCCCGAGCTCTCCATCTATTCGAAGGCCCTCGCCATATTTCCGCGTACGCTCGAAGTTCTGGACATGGCCGGATTGATCGCGCCATTCCTGAAGGTGGCCAACCGTGTTACGTGGGTGTCGGCCATCGCCGGTCGACGCCGACTAGCCCATATTCGTTTCGCACCACCGGATACCCCTTATCCGTTCGTGGCCATGGTGCCGCAGAATGTGACCGAAAGCCTCCTGGAAGCTGCCCTGCGGGAACGCGGCGGGGCCGTGGAGTTTGATACCGAGTTTGCAAGCGCGGACGAGGGAACAGAAGCCGTAACTGCATCGCTACGACGCGATGGGGGCCTGGAGCAATGCACCGCGAAATACGTCGTCGGATGTGACGGCGCGCACAGTTCGGTTCGTCATTTGCTGGCCTTGCCGTTCGAAGGAGCGCAGTACCGGGCCACATTTCTGCTGGCGGACGTTCAGACCAATGAATCTTTGCCGGCCGATGCCCTGCAACTGTGTCCAAGTCGACAGGGTCCGCTTGCAATCTTTCCAATGAGTGCGACCCGCCGGCGAGTGGTGGCTACGGTGCCAGAAGCCCTGGGGGATGCCCCGTCGCTGGAGCTCGTGCAACGGCTGCTGACCGAGCGCGCCCCACCGGAAGTCGAGGTGCGACGGATTCTTTGGAGCAGCTATTTCAAGGTTCATCATCGGCAGCTGTCTCGCCTGCGTGTGGGCAGGCTGTTTCTGGCCGGCGATGCGGCCCACGTGCACAGTCCCTTTGGGGGCCAGGGCATGAATACGGGGCTGCAGGACGTCTGGAATCTCGCCTGGAAGCTGGACATCGCTGCGCAGGGTCGAGCAACGGACGCGCTGCTGGACAGCTATAGTTTGGAGCGCAGGCCTGTCATTGCGCGCGTGATCGAATTGACCCATCGTATGACCCAGGTCTTGGGGAGCGCGAGCCTGCCCGCCCAGCTTATGCGTAATGTGGCTATTCCAGTGGCGACGCGCTTGCCGAGCGTGCAGCGCGCAATGGTCCGACGACTATCTCAGTTGGATGTGAGCTATGCGGGCAGTCCGATTGTTGATGGCACCGGCGCGCGACATTTCGATGATTCATTGTGCGGTGGGGCAGGGATAGGACGTCGCCTGGTCTTGCGACTGGGCGGCGCCGTGGCGCCTTCGCCGCAGGCTGCCGCGCTGCTTAAGACCTTCAGTGAAGACTTGGAACTGTGTCGACAGGAGCATGGCGTGATGCTCTTGCGGCCGGATGGCTATCTGGCTTACTCGTCAAAAGATCCGAGTTCCGATGCCGCTCTCGCCGCGGTACGGTCCGTGCTTTCGCGACAGATAACGCAGAACATCACGTGAGCCGCTGGACCGGTATCATCACGTTGACCTTGCTAGTGGCGGTTGCGAGGTACGTTCCGGCTCAGGAGGCGGATAGTAAGATGACCAAGCATGCTCGCGGGACCTTCACGGTAACGGTTCTACCAATGTCACCGGCTCCGGCCGAGGGTCTGGCTCGTTACTCCATCAACAAATCGATGCACGGCGATCTTGAAGCTACCACGAAGGGTGAGATGTTTTCTGGAGGGGATCCGAAGCAAGGGACGGCCGGATACGTCGCCATCGAGGTCGTAACCGGTAGTCTGCACGGAAAACACGGCAGCTTCGCCCTGCAGCAATTTGCCACTATGGATGGCAATGGGGCAAAAATGACGATTGTCGTGGTGCCCGGTTCCGGGACTGGTGAACTCAAGGGTATCTCCGGGACATTCACCATTACCATCGCGGGCGATCGGCATTCCTACGATCTCGAGTACTACTTGGCGAATGCCGAGTAACCGGTATGGCAGCCGCGCCGCGAGTTACGGCATGGTCCTGCAGTTTAAACGTTTGGGGCTGGCCGTATCAAAAGACCGGTGGATGTGTGCGCTTCAGGTCTTACCCCGTCGGTGAATTGAGGCTCGGTTGATGAACGTGGCACTTTTTCAAAGAAGGTCGCTGCGACGCCTGCGCTTTGGTGGCCTGTGGCTATTTCGGCGATCTGCTCGGCGTTTCGCAGTCGTTTGATCTGTCAGCAGCAATGACGGCGGAAGCTGGCTCTGTTGCCCGGCGACTTCGTTAATGGCCCGCATTTCAAAGAATCAATGCCGAGCCGTCATTACCGCAGGCCGATTTAGGGCGACTATTAAATGAGGCGCACGCGGCTCAGCCAGTCTTCTTCCACAGCCTCATGGTAATGATCGATGTGGAGAGGTACCCCGGCACATCGAGCCCGCTCTTCCCTCCACTTGGGGCAAGCGAACTCGTCGTGAGGTAGCCCCCGATATACCTGTTGGGCAGCCCACTGAAATCCGCTCTGCAATTCAGCACCAAAAGCCCCGCGGCGGGCGGCTTGGAATGCATGAATCGACACTCGCCCAAGGCACGATAGCTCACCGTGGCCTGGCTTCCCCAGGCATACATCGGAAATGAGCCATCCGGCGCAATCGTCCCGAAGCACGCGGCAAACCCGCCCGTGCGCGTCACATGAGTGTTTGCCATGCGTGCATCGGAGGAACGCAGCTTCACCGACCAGGAATCGTAGTGCTGTTCGCTCGCGCTTTTGAATGGGGCGACATCGCAGGCGGGGGTCGTGCCCGGCAGGTACTGCGTCCTGGTGGTGCGCGTCACGGAGATTTCCTCCAGATCTGCCGATACCTCGGTAACGTAGGCGGAGGCTGGCGGGGCGGCGTGCTCCTGTGTGAGCGTGCAACCTGACACAACAGCAGCCATCAACAAGACGCTGCGAAGCAGAGTTTTCAGACGCATCATTTTGCCTGAGCCTATCAATTGTCGCGGCGTCTGGCTTGGTCCGGATTTCTATGCGGCGATTTGATGGGCGTAGTAAGGAGTCTGCCGATCACTCAATATCTCCTGTAGCTCATCGATCGAACGTCCGACCGGCCTCAGCCATCGATCAACATTCTCCGGCCGCAAATTCACGATAATGCGGTCATGCCCGGCGGCGGCGACCTCCGCTGGCGGCTCATCCGTGATGGCGGCAAATGACAGGAGCTTCTCACCGGTCTTGGGATCTGACCATTCTGCATACAGACAGGCAATGTGCATCAGCCCGATGGGCTGCGGTACGAAATGCAGCACCTGGTTTTGCCCATCCTGTCCTGTGACGTTCTCAAAGAAGGATTCCACGAGCATGAGCGCGTGCGAAGTCCCAAACTGATTGCGCCAGAACTTGGTGAGATTGTCGCGGCGCGCGTTGTAGTTGCCGGATAGCTTATCGTCCATGAACGCGGGTGCACCGGGCTGGCGAAGCAGGTACCGCGCCGGCACCATGACCTTCTTGCCGTCCCGGACGATGACGATCGGTGCGTAGGATTTCGGGAATATCCGATAGTCGTTCGAGTGACGCTTCTCATCTTTGAGCAGAGCAAGTTTTCCCAGACACTGCTGTACCTTGTTGGTCGCGATACGTTTGCTCTCCACCGCTGCCTTGGTTTCCTTCTGGGCAAGTTTGCGTTCAGAGTCTGCTAGTCGTTTGCGTTGCGTAAACACTTCGGTCTCAAGCTTGCTCACCTGAGTTCTCCGGTGCTGGTCTATCAGCGCCTTGATCGCGCGCTCCGCGTCGGTCTTCGGGTCGGAGAATTCCAGATCAAAGGCCCGCGGCAGCCTAAAGCTCGAGGGATCCTCCAGCCGATGCACCATCAGCTCATGAAACTCCGGCAACGACAGGCTGATACCTGTCGCACGCAAAAACGCCAGCCAGTCCTCTTTCACCATGGCCGAGTAGCACATCGGGTACGCCCTATTCAGTCTTCGAGCCCCAAGAATACTGTATACAGCCATACAGTGCCGACCGCGCGGCGAGTACATCCGGCGCGTCATCGATACTCAAACCACCATTGGGCAACTCAAGCAGTGGCTGCGGTGCCACAGGCGTGGCCGGCGCCAGCCGCTCATCAAGGTGCTCC
Organism: Steroidobacteraceae bacterium; assembly: GCA_035943195.1. GTDB lineage: Bacteria > Pseudomonadota > Gammaproteobacteria > Steroidobacterales > Steroidobacteraceae > DAIDKA01. The sequence continues at coordinate 17,909 of DASZCK010000043.1, forward strand.
GGCTGCCGCGCGAGACATTTCCGGCGACGTGTCAGAGGTCAAGGGGCTCATGGCATGATGCCTGACGCCGTGATGCGTCATGTGAGCTCAACAGCGCTTCACACGGTGATTGAGTCCGGTCGGTGCATCGGAATGGCCAATAGGCGCATCATTGGTCTGGAGAGGCGGCCCATGCAGTGCCGCGCATACGGATAAGCTAGTCCCCGGGAAAACTGGAGCGGGTATGAACACAACGACAAGCAACCCACAGCTCCCCACCGCTGCAGACCTAATCAGAGAGGCGCGGAACATCGCCGCCGAACTGCGCCAACAACAGGACGAGAGCGATGCGCGGGGCTGTTATTCGGAGGGTATTCATCAGCGGCTGCTGGCGGGCGGGTTTTATCGGATTCTGCAGCCACGGATGTTCGGCGGTCGGGGCACGGACTGCGACACCTACATTCGCGTCATCATGGAGCTGTCGCGCGGCCATCCCGCAAGCGGCTGGTGCTACACCCTGGCCTCCTCGCACGCCATGGTGGCCGGCGCTCATTTCTCCGAACCCGTGCAGCGCGAGCTCTTTGGCCCCACCGGTGACTTTCGCAGCGCCTATGCCGTCGGGCCGGCGGGAATGCCCACATTCGAGCGCGGCGACGCCGGCTATCGGGTGAGCGGAGTATGGCCCTTCGCATCGGGTATTCCGGTCTGCACCCACTTCATGGGTGGCGCGACCCTCTTCAGCGAGGACGGTACGCCCAGGCCCATCGCATTTGTCGTACCCCGTTCCAGCATCGAAGTGCTGCCGGACTGGGGTGGCGATACTGCCATGGGCATGCAGGCCAGCGGATCCCACAGCGTCCGGCTCAGCCAGGTCTTTGTGCCCGACACCCATATCGTGCGCTCGCCCATTGCGATCATGTCTACCGAGACCCTACCCGAGGGAACCCCCGGCACACGGCTGCACCAGGAGGGTCTCTTCCTCGGCATCATCTTCGGTTGGTTCAGCTGCGAGTTCGGCGCGATTCTGACCGGCGCCGCGCACGCGGCACTGGAGGAGTACGAAGTCGTCCTGAACACCAAACCGATGCTGGCGGACGCCACCCGCAAGCGCCGGCATGATCCGCTGCTGCAGCGCATTTTCGGCGAAGCGATGTGCCGTGCGGATGCCGCCGAGGCGCTCACGCTGCAGGCCACACACTTGTTTGCCGAGCAATGCGCGGCCTGGATGAAGGAGCGCAGGCCCATCTCCATGTCCGACACCCTTCGGGTCTGGGGAACGGCGCGTGAGGGATGCCGGGCCGCCTGCGAGGCCGTGGAGATGCTGTTTCAGAGTGCGGGCGCATCGGTCGCGCGGCGCGGCGATCGGCTACAGCGCTATTTTCGGGACGTGCAGATGTATCGGATTCATATTCAGTCCCAGCCCATGGCGCCAGTGTTGCGCGCGCAGGTTCAACTGGGGGTGGACCTGCCGCCTGCGTTTCGATAGCGCCGCCGCGCACACCTTTACCCCGGAAGGTCGGTACCATAAGTCCGATGGCCCTGGCGGGGCGAAGATGCCCCGCCCGACGCTCGCCGAGCGGTGGCCCAAACTCGACGGAGCAGTTGTTGCCGGGCGACGTGACGCCTAGATACGGCTGATAGCCACCACATTCCACGCCGGTCCGAATCCACGCCCGCCTGTGGATTCCGATTCAATTCCGCTAGACAAATGCGCCCTCGTGGGACTCACCCAGCATCATGCCACCAAGGCGCTCAATAACGCCGTCGTTGAGGCCCAGATGTTCGTTGATCACGATGGCATCGCGTAGCAGCGATCCGAGCGGCAGGCTATCGTAGACCGCGGGCGCACCCACTGTATCGAACATGAGTTGGGCAACCTCGCGGGCCGTACGGTGAGCGTGGATGCGTGCCAGTCCCATGTCACGCCGCGATTGTAGCGATCCGTGTCCGTCCACCAACAGTTCCTCCCAATAGCGATTGACGCTCTCATACACCGCCGCGCGCGCGGCACCGTAGAGCATTTGCGCGCGGGCGAGGGCGAACTTCACTCGTGGCAAGTGTCGCATCAAGGTTGGAGGGGCCGGCAGACTGATCAGCCTTTCTCCGGCTATCCCAATCGTCACGTCGATCACCCGGCGCATGAGCCCCAAGGGCGTTCCTGCCATTGGGATGAAAACTGTCGCCGAACCCGCATCGGCATACAGCGGACCACCGATCGTGGCTGGACCGGAGAGCGTGAACGTGTGACGCTCGGGAACGAAGAGATCCGTTGCCTTGTAGTGATGGCTGCCGCTGCCTGCCAGCCCGATAGAATGCCAGGTGTCTTCGATCTCGAAGGCGGAAGCCGGCGCAAGTATAAATATCATGCCGCTGGGCGCGGCCGTTTCGGTCTCCAGCGTGAGACAGCCGCCCACCATGACGTTCGCATGGGTGCATCCGGAGGCGAATCCCCACCGCCCGGTTACGCGATAGCCGCCGCGGACCCGCACGGCTCGCCCGTTGGGCGGCGCCTGGCCGGCGGTCGCATAGTCGATCGACGGATATAGTTCGCGCGCCGCGCTGGGTTCCAGGAACGCGCAGAAATAGCCGCTGTCCGAGCCGATCTTGACCGCCCACGCGACCGACGGGTCGCCATACGCGAGCGTCTCCATAAGCTCCACCTGCTGGGGGAGCGGCATCTCCGGGCCGCCCCAGGATCTGGAAAACATGATGCGAAAGACGCCGGCGGCTCGCAGCTTCTCCACGAGATCAGCCGGAATTTTGCGCAGCTTCGCAATTTCAGCGGCGCGCCGCTGAGTTTCGGGTATTAGAGCCCGGGCATTGGCAAGAATCTCCGCGCTCGTCATTGGCTGATCCACTCGCGCCCCTCGCATCGCGGCGTTCAATTCTAGACATCCTCTCATTTCCAGAGCCCCTTGCGGTATTGGGGGTATAAAAATTTGATCGCAAGACGCGGTCAGCAACACGTAGCATCAAACGGCCAAACAACACCAAACAACACCAAACGACATCAACGCCGGCTTGGCGGCCAGATGGCTTAGACCCCGGCTTATCGTATACTGGCGAGTCAACAGGGGACATCATGTCAATGCGAGAATGGGTTGCTAGGGCAGCGCGCACCATTGCCTTCGCAGTCGCCGGCGTAGCGCCTTTCTGTCTGCCCGCTGCGGCACAACAGGGAACGGATTACGCCAAGCTGCAAATCAAGACCACCAATTTAGGCGAAGGCGCCTACTTGCTGGGCTGGCAGGGCGGAGACTCGCTAGTCCTCGTAGCCTCCGATGGCGTGTTACTGGTCGATACCGCCGTCCCCCAACTGGCGGAAAAGATCAAAGCGGCCATCGCGCAGCTCAGCAGCGAACCGCTCCGCTACGTCATCATTACTCACGCGCACGCCGACCATTTCGGCGGCAATGAAGTCATGGCAAAGTCTGGCGCGATTCTTGTAGCGCACGACAACGTCCGTTCGCGAATGGCAAAGGGCCAGTATCTAGCAGCCTTCAACCAGACGATTCCTCCGTCGGTACCGGCTGCCATTCCAACGGTCACGTACTCGAACTCGATGACGATTCATTCGGGAGACGAAACCATCGAGCTTATCCACGTGCCACACGCCCACACCGACAGCGACTCGCTGGTCTTTTTTCGCAAAGCTAATGTTATCCACACCAGCGGGACATTCGGCAATGACCAGACCTACACCTTTTTCGACATGTCCTCCGGCGGGTCCTTGAGCGGCACAATCGCGGCGCAGGAAAAGGTTCTTGCCCTCGCAAATGATCGAACGAAGATTATCGCGGATGAAGGGGAGCCCTCATCCAAAGCCGCCCTGCGGGCCTCGCACGACTCACTTGTAGAGGTCAGAGCAAGAGTCCAGAAGCTCATCAATGCGGGCAAAAGCGAAGAAGAAGTCATTGCCGCCAAGCCCACCCGGGATCTGGACCTGAAATGGGTTCATCCGGGTGGATTTCTCACGGGTGATGTATTTACCCGGATGGCCTACGAATCCCTGAAAGGCATCAAGCCGCCGACGACACCTACCGCGAAGTAGCGAAATCGTGAGTTTTTGGGAGCTGGTCGTTGTTGACTCGACCCAGTCAATACCAAAGAGACCAGATAGTGCGGCGCCTGCTGCTTCGAGCGTATTGCAGCTCGCTTATTCTGGCACGCGCGTACCTGTAAAAATCGCGCTGCCTTGCTTGAGTTCGGCGCCGGTCACCATGCCGCTCGTATCCGTCGTGAAGCGAATCTGCGCGTCCAGTGCCTTCCAGAAGAACGCAAGCGGCCCCTCGGAATAGATCGGAAGTGGCTGGCCGCTGGGGACGCCTTCTCGCAGCACCCGGAGCGTCGCGCCATCACGCGTAACAGCGATCGTGAAACCAGGACCAAAATCGTAACGACCGACGATCTTGTCGAGCGTTTCTGGCGGCAACGATATCTCAGTGTGCTGCGTCGGAGGAGGCGGTGGGGATGGAACGGGTGGGGTCGGTAGGACCCCTGTGCCGATCAGGATATGAAGCGCAATATCATCCGGTGAAGGCTGAGCCTGGGAGTTGGACAGTGCCACGACGGCTCGCCCTTTGGCCGGTTCCGCCACCAACATCGCCTGATACCCCCCGGTCTGCCCATTGTGCAGCAGGATCTCTCGACCTGCTTCGGGGTGGAAGACTTCGAAGCCCAGCGCCTGATCGACCTGCGGCGCCTCACCTTGCACGCGAACCGAGAGCGCGGTTTTCACGGCGGCGGCGATCGGTGACTTAGAGTCGAGGAGTGCCTTGGCGAAGGTCACCATGTCAGCAGCAGAGGACCGAATGCCGCCCGCGCCCGCAAATAGGTTTATGTCCCATTGCTTGGCGGGGCGCATAAAGCGATCGAACGGGGCAGCCAACCGCGCCGCGTCGCGCGGTGACAAACTGATCAGCGTGTTCTTCATGCCGAGCGGACCGGTGATCCGCTGGCGAAGCAGGGTCTCGTAGTTGGTGTGCGCTGCACGTCCGAGCAGATAGCCAAGCAGCCCGACGCCAAGGTTCGAGTATTCCCACTGCGCGTCGATATCACGCGTCAGCTTGTATCGATCTAAGAAGGCGAGCAGCTTATCCTCGCCATAACCCTCAAAGGGGTTATCGACCCCATCGGCCCGTCCCATGTCGTCGGGCATTCGCGGCAATCCCGAGCGATGCGTGGAAAGTTCGCGCAAGGTGATCTGGCGGCCACCCCGTTCGGGCATGTGATGACTCGCGGGCAGATATTTCGCAGCCGGATCATCGAGCGAGACCTCATGGCGGTTGACCATGTCGGCGAGGAGCAGGGCCGTAAAGACTTTGCTGATCGAACCGATCTCGAACAAGGTGTTCCGATCGACCGCAGCGGCGGCGCTCGTGCCTCCCGTCACAAAGCGCTGGCCGTCCGGCCCCACGAGCCCGATGACGATCGCCTGCCCGGGACGGGGCGCATTGCGGTCGGCGATCAGTTTGGCGATATCGGCGTCCGGGGGTAATTGCCAGTCGGCCGGGAGCGGCCGCGGTGGCGGCGCCGTGACCAGCGCCAGCGGCCAGTGCTGCCCGGCCTGGCTCCATTCGCCCCGCCACAGCTTGCCGTCAGCGAGCCATTGTCCCTTGTAGCTGCCGCCGACGACCGACACGGTGAACGACAAGCTCCCGGCATCCGCCTTGATGTCGCCGAGCGGCAAGCCATTCGCGCCTTGTGAAGGGCTGTCCATGGTTCCGTTCAGCGCCCCGGCAGCGTTCCGCTTGATGTGGACGAGCAGGGGCAGCCGATTTCCCGGCGCAAGCTCCAGACCCCCGACCCACTCACCGATCGCTTCCTGGGCCGCCGAAGCGCCGGCAAACGCCACGGCTAACATGGCCGCCACCAATGCAAGCACACGGTGGTTTTTGACGCTGTGTCTCATGTCGAATCCCCCTGCTCGCCCCTGGATTCGGCGCCGGTCACGCCGCCGCCAGCAGCAGCCGCATGCTGCGGTCATGGCGCGCGAAAAACGCAGGCAGCTCAATCATGGTCGCCTCCGACATCAGATTTTTCTTATCGCAGGCCTGCGGGTGAGAGCCTTGGCGCTGCGGGCCTCCAGGTCAAGAC
>DASZCK010000044.1:0-4535 GCA_035943195.1 Steroidobacteraceae bacterium
GGGTCTGTACCCACGCCCAACGCTATGAAATCGAGTTAGCGCTGGTCTCTGGCGTCAGTCATTGCGCCCTGGGCAAGAAGTACGGCGTCAGCCACGACTCAGTGCAGCGGCATGCTAAGAACCATGTGTCGGCCGATCGGCGCGCCCAGCTCGTCGCCGGCCCGATGAAGCCGGCCGAGCTCGCGCAGAAAGCCTCCGAGAAAAGCGCGACGCTCCTGGACCACGCAGAGATCGTTCGCAACAGCCTCATGCTGCGCTTCTTGGCGGCTGCGGAGGCCGATGACCGGACCGGCAGCGCAATGGTGGCGGGTCGCGTCATCGAGGCCCTGCGCTTCATTGCGCAGCTCACAGGCGAGATCACCAAGGCCTCGGCGACGATCACAAACAACACTTTGATCATCAATTCGCCTTTCATGGCTGACCTGCAGGGCATGCTTGCCCGCAAGCTGGCGCCCTTCCCAGAGGCGCGTGCGGCAGTCCTGGCGGGCCTTGAGGACCTGTCGCGGAAGGCGGCCGAAGGTGCGCAGGACGCGCCGATCTACATCCCGCCTGCACTCCCCGCCCTGGATCACGTCAGTGGCTGACTCAGGCCGCTCTCAGTTCTTCGGCACCCTGGCGCAGAGCCTCCGGGGTGCCGATGCATACGACTGGAGCCTGATTGCACGACCCAATCAGTTGCCGCCGATCTGGGCTTGGTTCATCTGGTTGCTGCTGGCCGGCCGAGGCTTCGGTAAGACACGCAGCGAATTGGAGTTTTGCCGTACCGAGGTGGAGGCAGGCCGCGCCGGCCGCGTCGCACTGGTCGCGGCTACCGCGGCGGACGCACGTGACGTGCTGGTTGAGGGGCCTTCCGGCATTCTCACCATCAGCCCTGACTACAACCGCCCGGTCTATGAGCCGTCCAAGCGGCGCCTGACCTGGCCAAACGGCGCCGTCGCCACGACGTTTTCCGCTGACGAGGCCGACCGTCTGCGCGGTCCACAGCATGACCTAGCCGTCTGCGACGAGTTGGCCGCTTGGCGCTACCCCGAAGCTTGGGACATGTTGATGATGGGCCTGCGCATGGGCAAGAACCCGCGCTGCGTAGTTGCCACGACACCGCGCCCGGGCAAGCTGCTGCGTAGCCTGCTGGCCCGCGAGGGTAAGGATGTTGCGGTGACGCGTGGCGCGACCTTCGACAACGCCGCCAACCTCGCCCCGCAGTTTCTGGACACCATCATCACCCGATACCAGGGCACGCGCCTGGGTCGGCAGGAACTGAACGGCGAAATGCTCGCGGACACGCCCGGTGCGCTGTGGTCGCTGTCGAATCTGGACGAAACCCGCGTCGTCGCCGCGCCGCTCCTGAAGCGCATTGTGGTGGCCATTGACCCGGCCGGCAGCACCGCAGAGGGCTCAGACGAGACTGGCATCGTCACTGCGGGCCTGGGCATCAATGATCACGGGTATGTCCTGGGTGACCTCTCCGGACGGTACGCGCCGGCCGAATGGGCACGCAGGGCGCTGAACATCTTTCACGCCCTGGGCGCCGATCGCATCGTCATTGAAAAGAATTTCGGTGGCGACATGGCAGCGGCCACGCTGCGCAGTATCGAGCCGCTGATTCCGATCACTGAAGTCACCAGTTCGCGCGGCAAGATCCTTCGAGCCGAGCCGGTGTCCGCCCTATTCGAGCAGCGCCGTGCTCACGTTGTCGGAAGCCTGCCGGACCTCGAGACTCAGATGGCCAGTTTCACCTCTGACTGGTCCCGCGAGCGCGACGGCTCACCGGATCGCGTCGACGCCATGGTGTTCGCGCTGACCGAGCTGATGCTAAACGCGAAGGTCGGCACCTATGCCCACACATCAGTCTCCATGGGCGGGAGTCGCAGACGATGAAACTGCTGCGCAACCTGCTCCTGACGTTCAGGCGCATCAAGCCTCAGTTCTTGGGCGGCGGCCAGATGGCCGTGTACTCCTGGTCTATGTACGGCTCAGGCACGCTCCTGGTGAGTCCCGGGCGCGACCGCCCCGAGGTCGACGGCTGGGTCGACATCATCACTCCGTCGATGGTATCGGGCCAGCCCATAAAGCGCGTCCCTCGCCTCATCAGCGTGCGACTCATGGACGGCAAAGCAATCGTCGATGCCCAACTTGGCTACTGGCTCATCGAGCACGGCCACGCTCATTTCACTCCCGAGGATGCGGCTAAGAGCATGCCGCCCCCGGACACGACCGCATCGAACGTCGCCGTTCTGTATGACGGTCATCACGCTCTCTCAATCACTTCAATCGCAAGGAACTCTTCGTATGTCAAACGTTGACGTTGTCAAACCTTATAGCGCCGCTGTGCGCGCCTGCGCCGCTTCCATGGAGGCGGGCGGCATCGGCTCCGATCCTGCGAAGGGTCACGTTAGGGTGCTCAAGCACATGGCCGATCACATGGACGCTGAAGCCGCCGCCGGCCGCATCCCCCGTGTCTATATCGATGGCGTCTTGAATGCCGTTGGCACGGTCACGAACCAGGAGCTGGCCGCCAAGGGTCAGAAGGCCGCGGTAGCAGATGGGAATTTGGCGAAGTACCTCCGCCACTTGGACCTGACGCCCGGCGCGGGACCGAAGGATGGCAAGTACACCGTGCGCGACGTCGATCAGCGACTCGAAGCCGCGGCGAAGACCCACCCGGAGCTCTACGGCCGCAGTCACCAGACGGTCGAAGTCAAGGTCAAACTGAATCAGGCCGGCCTCCTTGTGGCCTAGCACGAGCATGAGAAGCGGGGCCCTTCGTTCGGGGGTCGCCCCGCTTTGTGTCGGACTAGCCGGTGAGTGTCCGCAACAACCCCGGCACGTCCCGGGCCGCGCGACTCCTTTTCTGAGCGTGGCTGAGGGACGGGGCATCGACTCTGGCCCAAAGCGAGAAACCGGAACCCTGACGCCTGCAGGCGTCGGGGCCCTTCGGTGCACCTCGGACTTCCCATGAGCACTGAAACCGAGCTCGACGCCTTCATGCACGTCGAGGACGCAATTGATCGGATGCTGGAGCAACTGCGCCAGATCCAAATACAGGCGATGCAGCTGCATACGCAATTGATCCGCGAAGAGGTGAGGCACCTGCGGATTTTCACCCAATACCATAGGACGGAAACTACCCGTGTCCACTGAAACATTGACCTTGAATACGAAAGCCGCGAAGCCGGCACTGTCGCTGGCAGACGAATTGCACGCTGCCGGAGAGCGCCTCGAAGCAGCCGGCGACCGCGAGGGCCATGCCCGCGTTCACGCTCTCAGCATGGGGCTGGTGGACCTGCGCCAGCGCCTCAAAGATGCCGAGCGATGCCTTAAGCGGCCGGAGGAAGTCGCCTTCGTGCAGCGACTGAAGGCCGAGCTGTTCGAATCGCCGAGCGCGAAATGATCGCCCTTCGCAACCTCCTGCCGCTCGAAGTGACGGCGCCCACCGTGGCGCTGGCATTCAAGCACCGCGACATGCTGGACATGCTCTGTCCCGCGCTGGCGCTGTCCCGCATCAATATTCCTGGCCTCGCGATACCGCGCGGCTTCCCCATGCCGCCGGCCCTGACGGTCGGCAACCTGACCCCACCCTACGGAGATAGAACATGACTGATGCAGCAACTGTAACGCTCAGAGAGCCGGCGCCGGCCGCGAAGCCCGCTCAGGCGCAGACCACAGTGGTAGTTGATTCGCTCGGACGCCGGCTCACCATTCGCGAGCTGAGCATCCTCGAGGAATCGCGGATCGTCAGAGAGTGCGGCGAGTACGCCGGCAATGCGCACTACATGGTTGGCTACGTGATCCCAACAGCGCTCATTGCAAGCATCGATGAGGTCAAGCTCCACGTACCGATGACGAGAGGACAGATTGAAGCGGCCATCCAGATCGCGCGCCGCGAAGGATTGGAGGCGGTCATGCAGCACCTGGATGCGAAGGCCAAAGCGAGCACGGAGGCGAAGGACACCGACACAAAAGAGTAGCGCAGAACCCGCGGGTCCGGCAGGCCCTCTGGCTCGTAAAAAATGGCGTGCCGTTTGATGTCGCATTCTGCGTAAGAGCTGGTGAAAGCGTGAAACTGGATCAGGTAGAGCAGACCGCGTTCTCGATAGTGTTCAGCGAATTTGAAGGTGCCGAAATGGATTGGAGAACTATGAGGTGGAAGGAGCGCAAGAGTGAGTGAGCGCGACACAACCTTTGGCGCCCTGGCTGCGCAGTTCCTGAAGGCGACCATTACGCTTGAGGGCACCATCCATGAAGGCCTGGAGCACGTCGGCAAGCGGATCGAGGCGACGGCCAAGAAGGAGATCGGCACCTATCAGCCAGAAGTCGGCCAGTTCCCCGCCTGGGCGCCGCTGGCCGAGTCGACCATGGCGGACCGTGTGGCTCAGGGCTTCCCGGCCGATGAGCCGCTGCTGCGCACTGGTGAACTCAGAGATTCGATCAGCCACGAGGTGCGCGGGCACGAGGTCGCGATCGGCAGCACCAGCGACGTGATGGTCTTTCAGGAGCTCGGCACCTCAAGGATCCCGCCGCGCCCTGTCCTGGGA
>DASZCK010000045.1:0-1949 GCA_035943195.1 Steroidobacteraceae bacterium
TCTCATCCAGCGCCTCGACCACGATCAGCACATTGCTCAGCGACCAGGTGGAGAGCTTGCTCGCGAGCAGCTTGGTCTTCGGCGCCTCGAGCGCGATGTCGTCGGCCACGACCAGACGGTCCTGCCGCACCAGCTCCGAGAGCATGGAGCGGATGGCGCCGCGATACATCTTGCGGTTGATCTTCTGCGAGAAATCCCGCGGCCGGGCCGCGAACGTCACACCGCCGCCGCGCCAGATGGGCGAGCGGCTGGAGCCCGCGCGGGCCTGGCCCGTGCCCTTCTGGGCGTGGGGCTTGCGGCCACCGCCACGGACTTCGGCTTTCGACAGCTGGCGCTTGGTGCCGGCGCGGCCGGCATTGCGGTAGGCGACGACGACCTGGTGCACCAGCGATTCGTTGTATTCCTGGCCAAAGGTGGCCTCGGAGACAGCCAGTTCGGCACCGGTGCCGTTGACTATTTTCAACTTCATGATGGGTCCTATTTCTTCCCGGCCTTGGCCGGGTTGGGCGTCTTGCCCACCGGCGCCTGCTTGGTCGGCGCAATGGTCTTGCGGCCGGCCTGGCGCTGCGCCTTGGTGGACAGGCGCACGACCACCTGCCCGCCTTCCGCGCCCGGAACGGCACCGCGGATCAGGAGCAGGTTGCGCTCGACGTCCACCTCGACCACCTTGAGGTTCTCCATGGTGCGACGCATCACGCCCATGTGACCGGACATGCGTTTGCCCTGGAAGACGCGGCCCGGGGTCTGGCGCTGGCCGATGGAACCAGGCGTGCGGTGCGACACCGACACACCGTGAGTGGCGTGGTGGCCGGCGAAATTGTGACGCTTCATGGTGCCGGCAAAGCCCTTGCCGATGGTGGTGCCGGTCACATCGACGATCTCGCCGACCTTGAAGCGGTCAACCTTGAGCTCGGCGCCTTCCTTCAGGTCCGCACCCTCACCCTCGGTGAGGCGGAATTCCACCAGGCCGCGACCGGGGCTCACCGCCGCCTTGGCGAGGTGGCCGGTGGCCGCCTTGGACAGCAGCTGCGGGCGCTTGGTCCCGAAAGCCACCTGCACGGCGCGGTAGCCGTCGACTTCCTTTGACTTCAGCTGGGTGACGCGGTTGGGCAGTACTTCGATGACGGTCACGGGAACGGTTTCGCCGGCGTCGGTAAACACCCGCGTCATACCCGCCTTGCGACCGACCAGACCAATAGAGTTTTTCATGGGCTGAAATTCACAAACTGGCGCCGCAGACGCTCACAGCGCCCGCCCGCTCGTTAAGGTTCTTCGGGTTGAGGAAAGTCCACGCAAGAGACACGCGCGCCGGACCCGGTGCGCATGATTCTCGAGTGGTCTTGGCGTCCTTTTGACCGCCAACCTCGCCCGACGCTGCTTCCGCAGCACTGCCGCCAGGATTGCCCCCGGCGGAAAAGGTCGCGCAGTATACGAAGCGACCTGCCTAGTGTCAAAACCTCAATTCAGCTTGATCTGAACGTCAACGCCGGCCGGCAGTTCCAGCTTCATGAGGGCGTCCACGGTCTTGTCCGTGGGATTGAGGATGTCCATGAGGCGCTTGTGGGTGCGCAGCTCGAACTGGTCCCGGGCGTCCTTGTCCGAGTGCGGGGAGACCAGCAGCGTGAAGCGCTCCATCTTGGTCGGCAGCGGCACCGGACCCTTGACGGTGGCGCCGGTGCGCTTGGCCGTCTCGACGATCTCGCGGGCCGAGTTGTCGATCAGACGGTGGTCGAACGCCTTGAGGCGAATACGGATGTTCTGGTTGGCCATGTTCGTTAATCCTTGAAATTCGTGGGGCGCACTGTGCCCTTACTTGATGACCTTGGCAACGACGCCGGCGCCGACGGTCTTGCCACCCTCGCGGATGGCAAAGCGCAGCCCCTCATCCATGGCGATCGGGCTGATCAGCTCCACCACCATCTTGATGTTGTCTCCCGGCATCACCATCT
>DASZCK010000046.1:0-4935 GCA_035943195.1 Steroidobacteraceae bacterium
ATCCGATCATCTTGTAGAAGGCCACCGACCGGTCGAGATCCTTCACCACCCGTCCGACAAAACCCAGGCGCGCACCCTGCCAGGCGGCCTGCGGCGCGGCTGTCTGAGCGGCCGCCAGGGACCAGGCGGTAGCCATGCACAACACTGCGAAGGCGGTCGCGACGAATCGATTGAATCGCTTCATGGTAGGCGGCCCCTAGTTGGAACGCGGCGAAAACACCCAGGAGACTCCGTGCACGTGACCGGCTGCGGAGCGATGTTCGGCATACGACGTGCGGACATAGCCGATCTCTGCCGCGCAGCTGCGCATCACCACGTAGTCCATCCAGAGCGTCAGGCCGCCGATCGCTGCGCCATCGGCGAGCACCTGCCGGCGCAGTTGCGTGTACCAGCGATTGCACAGATCATCCACTGCGCTCACGGCGTGAATCCGAGATCCGGAAAAGCCGGCGGCGAAGGCGGCGTAATGCGGCACTCGCTCATCAACCACCACATGGGCGATCGCGCGACCGGCATTCGGGCGCGCGCTCAGATACTGCGGCAGGGCTGCCACACCGGCGAAGGCAGCGGCACCTGTCAGCACGCTGCGGCGGCTCATTGATCCGCTCATATTGCCTCACACCCTAAGCCCGTAATGGCTGTGCTAAGTTACCAGAGCAACAGCACAGGCGCACGTCAACCCATAATGAATAAAGGTGGCTGGGCAAGCCTGACCCTCATATATCTGTACGGCGTCGTCAGTGCCGCGTCACTGACCAAGGCCATTCCGCTGCAGGTGCAGATTTCAGGCCTGCCAGGCGCATCACCGGCATTGTTTGGACTGTTCATTTCCTTGATGGCGGTTCTGCCGGCGCTGTTCGGCACGCTGTCCGGTGCCGTCATCGACCGGCTGGGCGCTCGCCCGGCGCTGATCCTCGCCGCCCTGATCGGCGCCCTGGTCAATGGGCTGTACCTGGCCGCGCCTGCCTTTGCGGCGTTTCAGGGGCTACGCGTGATCGAAGGTGCCGTACCCTTGCTGACCTATGCGGCGGCTCCGGCTCTGATGATTGCCGCCAGCGCGCCGCAACGGCGCAGTGCGGCGATGGCGCTGTGGTCCAGTTACACACCGGTGGGCACATCACTGGGCCTGCTGATTTCGGCGGCCTTTGCGACCGGCTCCCACTGGCGCTTCGCGTACCTCACCCATGGCGCGATTTTTCTGACCCTGGCGATTCTCGGTCTGGCGCTGCCAAACGTCGCGGCGGCCGGCGCGGCTCCCGGGGCGGCGCGCCGCTCGATTCTGGCGCTGCTCAAATCACCGGAGGGCATCGCACCCCTGCGCCTGGCGAGTGCCTTCGGAATCCTGATCCTGCTGGGCCTGGGGGTGAGCGTGGTGATGCCACCCTACCTGTCGCGCCACTACGGCATCACCATCAGCGCCGCCTCCGGCATCATGGCCATCACCAATGTGGTCATGATCTTGGGCAGCACGCTCAGCGGCGTCGTGCTGACGCGCGGTGTCCGGCCCGCCACGGTCTTCATCACATTGGCCGTGGTGGGTTCGGCCGCAGGCCTTGGCGTGTTCGCGCCCTGGACCCGGCTGAGCTTCACGCTGACGGCACTCCTGCTGTGGCTGATCTGCACCGGCGCCGCGATGGCGGTACTGGCGTCGCTATTGCCGCGGGTCGCAGGGCCCGAGCACCGCGCCTCAACCGCCGGTCTCCTCAGCCAGACCGGCGCCTTGACGACCTTTGTCACCTCGCCCCTGTGGCTGGCGGCACTGGCGCTCAATCAGTGGCTGGCACTCTTCATGATCATCCTGACCGGCTGGGGACTGAGCACATTGCTGCTACCGGTTCAGGCCCGTTCCGCTGCGAGGTAAACACCGTGCACAATTTTCCACGGCCCGGCACCGCCACCTTTGTTTCGCCCCGCACACCTGTTCCGGGCGCCTGCCCCGAATGCGGCCGCCACCGATGCCGGCGATGCCGACAGTTACTGCAGCTTCTATCAGGTCAACGGCATGGATACCCCCATCGAAGCGCATGAGGCGGAGATCCCCGTGGTGTTCATGCGCCGCGACTATGTGATCGATTCGGCGGGGCCCGGCACCCATCGCGGCGGGGCTGCCGTGTGCAAGGACACCTACTGGCTGGAGCCCGTCGATCATCACCTCTTCACCCTGCGCTTCAAGCAGAGCACCGGCATCGGCGTGAATGGCGGTCGTGACGGCAGGACCGGCGGTGTATGGCTGTGGAATGAGGTCGGCGGTAGCGCCGCGGACACTCCGGCACAGCTGCGTGGGGTGCGCGACAGTGATTTTGCCGAGGCAACCGGCGTCGCCGGCCGCCTCGACCCCCACACCCAGGCGCCGCGCAAGGATGCCCCCTGGGTATATTTCGGACGCCAGCGATGGCACACCGACGCCTTCGCCACGCTGCGCCACATGACCAATTCGGGCGGCGGCTGGGGTGATCCGCTTGAGCGTTCCGTCGCGAAAGTCCTCGAGGACGTCCGCGACGGCTACATTTCCATCGCCGGCGCACGGCGCGACTACGCCGTCATCATTCACGGCGACCCGGAACGGGATCCGGAAGGGTTGACAGTCGATGCAGCCGCTACCCGTAGCGAGCGGGCCGCCCGGCTGCAGGGACGCCTTTAGACCTTGCGCGAACGCTCGCAGCGGCGCCGATCGCGCTCCGCGGCGTAGGGTGTCTTGCCGAGGATCATCCGCCCCATCATCTCCCGCGACTGCGACACGCTCACGTCTGTGGGCAGCGATGCCACGATGGCCTCGCCCCGCGCCGCGAACTCCGGCTCGAACTCCGGCGTCGTCAGCACATAGAGGTCATTGCTGCGCACTCCCCGCAGCACCCGCCGACCGGCATCCATCGGATCCATGCCCGGCGGGACTCCATGGGATTCGCTCATCGCCTTCTGCATCTGCGCCATCATGGCCGGGTCCATCTTGAACCCGGGATCCACGCCGGGCGCCGGCGCCGCAGCCCCTGCCGGGCGATTGCGTGCCGAGCTGCCGATATTGGTATTGACGATGCCGGGGCAGAACACCGTCACCCCGATGTTGGCGTCGGCAAGCTCCGCGCGCAGCGCCTCCATCATGCCGACCACGGCGAATTTCGACGCGGTGTAGACGCCCGCGGGGGCGTGCCCCAGCAGTCCCGCCAGCGACGAGACCGATACGATCTGGCCGCCTTCGCCCTGGGCCCGGATGCGCGGCAAGAAGCAGCGCACGCCGTTGAAGACGCCGCCCGCATTCACGCTCATGGCCCAGTCCCAGTCCTCATAGCTGGCGCGCGACAGTCCACCGATGACGGCGACACCCGCGTTGTTCACCAGGACATGGACTTTGCCGAATACCTGGATGGTCTCGGCCGCGGCCTTCTCCATGCCGGCGCGATCGGTCACGTCCAGGTTGATGGCATGCACGCGGTCCGCCGCGCCCTGCAGCAGCTTCATGGCCTCATCCAGGTGCGCGCGGGTGCGGTAGGTGATCACCACCTTCATGCCCGCATCGGTGAAGGCGCGGGCAATCCCCAGGCCGATGCCGCTGTCGCCGCCGGTGATGAAGGCAACCTTGCCTTCGACCTCCTTCATGGGGGTGGGCACGACGGGGCACGTGGCGGTGGTGCCCGAGGCGGCCATTGCACGCCCGGTGCCGACCAGCCCGGTGGCTGCGGTGGCCGCGGTGGCCAGGGCCGCAGTGCCCAGAAATCCGCGGCGGGCCTGGCCGCCCGGCGTCAATTTGTCTTTGTTCCGGCTCATGAGCGTTCCTCGGGTTGGCGAAGGGAATCCCAACATCATGACATGGCGCCACAGCCCTTTGAACCCATCAGAGGTGACGGCTCGGCGGCCGATGAGGCACACTGCCGGCAGTACGCGAAGCTGGTTGCAAAACCAACACCAAGGCAGTCAATCATGAAGAATTCACCCCCTGTTACCCACGACATTCCCCAGGTCCTGGACCGATTCGCCGCCGAGCGTCGCCGCTTTCTGGCCGAAGGGTCGGTGTACGGTGCTGGCATTCTGGCCAGCCTCGGCCTGAGTCAGTACGTGCGCGCGCAGGGTGCGCCGCCGGCGGCGAATCCCGGCCCGCCGGGCGGGCGCCCGCCGCCGCCACCGGAGCCCGCCTTCTCGCAGCGCGCGCCGTTGCACGACCTGAAGGGCAAGGTGGCCTATATCACCGCCTCCTCCGACGGCATCGGCTTAGGAATAGCCCGCGCGGCTTCCGCGGCGGGCATGAAGGTGTGCATCGGCTATCGCAATGAGGATCGCCTCAAGGCCGCCTTACCGCTGTTCAAACCGGGCAATGCCGGCGTGCTGCCGATCAAGCACGATGTCACCGACCGCGATGGCTGGGCCAAGGTGCTGCAGACCATCAACAGCCAATTCGGGAACCTGCATCTGGTGGTCAACAATGCGGGCATCAAGACCGGGGCGTATGCCAGCAGGGCCAGCGCCAAGGACTGGGACGACGCCGTGGCCGTGAACTACACCGCCACCTACAACAGCGTCGCCGTGTGCCTGCCGCATATGCTGCACCACGGTGAAGGCTCGCAGTTCGTGGTGACCTCCTCGATGAGCGGACTACTGCCTGGCGGTCCGCTGGGGGTCTACACCGCGACCAAAATTGCGGCGGTGGGTTTGATGGAAGCCCTGCGGGTGGAACTGGAGGGCACCACCGTTGGCACCTCGGCCTTTGTTCCGGGCGGCGTCAACACCGATAATTATCAGGATACGGGGGAGGTGAACCCCTACCGCGCCGAGCAAGCGGCAGCCCGCGCGAAGGCCAACCCCAATGCGCCGGTGCGCCCGAACCGCCGCGGTCCGCCGCCCGGCATGGATCCCATCGAAGCCGGCGAGCGGGTATTGAATGGCGTCATCCACAATGACCTGTTCATCGTCACGCATCCTGAGTACATGCCCGGCACCCAGCAG
>DASZCK010000047.1:0-7463 GCA_035943195.1 Steroidobacteraceae bacterium
ATGTTGGCGTAGCCGACCTCGTCGAGCGCGAACTCGTGCTGCAGCGGGCTCTTCAACAGCCCGATGGTCTGGCGCTGGATGTAGTTGATGGCCATCGCCGCCAGCAGCAGGCCACATATGACCCAGCGGTAATGTCCCGGCCGCGCAGTCGGTTGATTGGACTCAGAGCTCATTGGCGGCCAGGAGTCTAGCAGTTAGCCGCGCAACTCCCGACCCGGCGCGATGACGGCCGCCAGATGAGAACTGTCGGCCGCTGTCGTTACTGGTGCAGCGCCGGTGCCGGTGGCGCGGGCGCAGCGGGCGCAGCCGCCGGCCGACCGCCACGGCCACCCTGCCCACCGGGGCCACCCGGTCCGCCTTGCGCCGGGGCCGGTGGTGCATTCTTGGCCTCATTCGCGGTCGTCACCACGTAGGAGCGAATCGCCTCGGCGTCCTGAGGGGTGATGGCCTTGGCGAAGGACACCATGCCGTTATCCTGGAGTGCCCCATCCAGGACGATGGCCTTGAAGGCATCGGCACTCCACAGCGAACCCGCGTAGCGCAGGTCCGGGAACAGGCTGCTGACTGCGCGGCCGCCGGCCTGGTTGTTGCCATGGCAGCCGGCGCAATGGGCCGTGTACTGCTTGTCACCCAAGTCGTGCTGGGAGGCGTCGCCGAAGTTCGGCGGCGGATTGAGCGGCGGCGGCGTGAAGGCCACCTTTTCCGGCAACTGCGCCTTGCCACCGAGCTTGTAGACCAGCAGGCGGGCGTAGTTCGGCGCCCAGTAGCCGCCACCACCGAATCCGGACTGTCCGGCGGCCACCACGGCCACATATTGCTCACCATCGATGGCGTAGCTCGCAGGACCACCGGTGATGGTTGCCTGCGAATCCACCGACCAGAGCTTCTCTCCAGTATCGGCGCGATAGGCGTTGAACCGGCTCCCGGCAGTTCCCTGGAACACCAGGTTTCCGGCGGTGGTCATGGTACCGGCGCGCGAAGTGCCCTCGGTCTGTCGCCAGGCTTCCTTCTGCTTGACCGGATCCCAGGCCACGAGGTACGAACGGGGTCCCTCGAGCGTCGGCGCGGTCCCTTCGGGGCGCTTCCTGATGTTGATGCCCAGCAACTGGTTGCCCATCTTGGCGCCAAGTTCCGCCACGTAGGGATAACTGCCGTAGTTGGTCGGCAGGTACACCAGTCCGGTTTGCGGATTGAACGACATCGGGTTCCACACATGGGACTGGAAGCCGACCAGGTAGAACCCCTTGCCGGTCTTGGCGTAGTTGGCGTCGGGATTGAGTTTCGGCCGGCCATTTGCGTCGAAGCCGGTCATCCAATTCACTTTCGGCACGAACGGCGTGCCGGAGATGAACTTACCCGTATGCGCATCGAGCACGTAGAAAATGCCATTCTTCGGCGCGTGCATCACGACGTGGCGTTTTTCTCCGTTGATGACCAGGTCCGCGGTGGTGATCTGCGCCGTGCTGTCGAAGTCGAAGCTCTCGGAGGGTGTCTCCTGGTAGTGCCAAACGTAATGGCCGGTCTTGGCATCGATCGCGACCACCGACGCGGTGAACAGATTGTCGCCATGGCCCGGGGAGCGGTCCTCGGCCGGCCACGGGGCACCATTGCCGGTCCCGATATACACATACCCGGTGGTGGGATCGTAGGTAATGCCATCCCAGGGCGTACCGCCACCGCCGGTCTTCCACCACGGGCCGCCCCAGGTCTTGGCCGCCATGGCAAGTTCGGGCTGCTCGAAACCCTTTGACGGATCACCGGGCACCGTCCACCAGCGCCACAGTTCTTTGCCCGTCTCGGCGCTATAGCAGGCAAGGTAGCCACGCTCTTCGAACTCCGAGCCCGCCTCGCCGATGAAGATGCGGCCATCGGCGATGCGCGGCGCGCCCGTGATCGAATACCACTTCTGCGGATCGGTGGCCTGGATTTCCCACACCTTCACGCCGGTCTTGGCATCCACGGCGAGCAGCCGTCCATCCAGCGTGCCCCAGATGATCTTGCCCTTGGAATAGCCGACGCCGCGATTGACGATGCCGCAGCACAGCTTCACGGCGTATTCGCCGGGCACGTGCGGGTCATACTTCCACAACCGCTTGCCGGTCTTGGCGTCGTAGGCGTAGACCTTGCTCCACGGCGAGGTCACATAGATTCGGCCATCCACCACCAGCGGTGTCGTCTCGTAGCTGCCACCGCGCTCGGAGAGGTCGCCGAACCATGCAAGGCTCAACTGGCTGACGTTGCTTGCGTTGATCTGCGTGAGGGGACTGAAGCGTTGCTCGCTATAGTCGCGGCCGTAGGAAAGCCACTGGCCCGCATTCTGCGGCAGGTCGGCCGGGTCAATGCCACCGGCCGAGCCCCCCGGCATGTCGACACAGGCGACCAGAACAGCCGCCGCGACCACCGCGGCGGACAGGACGTAAATCATCTTGCTACGCATCTCAAAGCCCCCAGAACGCGTCCGGCGCGTCTCGGTGTCATTGTACAGGGGGCACCGGCGGGGGCACAGGAATAGCTATGTTGAACACCCGTAGCCTAGTCAACAGTACCCCGGTCCGCGATCAGCCGGCCCAGTCCCGCAGTCAGCGTGGCGGTGAAATGCCGCGCCGGGACGGTCTCGGGCGCGAGTTTGTCGAAGCCGTGGTAGGCACCGGGTGCCACGTGTACCTCGACGGGCACTCCTGCGGCGATGAGCCGGCCGGCGTACTCGAGGTCCTCTTCAATGAACAGATCGAGCGCCCCCACGCCGATGAAGGCCGGCGGCAGTCCGCGAAGATCCCCAACCCGCGCCGGCACCGCCCCTTGCGGCACCGTCTTCGATCCTGCCGGCACCCCCAGCAGCGAGCTCCAGCCGAATTGGTTGGACACTGCCGTCCAGATGAACTCGCCGATGTACGGCGACACCTTGCGCGTAGTGCCGGTGCGGTCATCGAGCATGGGATAGACCAGGAACTGGAAGGCCACGGGTAACTGCCCGCGGTCCCGCGCCGCGATGGCGAGCGCCGCCGCGTGCCCGCCACCGGCACTCTCGCCCCCCACCCCGATGCGTCGCGGGTCGACCCCCAGGGACTCGGCATTCTCATGCAACCAGCGCAGCGCTGCGTAGTTGTCTTCGAGAGCACCCGGGAAGACTGTTTCGGGCGCCAACTGATAATCCACGGACACCACCACGCAGCCGCACTGCATGGCATAGCGCTGATTGTCCGGATTCGCATTCTCGGGCGCACCGACCACATACCCACCGCCATGCAGATGCAGCAACGCCGGGCGGTTGCGGCGCCCCGGGGCGGGATCGATGATCAGTACCCGCACGGTCGAGCCCGGCAGCGGACCGGGAATGCGCCGCTCCACGACGACCGGCGCGCCCGGCGGTGACTGCACTGCCCCGAAATCCATGCCGCGAAACATCGCGAGCGTTTCGGCCGTGATGTCCAGGGGCGGCCGTGCGGCGAGCGCCGGCCTGAGGTCCGGTTCAATCAGGTGGTAGGAGCTGGATGCCATGGGCGTCAATAGTAGCGTTATCATGTCCTCGCGGGTCATCACATCGAGCAGGCAACCCACTTGGACGCACCACATCCTCCCTCGGCGGCCACCTTGGACAAGGCACTCAAGGCCATGGCCGCCGTGGTCGGCAGCGACGCGGCCTTCGCGACCGAAGAGGATCGCGACGCCTACAGCGATCGCTTTCCCATCGACCCCCACCGCCATCGGCCATTCGCGGCCGTGGCGCCCTCTTCCGCCGAACAGGTGCAGGCACTGGTCAGGATCGCGGTGGCGCACCGGGTGCCGATCTGGACGGTCAGTCGCGGCAAGAACCTGGGCTATGGCACCGCGGCGCCCGTCGTGGCCGGGTCCATCGTGCTGGATCTTTCGCGCATGCAGAAGATCGAGGTCGATGTCGAGAACGCCACGGTGCTGCTCGAACCCGGTGTCGGGTTCTATGACCTCTACGATTATCTGCAGACACGCGGCATTCCGCTGTGGCTGTCGGTTCCCGGCAATAGCTGGGGCTCGGTCATCGGCAATGCCCTCGACCGCGGCCTCGGGTACACGCCTTACGGCGAGCACACCCGCAATATCTGTGGCATGGAGGTGGTCCTGCCCGACGGCGAGATGGTGCGCACCGGCATGGGTGCCATGCCGAATGCGCCGACCTGGCAGCTGCACAAGTACGGCTACGGCCCGGCGTGGGATCAGCTGTTCGTGCAGTCGAACCTCGGTATCGTGACCAAGGCCGGCATGTGGCTCATGCCGCAGCCGCAGGTGGTGCGTGGCTTCGATGTCGAGATGGATCGCATGGAGGACCTGGGACCGCTCATTGACACCATCGGTCCGCTGCGCCGCGAGGGCGTGCTGCAGCAGTCGCCCACCATCGGCAACTGGTTCCGAGCCGCCAATATCCTCACCACACGGCACCAGTGGACCGACAAGCCCGGCTCGCTCTCCGATGATGTGATCAGCGCCATCCGCAAGCAGTTCGGTCTGGGCTGGTGGGGCGTGAGTCTGCGGCTCTATGGACGCGAGACGGTGGTCCAGGCCAACCTCGACATCCTCGAAAAGGCGCTTAGCGCCATCAAGCCCATGAGCATGAAGCCCTTCACCTGGCGCCCCGGGGATGCAATCACCCCGACCGCCGGCGGCTGGATGGGCGTACCCATGACCTTCCCGCTGCAAAGCGCCAACTGGTTCGGCGGACGCGGCGGCCACATCGGCTTCTCGCCCGTTCTGACCCAGTCCGGCAAGCTTGCCATGGAGCAGTTCAACCGCACCTACGCGCGCTACAAGGAGTTTGGCATGGACTACCAGGCCAGCTTCGCGTTCGGCGAGCGGCACATGCTCAACGTCAACGCCGTGCTGTTGAACCTGGACGATCCGCAATTCATGAAGCGCGTCGACCCGTTCCTGCGCACCATCATCGCTGATGCCCGCCAACATGGCTACGGCGAATATCGCGCGCACATCGACTATATGGACGTGGTGTCGGACTGCTACGACTACAACGGGCATGCGCTGCGCCGGCTCAATGAGCGCGTGAAGGACGCCCTGGATCCCGTCGGCATCCTCGCTCCCGGCAAGAGCGGCATCTGGCCGGCGGCGTATCGCAAGGAGCGCAAGGCATGAAGCGCCTGATGCCGATCGCCGCGGTCGCACTGATGAGCGTGGCGGCGCGCGCGGCTGCTCCTGACGGGCAGCAGCTGTTTGAACACAAGTGCGCCATGTGTCATGGCCCGGCGGGCATGGGCACGGGCCTGCTGGCGCGACGCATGAAGCCGGAAGTCGCGCAGCTGGAAAAGCGCAGCGACCTGTCTGCAGCCTACGTGGAACGCGCCGCGCGCGTCGGCATCCTCAACATGCCGCCGATCACCCGCGGCGATGTATCGGACGCGCAGCTGGCGCTGATCGCTCGCTATCTGTCGAAGGGCAAGCCTTAGTAGATGAGCCGGTCCGGCCGGATGTCGCGCAGTATCGTCGCCGATATCTCTTCGATGGACTTGTGGGTGGAGGACAGCCACCCGATGCCCATGCGGCGCATCATTGATTCGGCATGGCTGACTTCGTAGCGACAGTTCTCGAGAGTCGCATACTTGCTGCCCGGCATGCGCTCATTGCGCACCTGGGACAGGCGTATCGGATCGATGGTCAGGCCGAAACACTTGCGCTTGTAGGGAATCAGACACGCGGGGAACATGGCGCGCTCGAAGTCTTCGGGGATGAGCGGATAGTTGGCGGCCTTGATCCCGTGCTGCATGGCCAGGTACAGCGAGGTCGGCGTCTTGCCGCTACGGCTGACGCCCACCAGCACCACGTCGGCTGGTTTCAGACTCTCGGCCGACTGGCCATCATCATGCGCCAGGGTGAAGTTGATGGCTTCGATGCGATTGTTGTAGGCCTCGCTGGTGCTGACATCCGGTGAGCGGCCGACACGATGATTGCTCTTGAACCCCAGTTCCTCCTCCAGCGGCTCCACGAAGGTGCGGAACATGTCCAGCACCATGCCCTTGCAGGACTCGGACGTCATGATGGTACGCACATCCTCGTCCACCAGGGTCACGAAAATGATCGGCCGCTTGCCTTCACGCTCCGCCGCCTGATTGATCTCTTTGACGACGCCCCAGGCCTTGTCCACGGTATCCACGAACGGCCTGCGTATGTGCCGCGGATTTCCCGGAAACTGCGCCAGGATTGAATTGCCGAAAGTCTCGGCCGTAATACCGGTGCCGTCTGACACAAAAAATACTGTTCTGTTCGGCATCCGATGATAATAATGGCTACGGCACCTGCCGGAATTGTTTTTTGAGCGCCCTGGAGCCGATCCTATGCCCATTGCGTCCGCCGCCGATCGCCTGGTCGTCCCCTTCGGCCAGCTGCGCATGACGGACGTTGACTCGGTCGGCGGCAAGAATGCCTCGCTGGGCGAGATGATCAGCCAGCTGGCGGCGGTCGGTGTGCGCGTTCCCGGCGGCTTCGCGACCACCGCCGAGGCGTTCCGGCGGTTCCTTGAGCACAACGGCCTTGCCGGACGCATCGCGGGCCGGCTGGCGGCGCTTGATACCGAGGACGTGCGGGCCCTGGCGGCCGCTGGCGAGCAGATCCGCCGGTGGATTATCGAGACGCCGTTTCCGGGCGAACTGGAAGCAACCATCCGCAGCCACTTCGAAGCCTTGGTCACCGAGAACCCGACGGCCAGCTTCGCGGTGCGCTCTTCGGCAACCGCCGAGGATCTTCCCGACGCCTCCTTTGCCGGTCAGCAGGAGAGCTTCCTCAATGTGCAGGGCATCGAGCAGGTGCTGCACAAGGTCAAGGAGGTCTTCGCCTCCCTCTACAATGATCGTGCGATCAGCTACCGGGTGCACAAGGGCTTCGCGCATGCCGACGTGGCGCTCTCCGCCGGCATCCAGTACATGGTGCGCTCGGACCTCGGCGCGGCCGGGGTGATGTTCACCTTGGACACCGAATCGGGCTTTCCGGATGTGGTCTTCATCACCGCAAGCTACGGGCTCGGCGAGCTGGTCGTACAGGGCGCCGTCAATCCGGATGAGTTCTACGTGCACAAGGCCATGCTCGACGCCGGAAAATTCGCCGTCATCCGCCGCAGCCTCGGCTCGAAGCTGCAGCGCATGAGTTTCGCGACCGCCGCGGAGCGCGCCGGGACCGGGGCCCTGGTGACCACCGCCGAGACCGCCGCGGCCGACCGCAACCGCTTTTCGCTCACCGACACCGAGGTGCTGGAGCTGGCGCGTTACGCCATGCTCATTGAAAAGCATTACGGGCGCCCGATGGACATCGAGTGGGGCAAGGACGGCAGCGATCAGCGCCTGTACATTCTGCAGGCGCGGCCCGAGACCGTGAAGAGTCAGGCGGACAGCCAGGTCGAGCTGCGCTACAAGCTCAAGGACACCGGCGCGGTGCTCGCCGAGGGTCGCGCGATTGGCCAGAAGATCGGCAGCGGACCGGCGCGCCTGGTG
>DASZCK010000048.1:0-8655 GCA_035943195.1 Steroidobacteraceae bacterium
TACGGGCACTTGGTCATGAAGCACATGTCACACAGGTAACAGTGGTCCACGACCTGCCAGTAGGCCTTTTTCTCCACCGCCTCGAGCTCACCGGTTGCCGTGGCGTCGATGGCATCGAACAGGGTGGGGAAGGATTGGCAGAGGCTGAAGCAGCGGCGACAGCCATGGCAGATATCAAAGACGCGATCCAGTTCCTTGGTCAGCGCGGCTTCGTCGTAGAACTCCGGATTGCGCCAATCGATGGGGTGGCGCGTGGGGGCCTCGAGACTGCCTTCCCGGCCGCCGGTGGGAGCGTTGCTCATCGATATCCTTGCAGACTTGCGGCCAATGGGGCCCAAGGAGCCGGCGCGGCGCCGGTTCCTTGGGCCTTCAACCAAGGTTTGCTGCGATCAGATCGAATCCAGGGCCTTCTGGAAACGATTGGCGTGCGAGCGCTCGGCCTTGGCGAGCGTCTCGAACCAGTCGGCGATTTCGGCAAAGCCTTCCTCGCGGGCCGATTTGGCCATGCCCGGATACATGTCCGAGTACTCGTGGGTCTCCCCGGCGATAGCTGCCTTCAGGTTCAACTTGGTTTCGCCGATGGGCAGGCCGGTGGCCGGATCGCCGACCGTCTCCAGGTACTCCAAGTGGCCATGCGCATGGCCGGTTTCCCCTTCCGCCGTGGATCGGAACACCGCCGACACGTCGTTGTAGCCTTCAACGTCCGCCTTTGATGCGAAATAGAGGTAGCGGCGATTCGCCTGGGACTCCCCGGCGAAGGCTGCCTTCAGATTGGTCTCGGTCTTGCTGCCCTTGAGGTTCACGGTACTCTCCTGCGAAGGTGGTGCGATGATCGCGTGAGCGGGTCGAAGTAACGATCGAATTAGACTGGGTCTAATATGGTTAACTTTATTCGCCTGGGGGTGGCATCGTCAACGGCTTTGACCCGTCGGCCCGGCACTGTATAAGGTGCCATCTGCAAGCGCACTACAGTTGAGAGACGCGTGGCCCGAACCGCCCAGCCCAGCAACAGCCCCGACCCAGCTCCAGAGCACACCCCCATCGACTTCGAGCGCTCGCTGGCGGAACTTGAGGCCCTGGTCGAGCGTCTGGAACATGGGGACCTGTCGCTAGATAATGCCCTGAAGTCCTTCGAGCGCGGTGTTGCACTGACGCGTCAATGCCAGAGTGCCCTCAAAGCGGCCCAGCAGAAGGTGGAAATCCTGCTGAATAGCAGCGGCAATGCCGATCCGGAACCCTTCACGGAAAGCTCTGACCCGGCTTTGTCCGTGGCCGAATAGCCGGTCCGATACTCTTTCCAACTCTCCCTGGTAAAGTTCAACCCATGCCCAAGCCTGAAGGCACTTATCCCCTACTGAGCAGTATCGAGTCCCCGGCGGACCTGCGGCGCCTGCCCGCTGCCAAACTGCCTGAGCTCGCGAAGGAACTGCGCGAATTCCTCATCCAGAGCGTCAGCACCCGCGGCGGGCACT
Organism: Steroidobacteraceae bacterium; assembly: GCA_035943195.1. GTDB lineage: Bacteria > Pseudomonadota > Gammaproteobacteria > Steroidobacterales > Steroidobacteraceae > DAIDKA01. Next base: position 1,473 of record DASZCK010000048.1, read on the forward strand.
TTGCCGCTGGGCTGGGGACGGTCGAGCTGACGATTGCCCTGCACTATGTCTATGACACGCCGGGCGACCGCCTGGTCTGGGACGTGGGCCATCAGGCCTACCCCCACAAGGTGCTGACCGGACGCCGCGAGCGCCTGCACACCATTAAGCAGCGCGGCGGCCTGGCGCCCTTCCCCACCCCGGCCGAGAGCGAATACGACACCTTCAGCGTGGGACACTCGAGCACGTCAGTGAGCGCGGCACTGGGCATGGCCATCGCGGCCGCCCGCCAGGGCAGCGACCGCCGCGCCGTGGCCGTCATCGGCGATGGGGCCATGACCGCCGGCATGGCCTTCGAGGCCCTCTGCCATGCCGGATCCCTGTCCAACGACCTGCTGGTGGTGCTCAACGACAATGAGATGTCGATTTCCGAGAATGTCGGGGCCCTCTCGAACTACCTGGCCCGGGTACTTTCGGGTCGCTTCTATTCGCATCTGCGCGAGAGCGGCAAGAAAGTTCTGGCACCCATGCCCACGGTGAAAGAACTTGCGCGCCGTTCCGAGGAACACATGAAGGGCATGGTCCTGCCCGGCACCATGTTCGAGGAAATGGGTTTCAACTACATCGGTCCCGTCGACGGCCACGATCTGAAGGCACTGGTCACCACGCTGAAGAACATCCGCAAGCTCAAAGGTCCGCAGTTCCTGCACGTGGTCACCCGCAAGGGCAAGGGCTATGCGCCGGCAGAAGCCGATCCCATCAAGTGGCACGGGCCCGGTCCCTTCGATCCGCTCAGCGGCACCATATTCAAGGAAAAGAGCCAGGGGCCTTCGTATTCCCAGGTCTTCGGCCAGTGGCTGTGCGATATCGCCGCGGTCGATCCCGCGATCGTCGCCATCACGCCGGCGATGCGCGAAGGCTCGGGCCTGGTCGAATATTCCAAGCGCTTTCCGGATCGCTATTTCGACGTGGCCATCGCCGAGCAGCATGCCGTCACGCTGGCGGCGGGCCTTGCCATGTCGGGCATGAAGCCGGTGGTCGCCATCTACTCGACCTTCCTGCAGCGCGGCTATGACCAGTTGATTCATGACGTGTGCCTGCAGAACCTGCCGGTGACCTTCGCCATCGATCGGGCCGGTATGGTGGGCAGCGACGGCGCGACCCATCAGGGCAGCTTTGACCTTTCATTCATGCGCTGCATCCCCAACATGGTACTCATGGCACCCGCGGATGAAGATGAATGCCGGCAGATGCTCTACACGGCCACCACCGTGCGGGGTCCGGCCGCGGTGCGCTACCCGCGCGGCACCGGACCGGGCACGCCCCTGGTGCAGCAGATGACCGCACTGCCCATCGGCCGCGGCGAAGTGCGCCGCCAAGGTCGGTCGGGGCTGGCGCTGATCGCGGTCGGCGCCATGGTGGCGCCGGCGCAGAAGATCGCGGACCGGCTCGACGCCACCCTGGTCAATCTGCGCTTCATCAAGCCCATGGATGAGGACCTGGTGCTGCAGATCGCCGCACGCCACAGCGCCATCGTGACGCTCGAGGAAAACGTGGTGGCGGGCGGAGCCGGAAGTGCGATCGGTGAGCTGCTGACCAGCCAGGACGTTCAGATTTCCATGATGCACATCGGTATCCCGGATCGCTTCATCGAGCACGGCTCGCGTGAGGACTGCCTGGCGCTTGCCGGACTCGATGCCGCCACCTTGACCGGCACCATCGAGCGCTGGTGGGCACAACACTCGGGCACCAGGGCCCGCTCGGTCGGCGGGTTGTAGTGCGCAACTTGGACGCCATCGTCAATAAAATGCCGTCATCGGCTGCGGTCGAGGATGTGCAGAATCGCGCCGATACACGCCGCATTCCGATCAATCGGGTGGGCATCAAGGACATCACGCACCCGGTGCGGGTCAAGGACCGCGCCGCCGGCGAACAGCACACCATCGCCACCTTCAACATGTATGTGAACCTGCCCCATGACTTCAAGGGCACTCACATGTCCCGCTTCGTCAGCATTCTCAACCAGCACGAGCGGGAAATATCGGTGGAGTCGTTCCAGAAAATGCTGGAAGAGATGACCATGCGCCTGGAGGCCAACGCCGGCCACATCGAAATGTCGTTCCCGTTTTTCATGACCAAGCGGGCCCCCGTGTCCGGGGTCGCAAGCGTCATGGACTATCGCGCGAGCCTCCTCGGCGAGCGCCGCGACGGCAAGACCTGCATGTGGATACGGGTGGTGGTGCCGGTGACCAGCCTGTGTCCATGCTCGCGCGACATCTCCAAGTACGGCGCGCACAACCAGCGCTCGCACGTGACCATCACCGCGAAGCTGCGCCAGCACATCTGGATCGAGGAGCTGATCGGCATTGCCGAGTCGGAAGCCTCCAGCGAGCTGTACGGCATTCTCAAGCGCACCGACGAGAAGTTCGTCACCGAGCGGGCTTACGAGAATCCGAAGTTCGTGGAGGACATCGTGCGCGATGTCGCCGCGCGGCTGAATCTCGAGGATCGGGTGTCGGCGTACGAGGTCTCAGCCGAGAACTTCGAGTCCATCCACAACCATTCCGCCTACGCGCTGATCGAACACGACAAGGAAGCGCGCTAGATCACCATCAGATCCGCGCCGACGATGACCTCGCCGGCGAAGCCCTTGCGTATCGCGTCGATGAACCCGGTGACCGGATAGGCCAGAGCGCCCGTGGGCGCAGCGCCAGCTCCCTCGTGATTGAGCACGACAGTCCTGACGTTGGCTTCGGTCGCCATCCGCGCGACGTCGGCCGGCGACGAATGCGTATCGGCCACATGCCGAAAGACATTGTTGGAATTGCCGGCAGCCGCGGCGGCAGTGGCCCGCCGACGCATGGTATCCAGCACGCCCTGGTCCATCACCTCGCAGACGAACACATCGGCGTTTTTGGCGAGCTTCACCAGGTTCTGCGAATAGGCGGTATCGCCCGAAAACACGATGGAGCGATGCGGAGTGTCGAAGCGGAATGCGAACGAGCGATCCGGCATGCGTGCCAGCGACCGTGGCGGGTAGTGCGTGTTCTCCACCGCCGTGACCGTCACCTTGTCGTCCTTGAAGATCACCTGCGGTGTCGCCGCCGCCGCCACATCATGGCCATGGAACAGACGCGTGGCGTCCACGCTGCGCCCTTCATCCACGGTGCGGATTTCCACATTGGCATGAAAGAAGCCCAACGCGGACTGCACCATGCTGGCGGTGCCGTAGGGCCCGTAGGCATCGGTGGGAGTGGTCTTGCCATTGGTCCACTGAAAAGACAGCAGCGCCGCCAGATCGCCGATGTGATCATCGTGCAGATGGGTCAGGAACACGCTGTCGATCTGCAGATAACCCACATGGCCGGCAACGAGCTGACGCAGCGCCCCGTAACCGCAATCCACCAGGTAGGGTTTGCCATCTACCACCACCGCGCTCGCCGTTTGCGCGCGGCTGAGGTCAATACCGGGCCCGGCATGCGTTCCCAGCAGCACCAACCACGTCCCGGGTTTGGCCGGCGCGCGTGCCGGCGCACTGCCGCTAGCCGGACCGTCCTCCTGCGCAACGGCCTGCGAGACGAACGCAGCCGGCAGCAGTCCTGCTGCACATACCTGCACCGCACCCGCAAGCAGGCGACGTCTGGTCTTCGATGTAATGTCCATGCCCCCTTATACCTCGCTTTACCCTCGGATGAGACCTGCCCTACAATGGCAGCGCTTGGTCGGAGCAACCACGTCCGCGGAAAGGGCTGCGCCCACGACACGAAGACCTGACTCTTCAAGGTCAGTGCATTCCTTTTCTGCCTGAGCGGACGCAGGCGCAAGAAAGGGACATGCCATGACCACCCGCTACGGTGCTTTTCGCCTTAACTTTGAACAACAGCAGAAACGCGCCAAGGAGTTGCTGAAAGCGGCGCGTGCGGGCGATGCGGCGGCGAGCGTGCGTTTCAGGAATTCGCCGCCAAAGCTCGCTGAGGCGCAGTTCTTGATCGCCCGCGAACTACGCTTCGAGAGTTGGGCGACGCTCAAGTGGCACATCGCTGCGATGACGCTCGAGCGCGAGGCGATAGGGGCCCTCGACAGCGACCTGCACACGCTGCATATCCGCTGCGGCAGCGATCTGCAGACGCCATTGCAGGAAGCTGGTTTCCGCGGCGATTATTACGAGCATAGTTATCCGTACCTCATCGGTCCGGTTCGTGAAGGAGTGGGTTGCCTGGAGCAGCGCGCGCATTTCATCGTCGACACCTACAGTGACATGTTCGACGCTCCACTTGCCTACGAAGGGCAACTGCGAGAACTTGAGCGCAGTGAGCGCGTGCTGCACGATTGCGCCGACTATGAGCGCGTCGTGATCTGGTCCGAGGGCGACTGCTACGATCAGCTGGTGCTCATCCGACTGCTTGGGCATTTTGCGATACATCGCCGCCCGCCACGGTTGGAGCTCATCAACATCGGCGATTTCCCAGGCGGCAAACGCTTCATCGGGCTGGGAGATCTGCCCCCCGAAGCCTTGCGCATGCTCTGGACAACTCGCAAACCAGCCGGCTCTGCGCAGTTGCAGGTGGGACTGAACGCATGGCGCGCACTGGTTAACACCGATCCTCGTCCCCTTGCGGCCCTCATGCACAGCGCCACACCTGCACTGCCGTTGCTCGCGCCAGCCCTGCATCGCCACCTGCGGGAACTCCCCTCCACCCTCAATGGGCTGTCGCTCACCGAGCAAATGGCACTGAAGTTGCTGGCAGAGCAGCCTCACAGTCTCATGAAGATGATCGGTAGGATGGTCTACGTCGTTGATCCGCTCCCCGGCCAGGGCGATTGGAACACGCGCCGCCGAGTGCTGGACATGGAGGCCGCGAGCGCGCCGGTGTTCACTCGGTCTCCTCGCCAGAATCACGATGGAAATGCGCGCCCGCCGTGGACTGACACTCTGGTCATCACCGAATTGGGGCGCTCGGTGCTACGCGGGGAAGTAGATTTCCGGTCCCTCACTCCCGCAGCACGCTGGGTCGGTGGCGTTGAGATCGCGGCCGGCAACCTGGACTGGCGTTGGGACGAACAGCTCCGCGACGCCGGTTTGAACAGACCCTAGTGCGGCGCGAGACGCGGGAAGGTGGCGGTGGTGGAGTCCATGTCACTGGCCTGCAGCCGGGTGATCATGGTGCGCAGGAACACACGATTGAAGCGCAGCTGGCAGGACGCGGAGACCTGCTCGAGCAGCGTCGAGCTGACCTTGAGCACCGTGACACCCTCCAGGGCGCGGATGGTGGCCGTGCGCTTGGCGCCGGGCACGTAGCTGGCCTCACCGAAACATTCACCGGTTTCGATGGCGCCGAGACGCACCGAGTGGCGCTCGACCGTGCAGGTCCCCGAGACGACCACATAGAATCGGTCGTCCATCTCGCCCTCTTTGACGATCTCCTCGCCAAGGGAATAGGTCTGCCAATGGCTGGCGCGCAGCACTTCCCAGATCTCCGCGTGCGAGAACTCGTGGAAGAACTTCAATCGCCGCAGCACACCGAACTGCTCCTGTCGGTCGATGCGGGCGTTCTGCTCGCGCAGCTTCTGGTGCACACGGGTGAGTTCGGCCGCGAAGTCCAGGCCGCTCTTGTAGCGCTTCGCCGGATCCTTCTGCAGCGCCATCGCCACCACATTCTCCAGATCCTCGGGAATGTCGGCGCGCAGGGTGTGGATGGGGGGCGCCGTGGCATACACGATCTGGTGCAGCAGCTTCTGCAGATTGCCGGCGCGGAACGGCCGCGACCCGGTCAGCAGTTCGTACATCACCGCGCCCAGGGAATACAGATCTGAGCGGTTACTGAGCTCCAGGCTCTGAACCTGCTCGGGGGACATGTAGGAGGGGCTGCCGGCGATCCCTTCGATGCGCGAGATGTCCGAGTCGGAGACCAGCGCTATGCCGAAATCGATGATGCGGACGTCACTGTCCTGCGTGAGCATGATGTTGGAGGGCTTCACGTCGCGATGGATGACCCCGCGCGAATGTGCGTAGTGCAGCGCCTTGGCGCACTTGTAGATGATCTCCACGGCATCATCGATGCGCAGCAGGTTGTCGGCGCGACAGTACGCCGCGAGGGTGCGCGCGCCATGCACGTGCTCGCTGACGATGTAGCAATAGCCGTTTTCCTCGCCGGCATCGTAGATGGGCAGGATGTTGGGATGCTGCAGCATCCCGACCAGGTGTGCTTCGGACAGGAACATCTTGCGCGCGATGCGCGCGCGGTCCTCATCGCCACCGGTGTCGATGTTGTAGACCTTGATCGCCACATCGCGACCGTAATAGGCGTCGTGCGACAGATAAACGGTACCCGTGCTGCCGCGACCGACCTCCTTGATGATCGCGTATTTGCCGATTTTCTCGGGCGTGGTACGGGCGCGGCTGGAGGGTGAATTCTGGGGCACCGTCGGTCCTGACTTTTAGCGGTATGCCGCGCGAGGATAAGGAACGGCCGGCCGCCCTACTGTGATGCACCCCTCAGCCGACAGGCCCCGGCGCGCAGGCGCCGCAACCGGGTGCGTGGCCGTGAGATTTTGTCAGTTAACCGAAGTGATCAAAGCCGCGATGCGAGACCTGCATCACAGAAGCGCCGCGCTGCACGATTGCGCCCTGCTGCGCACGCAAGGCCCCGATCCGGCTCCAGCCGAACTGGGCGGCCGGACAGCGCGCAGTGAATTCCTGGAGCTTTGCGGCGGGCACGGTGAAGCACAGTTCATAGTCTTCGCCGCCCGTCAGCGCCAGCTCCCGCGCCCGCTCCTCGCCCACCGCGGCGCAGAGCGCGTCGGACACCGGCAGCGTGGCGTAGTCCAGGCTTACCCCGCAGCCACTGGCTTCGGCGAGACGCGCGCAATCGCCCAGCAGGCCATCGGATACATCGATACAGGCGCTCGCGAGGCCACGCAGTGCAAGGCCCAGTGAGACGCGCGGGGTGGGATAACGGAAGCGCTCGAGCAGCCACTGCCGCTGCACCGCATCCGGCACGGTGAGCCGCGCCTGCTCCAGCATCAGCCCGGCCGCGGAATCACCCGTCGTTCCGCTGACAAAAACTGCATCACCGGGCTGTCCGCCGCTGCGCGTCAGCGCCGCGCCGCGTGGCACGAATCCGAGGATCTGCACCGTCACGCACAACTTGCCACCGGTGGTGTCACCGCCCACCAGCGTGACCCCGTGCGCCTTGGCGAGCGC
>DASZCK010000049.1:0-25503 GCA_035943195.1 Steroidobacteraceae bacterium
CGCGGCCGCAGCCCGAAGAACGGCTTGATCCGGGCGAGGGCGGAGCGGCCCATGTAACTGCGCAGCAGCAACTGCTGATAGGAGCGCGGATAGACGATGGGCGGGTCGCTGATGGAATCCACCCCCCCGGCGATGCCGGCCTCCATCTGTCCCAGCGCGATCTTGTTGCCCACCAGGATTGCCGCTTCAAGGCTGGTCCCGCAGGCGCGCTGCACGTCCAGGCCCGGCGTCGAGGGTGAGAGGCCCGAGGACAGCACGCTTTCGCGCACCAGGTTGTAGTCCCGGGAGTGCTTGATGACCGCCCCGGCGATGACATCGCCCAGGTGCTCGCCATTGAGCTTGAAGCGGCTGACCAGCGCCCGGAAGGTCTCCGTGAGCATGTCCTGGTTGCCGGCGCTGGCATAGGCGCCGTAGGCCCGGGCGAAGGGGATGCGCACCCCGCCGACGATCGCGACGCGTCGAACCTGCGAGCCTACGAGCATATGGCCTCCGTTGTGGCGCAAGAATGCCACGTCGGTTTGAGATTGGCACTAAACCGGGGCAAGATGCCGCGCTCTACGCCTCCAACCCGGCATGCTAAGTGACCCGAACCCGAGTCGACCGAGTCTTCGAGCGCCGCCTGTCTGCCCTCATCAATTGTGGGGAGCCGCAGGTATTGCAAGGCGGTCGCAAAGGGGTGGAAAAGGAGTCGCTGCGGGTCAACCCCGATGGCCAGCTGGCCCACACCCGGCATCCGCGGGCGCTCGGCTCGGCGTTGACCAATGAGCACATCACCACCGACTTCTCCGAGTCGCTGATCGAACTGGTCACTCCGCCCTTCGTCCACAGCTGGGAGCTGCTGCAGTACCTCCTGGATCTGCACCAGTTCATATACAGCCATCTGGATGATGAGCTGCTGTGGGCGACCAGCATGCCCGGCCGCATCGATACGGACGACAGCATTCCCATCGCCGAGTATGGCCGCTCGAACGTCGCGCAGATGAAGAGCATCTATCGCCGCGGCCTGGGGCTGCGCTACGGGCGCATGATGCAGGCGATCTCCGGCGTACATTTCAACTACTCATTCCCGGGGAAATTCTGGGAGGCCTACCCGCAGCTGCTCGGCACGCACGAGCACGGCCAGGCATTCATCTCCAAGGGCTATTTCGAGCTGCTGCGCAATTACCGCCGGTATGGCTGGATCGTGCTGTACCTGTTCGGGGTCTCCCCGGTTCTGAGCCGTTCCTTCGTCGCCGGCCGCGACAGCGATCTTGCCGAACTGACGCGCGACACCTTGTACGAGCCGTATGCCACCTCGCTGCGCATGAGCGATATCGGTTATCGCAACCGCAACCAGTCCGGGCTGTCGGTGTCGGTCAACAGCCTCGAGGAATATGTGCGCGACTTGAGCCGCGCCATCGGCACGCCGCATCCGGCCTACGAAGCCATGGGTGTGAAGGTGAACGGCGAATATCGCCAGCTGAACGCCAACATCCTGCAGATCGAGAACGAGTACTACAGCTTCATCCGCCCGAAGCGGGTGGCGGCCTCGGGCGAACGGCCCACCCGCGCGCTGCTGCGGGCCGGCGTGGAGTACGTCGAGGTGCGGGCGCTGGATGTCAGCGCCTTCGATCCGGTGGGCGTCAACCAGAGCAAGCTGCGTTTTCTCGAGGCCTTTCTCGCCCTGTGTCTACTGAAGGACAGTCCGCCCATCGATGAAAATGAACAGGCGCTGCTGGATGAAAACCACCTGACCGTCGCACGGCGTGGCCGCGAGCCGGGCCTGACCCTGTCGCGGGATGGCCGCGCGGTCGGCATGCAATCCTGGGCCGCCGAACTCCTGGACTCGATGACCGGAATATGTGAAGTGCTTGATCGGGGAGACCCGGTCCGGCCCTACGGCACCGCGCTGGCCGCCCAGGCGGCCAAGCTTGCGGAGGTGCAGCTGACGCCCTCGGCGCGCCTGCTCGAGGAACTGCGCACTACCGGGGAGTCGTTCATCGAACTCGCCCTGCGCATGTCGAGCATGCACAAGGCCTATTTCCTCGATCTGCACACGCCCAATCCCCAGCGCCTGGCGGAACTGTCGGCCGCGGCCGAGGAATCGCTACGGGCGCAGCGCGAGATCGAAGCCTCCGACCGGATATCCTTCGAAGCCTACCTCGCGAATTACTTCTCCGATCTGCAAGCCTGACCTGGGCAGGCCCTGCGCATCACCGCAGGCGCACCAATTGCTCGCGCGCCACGCGCGTGCGTTCCCTCAGATCCGGCAGCAGCGCCTGCGCGCACGCGCTGCTGGCGCTTTCCTCGCTCATCAGCTGCAGATCGCAGAACAGGCGGAAATATTCCCCGTACAGCTCGTCATAGGCGGTCAGCGGCGCCGCGAACGCCGGATCGCGCAGCACCTGGGCGCCGATGAAACGCGAGCAGGAGGCGCTGACACAGGCGCGCGTGTAGTGTCCATGCTCCATCACCATCGCGGTGGCGTAATCGCGCGCGCCGTAAAAGAGTGCGATGTAGCGATGGCGCAGGGCGCCGGTGACCTTGCGGTCGCGCAGATACTCGAACACGTAGCGGCGGTGGAGGAGACTCAGCGTGGTCGCCCGCATCTTGATCATCTGCGCGCGCAGACGCGTCGGCTGGCAGACCTTGTGCATGAGCCGTGAGTGGCGGTACTCCCAGTCGGAGTAGGTTTGCGGATGCTGCAACAGGCGCTGCGCAAGAATCTGGTTTTCCTGGCCGACCTCGCGCGCCGTCGCCGCGACATGCGAGTGCGACACACGCATGAGACGACCGTGCTCCAAGGCACGCGTCATGTTGCCCACGTAAAGGTCCCGCCCCGATCAGAATAATAGTAGTAGGTGCGCCGGATTCAGCATACGGCAGAGCGATAGTAGCGCGCGCAGATTGCAGAGTGTTTAATTCTTTCGGGATCCCGACAGGCACGCCGAACCCGGTCCGTCAAGGGGTCGGCGCCCAACGCACCAACTCGGGGCGGATTTTTCGCCAGCGCGCTCCCCAACAGTGCGTACCGCACCGCGGCGAAACGCGGGAGAGCCTGAAAACCAGTGATTTTCCGATTTTCTTGCCCGTGGCACGAAAACTGCAAAAATGCTCAAGCCTGCGTAACATGGCCCATAAGTACCTGGACGGGGAATTAACAACATGAAACTGGTCACCGCAATCATCAAGCCGTTCAAGCTCGACGACGTGCGCGCCGCGCTGTCTGACATCGGCGTCTCGGGAATGACTGTCACGGAAGTGAAAGGATTCGGCCGGCAACGCGGCCACACCGAGCTGTACCGCGGCGCTGAATATGTGGTGGATTTTGTGCCCAAGACCCGGATCGAGGTGGCGGTGCGCAGCGACCTGGCCGACCAGGTCGTCGAAGCGATACTCAAGTCCGCCAAGACCGGCAAGGTCGGCGATGGCAAGATTTTCATCACCGACATCCAGCGCGTCATCCGTATCCGCACCGGCGAGACCGACGACACGGCGCTGTAGCCTGCCGTAACCCCCACCACTCGAAGAGTCCCGTCGAACGGGGCCGCAGCGGCGGCCCCGTTGAGCCTCTGGGCGGGCCGAAGGCTGTAGACTCTCGCCCATGGACAGCGATGAGGCACTGCGCCTGGCGGTACAGAAGATCCACCTGGGTGGCAACCGGCGGCACATTTTCCTGTGTACCGGCGGCAAGTGCGCCGCGACCGAGGCACAGGAACTGTCCTGGGATTATCTCAAGCGGCGGCTGCGCGAGCTGGGTCTGGTGGATGCCCAAGGTGGCGTTCTGCGCACCAAGGCACACTGCCTGCGCATCTGTGTGGCGGGGCCCATTGCGGTGGTCTACCCGGAGGGCACCTGGTATCGCGACTGCACCCCGGCGAACCTCGAGCGGATTCTCCAGGAGCACCTGCTGGCGGGGCGTCCGGTGGCGGACCTGAGGTTCGCGACTGCGCCACTGCCCTGACCCGCCGCACTCAGCCCGTGGATTTCACCAGCTGCAGCGGGCGTGCGCTGCGCCCCATGCCGAGCGCACCACTGCGCGCGACCTCCAGCAGCTCCGCGCGCGAGGCGAGATCGCGAATGAAAGTGTTGATCTCGGCCTCGCTGGCCGTGAGTTCGACGATGAAGCCGTCGAGCGCCGGATCCAATACCCGCCCGCCGGTGCGCACCACATAGCCGCGCAGCGCGTCGGTGTGTTCCGCTCGCACCCTCAGTTTCAGCAGCACCAGCTCGCGCTCGAGGTGTTCACCCGTGGTCATGTCCTCCACGCGCACCACGTCGATGAGCTTGTGCAGCTGGTTGACGATCTGCTGAATGACGGCATCGGAGCCACTGGTCACCATGGTGATGCGCGACACCGTGGCATCGTCGGTCGGTGCGACCGACAGTGACTCGATGTTGTAGCCGCGAGTGGAAAACAGGCCGGCGACGCGCGACAGCGCGCCGGCTTCGTTCTGCAGGAGAATGGCAATAATGTGGCGCATAAACGCCAACTGTAGCCTCTCAGCGCACCAAACTGCTACTCTTTAAGACCCCCTCAGGGTGTTGCGTCTTGCAGCGTTAAATGAACGATACCGTCATCATGGCCCGGCCCACCGGGCACCCGTTGGCCGGTCAGCAGATGACCGGTGCCCAGATGCTGATCCAGGTGCTGGCGGATGAGGGCGTGACGGCCATTTTCGGCTACAGCGGCGGCGCCATCCTGCCGACCTACGACGCAGTCTTCCTCTTCAATGAACAGGCGCAGGCGCAGGGCACCCGGCAGGTGCCGCTGATCGTGCCGGCCAACGAGCAGGGCGCCGGGTTCATGGCGGCCGGCTATGCGCGCTCCACGGGCCGGGTCGGTGTGTGCCTCGTGACCTCCGGGCCCGGTGCCACCAACACCGTCACGCCGGTGCGCGATTGCATGGCCGATTCCATTCCCCTGGTCGTCATCTGCGGCCAGGTGGCCACCGGCGCCATCGGCACCGATGCCTTCCAGGAGGCGCCGGTGCCATCGCTGATGGGCGCGGTGGCCAAGCACATCTTCCTGGTCACCGATGCCAGCAAGCTCGAAGCGACGTTGCGCACGGCCTTCGAGATCGCGCGCACCGGCCGGCCGGGGCCGGTGGTGGTCGACGTACCCAAGGACGTCCAGAACTGGCAGGGCGCCTTCCTCGGCAGTGGCACCTTGCCCATCCCCGGCTATCGCAGCCGGATCATGAACCTGGTGCGCGACGGCCTGGGTAGCGCCGATGCGAACCGGTTCTTCGAGCTGCTCGGCGCCGCGCAGCGGCCGCTGATCTACGCCGGCGGCGGGGTGATCAACGCCGAAGCAGCCGACGCCCTGCTTGAATTCTCACAGGCCTTCGGCGTGCCCGTGGTCACGACCCTGATGGGGCTGGGCGCCATGGACACCAAGGGCCCGCTGTGTGTGGGCATGCTCGGCATGCACGGCGCGGCCTACGCCAACTACACCGTCGATGACTGCGATTTCCTGATCGCCCTGGGCGCGCGCTTCGATGACCGCGTCGCCACCGTGCCCGCAAAATTCGCGCCGAACGCCAAGGCCATCGCGCAGCTGGACATCGACCGCGCCGAGATCGACAAGGTGCGCAAGGTGCAGTGGCACCATGTCGGGCTCCTGGACGAAGCACTGCGGACGCTGGTGGCCCATGGCCGCCGCGCGGGCTTCCGGCCCGACTACTCCGCCTGGCATGCGCATATCGATGCGCTGAAGCGCGCGCATGCCTTCAACTATGACCGCAACAGCAGCGCGATCCAGCCCTACCACGTGATCGAAGAGATCAACCGGCTGACGCGTGGCGAGGCCATCGTCGCCACCGGCGTCGGCCAGCACCAGATGTGGGCAGCCCAGTATTTCGATTTCCGTCAGCCGCGGCTGTGGCTGACCTCCGGCAGCATGGGCACGATGGGCTTTGGCCTGCCGGCCGCCATCGGTGCGCAGATCGCCCATCCGGGGCGGCTGGTCATCGACATCGACGGCGATGCCAGCATCCGCATGAATATCGGCGAGCTGGAGACGGTGACCACCTACGACCTGCCGGTGAAGATCGTCGTGCTCAACAACAATGGCGATGGCATGGTGCGCCAGTGGCAGAAGCTGTTCTTCAAGGGCCGCTTCTCCGCCAGTGACAAGTCGCTGCACACCAAGGACTTCATCAAGGCCGCGCAGGCCGATGGCTTCAAGTACGCGGTGCGCCTGGATCGCAAGGAAGAGGTGGCAAGGGTGGTGGCTGAGTTCATCAGCTTCGACGGCCCGGCCTTCCTCGAAGTCGTCATCGATCGTGACGCCGGGGTGTTCCCCATGGTCGGCCCGGGTCAGCCCTATGCGGAAATGATCACCGGCGACTTCATCGCCTCGCGGGAACGGCCCGCGACCCAGACTCCCATCTCCACCGAGAGTTTCTGAACGCGCCCTACAGGCTGGATAGCTGCCACAGGCCGGGGCCGCTTTCACAGGCCATGGCAGTGCGCTTGGCCCGCTTGTAGTTACCCGAGGCCTTCAGACGGAAGGCGCGGCAGGTGCCGGCGATGCCATCACGCCCGGCATCCGGCCGCATCTCGTAGTGGATGCCGGTGGCGCTATTGTCCCAGCGCACCCAGTGGCCGCTGGCACCCAGCTCCAGCACCTGGCCCATGCAGGCGCGGTCGCCCTCGTCGAGCTCCGCCCCCAGAGTGACCGGCAGCAGGTCCGGCAGATGGGCGCCGACCAGCATGGCCGCATTGCGGTTGAGCGCGCGGCGCTGGCCCAGACTGGCGATGGCGTCGGTGCGCCGTGGGTTGTCGGTGATCCGCTCGCGGTCGCAGTGCCCTTTGCGCACGTCAAAGTCCGACGGCCAGTGAACGCCCGAATAGCCGCGGAAATCGCCGGGCTTGGCCGCAACGGGTGGCGGTGCCGAGTTCTGGGCAGCGGCGGTCGCGGGCAACAGGGCGCAGGCCAACCAGCCGCTTAGCGCCAGGCCGGCGCCGAGCAGCAAGGCGGGGGATCCGATCGGCTTTGACGTCTGGTGCATGGGATTCCCCCGATATGGCGCTGGGCCTTCAATTGCCGCATTGTCGCGCTGCCGGGGCGGGGCCGCGCGGGTGAATTGGTGCAAGTGCGACGCGTATCACTTCACATTGGAGGTTGAATCGTTTGCCGTCCGCGATTTAGAGTCAGCCACCTTCGCGCAAGTTTCGCGAACAAAGGGGATTCACGATGAGCAGCTCGGCAGGCCTGGGGCAGTTCCTGTGGCACGAATTACTGACGCCCGATCCGGGGGCCGGTGCCACTTTCTATTCCAAAGCGTTCGGCTGGAACGCCCAACCCTGGGAAGGGGATGCCAACTACACCATGTTGTCGCATGCCACGGGCCCGGTGGGCGGCGCTCGGGTCGTCGGCAAGGACCCGCTGGCCGACAAGGCGGGGCCGAACTGGTTGACCTACGTGGGGGTTGCGGATCTCGCCGCCGCGATTTCGACGGCCGAATCCAAGGGTGGCCGGGTCATCCATCCCGTGACCGGCGTCGCCGCGGATGGGGGCCGCTATGCGGTGATTACCGATCCCCAGGGGGCCGCCATCGGCCTGTATGAAGCGGGCGCCGGCATGACGGACGCCAACGCCGCGCAGATGGCAGGACCTGCGGCCTGGCACGAACTGACCGCCGAGGACCCCGTGGCCGCGCTGCAGTTCTACAAGGCCCTGTTCGGCTGGGAAGTGCTGAACACCCATCCCATGGGCGGGGAGGTTGGCGACTACCTCGTGTTCGGTACCGGCAGCACCCAATTGGGCGGGGCCTTCAAACGTTCCAGGGACCACTCGGGCCGCCCCCGATGGCTGGTTTACATCCACGTACCCAGTGTCACGGCCGGGGTGGCCTCGGTACTCGCCGCCGGCGGCAAGGTACTGAACGGGCCCCACCAGGTGCCGGGCGGCGACTGGATCGCGCAGGTCGCCGACGCGCAGGGCGTACAGCTGGCCATCCACGGTCCGAAGGACGCAGCAGCTGCGGCGCCGAAGGCGCGCGCCAAGCCGAAAGCCAAGGCCGCGGCCAAACCGAAGGCTAAGACCAAGACCAAGGCGAAGAAGAAGGCCGCCAAAAAGGCGAAGTCGAAAACTCAGGCCAAGCGCAAGGCGGCTCCGAAGCGTAAGGTCGCCCGCGCCAAGGTGAAGACCCGCGGCAAGGTCAAGACGAAGGCCAAGGCCAAGGCCAAGGCCAAGGGCAAGGGCAAGGCGAAAACCAAGGGGCGCAAGGCAGCGCGGCGCGGCAAGTAGCCGCTGCGGGTGAAGATGAGTCCCCCGGGGGTCCTACCCGGGGAACTCCTTGCTCGAGTTGAGTTTATTTGCCCTGCGATTCCGCGGCATCGCGTTGCGCGGCGGCGGCTTGCTGCGCCTGATCCAATTCGCGCTTGACGCGATCCTCGGTCTGTTTGGCCTGTTGTGCCTGCTGCACCTCGGCAGCGGCACCGGTGCCGGCGGCGACGGTCGTTCCTGCCAACCCACAGCCCGCGCATAGAGCGGCCGCAGCCAACGGCAGGGTGACGCGCAGGACGCCCATCGGGCCAGTCATCCAACGGTAGATTTCAGTGCGCATGATCGGGGTCTCCTTGCCCGGAATTAGCCCATTATTGACAGTGTGGGCGCAGTTTGAGACCTGTCGCCAGGTACGGTGTCTCGTTCCTTAAAGAGCGTCACAAATCCTTATATAGTGGGAGTTGACCGCCCGCATCGGAGGCTGAATGCCCAAGGGTCCCGCAAAGCCCGCTACACCGGTCGCACCGCGCGTGCGACGCGGTTATTTCGAAAGCCGCTACGGCCAGCTGCACGTGCACAATGCGATTCCGGGCGGCGGCGGCTTCGACGAAGGCACCTCACTGCTGTGCCTGCATGCCACGCCGCGATCGGGCAGCAGCATGCTGCCGCTCTTGAGCCTGATGGGCATGGACCGTTCGGTGTATGCACCGGATCTGCCGGGCTACGGCAATTCCGATGGGCCCTCGACGCGGCCGACCATTGTCGACTACGCCAACGCTCTGGGAGAATTCTGCACCACGATGCGGTTTCGCCAGCTGGATGTGCTGGGTTACCAGACCGGCGCGCTGGTCGCGGCCGAACTGGCGCTGGCGTTGCCAGCCGTGGTGCGTCGCGTGGTGCTGATCGGAGTGCCGGTGCCCGATGAGGCTGAACGTGAGAACTTCCGTCGGACGCCGTGGCCGCTGGCACCCAACGTCGAGGGCAGCCATCTGCAGGTGGAATGGAATCGAACCCGCAACGCGGTGCATGAAGGCGCCGCGCTCGAGACCATCGCGGCAGGCTTTGCCGACAAGCTCGTCAACGGGCCGCTCGCCTGGTGGGGCATGCAGGCCGCCATGCAGTACCCGGCCGCCGATCGGCTGCGTCTGATCACGCAGCAGTCGCTGCTGGTACGCGCGCGTGAGGGGCGCGGCCTGGATGGCGCGCGGGCACGCGATCTGCTTCCCAAGGCGCGCACGGTGGAGCAGCCCGAGAGCTATGGCAGTGATCTGTTTGAATCCGCCGCGGCACAGTTGAGCACTGTGCTGCGGGAGTTCCTCCGCGGTTAATCCTAGTGAGTCCCACATCATGAACGCATCCAGTCAATCATTTCCAAATGGCGCAGCTGATGCGGAAATCACGGCGGAGCTGCCGGTGCTGGATGTGGCGGCCTACGAGGCGCGCCATGCCAATGATCCTCTGGCGAGCACCGACACCTGGTCGACCCCGACGCTGAACACGGCGCAGCTGGCGCAGGCGGGACTCAGCGCCGCGGATGCCGCGCCGGAGCCTGCGCAGGCCGCGCCGTTGCCGGCCAACATGGCCGCGAAACTCGAGGCCGAACTGAGGTCGCTCGGCAGCAATCTCAAGGAACTCGAGACTCGCTTGGCCGCCAAGGGCGAGCGGCTGGTCGTCATCGAAAAGGAACTGGCCGAGTCGCGCGTCGCCGGCCAGGCAGCCGCCGAACGGGCACAGGCCCTGTCCGATGAGCTCACCGGCAGCCGCGCCGCGGTCGCGGCCGCCAGCACCCAGATCAAGGGTCTGCAGGCCACCATCCGCGAGCGCGACGACTGGTTGCGTAGCGCCGGCGAGCGCGCGGGCGAGCTGGAGCAGCGGCTGCACCGGCGCGAGGCCGATCTCCTCGACAGCGCCGCCGCCGGGAGCGCCCGCGTCGCTGAGCTTACCGCACGACATGAAGCGACCCTCAAGGCCTCCGGGCAGCAGGTCGCGCAGCTGCAGGTGCAAAGCGCCGCGCAGTTGGAGATCCTGCATTCCCTGGAGGGTCGGCGCGGTATCTTCGACTCGATGCTGCGCGGGCTCGACCTGCAGCTCGCGGGTCGCGACCAGGATCAGGCAAAGCTGTCGGATGACCTGGCGCGCAATGCGACCCAGGGACAGGTGTTGAACCGGCAGCTGGAGACGCGCAGCCGGCAGGTGCAGCAGCTGGAGGCCGAAGTCGCGGCCCTGAAGTCGAGCCTCGGTGTGCGCACCGACGAGGCCGCGGCCCTTGGCCGCACCAATGCCGAGTTGAACCAGTCACTGCAGACGCTGCGCGCGGAGAGCGGCGGGCGCACGGCCCGCATCGCCGAACTCGAAGCGCAGGTCCAGGCCGGCATCCAGAGCCACGCGCTGGCCCTGCAGGCGGCGGCCAAGGCGCACGGTGACGTGCAGGCCACGAGCGCGGCGCTGTTGGCGCAGAAGACGGCATTGGAAGCCGACCTCACGGCCCTGCGCGAGCAGTCCGCCGAACACGCCGCGGCCGTGCAGAAGGTTACCGCCGAGCATGCCGGCAAGGTGGCACAGATCCAGACGCAGGAGACGCAGCTCGCGGCCCTGGCGGCGCAGGTGGCGACCCAGGGGCAGGCGCTGGTCGCCGAAGGCGAGCGCAATCGCGTCAATCAGGAGCGTATCGCCGGCGCTGAAAATGATCTGCGGGTGTCGGAAGAGGCCATCAATCGTCTGGAGTCGGAGCTGCGCGCGCGCAACATGCGGGTCGAGGAACTCATGCGCATCAATTCGCAGATGCAGTCCGACATCGCCGATGCGCGGCGCTGGCTGGGCGAGCGCGATTCGCTGATGCAGCGACTGGAAAGCGAAACCGCGCACAGCGCCGCCCTGGTGGACAACATCCAGCGCAGCATCCGCTCCATTGCGCCCGGCAATACCGGCCCCCATGAAGTGATCCGCGAGCAGGGCGCGCGGCTGCTGGTGCGCTCACAGGACGGCCATGAAGTGGTGCACGTCCTCGGCCGCAAGACGACCATCGGCCGCACGCCGGATAACGACCTGCAGATCGATGCGAGTTTCATCAGCCGTCACCACGCGGTGCTGCTCGCCAACGGCAACCAGACCATCATCGAGGATCTCAACAGCACCAACGGCATTTACGTCAACGGTCATCGCAGCACCCGCGAGACCCTCAACGACGGCGATCTGGTGATGGTGGGCAAGGCGCGCTTCCGTTTCGTGATTCGGCCCGCCATCAACCGCAATCCGGAACACTCCGCTTAAGGCGATCTCCCTCTCCCGTTGCCTCACGAGGTCAGACAGCTCGCACGCGTGCCGTTGTCGCTGCTGACCCGGCTGCGCCTGGTGCTGCTGGGCCACGAGGACCTGGCCAGCATCGTGTTCTGGGCGGCCCTGGTCGGCCTCTGCGCGGCCCTCTCGAGCGTCGCCTTCCGCGAGGGCCTGCGCCTGCTCGAGCTGCTGTTCACCGGCCAGTCCAGCAGCCTCGAACGTGCGGCTTCCGCCATGGTGTGGTGGCGGCGCGTGCTGCTGCCACTGGGCGGTGCGGTGCTCGCGGGACTGGTGCTGCGCCAGGCCGGCCGCGTGCTGGCCTCCCCGCGCGCCGTCGACTACATGGAGGCGGTGCGCGTCGGTGATGGCAGCATCAGCGTGCGCGCCACGCTCGCCAACAGCCTCTCCTCGCTGCTGACCATCTCCTCGGGCGGCTCCATCGGCCGCGAGGGCCCGATGGTGCAGCTGGCCGCCATGCTGGGCTCGCGCCTCGGGCGTCTGGCGCGCGCACCCATTCCGCGCCTGCGGCTGATGGTGGCTTGCGGCGGCGCGGCCGGAATTGCCGCCGCCTACAACGCGCCGATATCCGGTGCGCTGTTCGTGTCGGAGATCATCCTGGGCGGCACCGCCATGGAGAGCTTCGGGCCGTTGGTGGTGGCCTCGGTGGTGTCCAGTGCCACGGTGCACCGCTTCCTGGGTTATGCGCCGGTCTACGACGTACCGAAGGTGCAGTTCGCGTCCAACTGGGAACTGATTTTCTACGTGCTGCTAGGGGTGGTGCTGGGGCATCTCGCGCCCGCCTTCCTGGCCTCGTTGGATTTCGCCAAGGCGCGTTTCGTGAGTCTGAAATTGCCGCTGCAGTGGCAGCTGGGACTGGGCGGACTGCTGGTGGGTGCCATCTCGATCGCCGTACCCGAGGTCTGGGGCAATGGCTTTGGTGCCGTGGGCAGCATTCTCAATGCCCATCTCATCGGCTGGTGGCTGCTGGTGGTGCTGCTGGCGAAGCTGCTGGCCACCGCCGCCACCGTGGGCTCCGGCGCGGTGGGCGGGGTGTTCACGCCGACCCTGTTCCTGGGATGCGCCATCGGCGCCCTCTTCGGCGGGGTACTGCATGCGCTGTTGCCCGGCGTCACTTCGGTGCCGGCGGCGTATGCCCTGGTCGGCATGGGCGGCTTCCTGGCGGCGACTACGCACGCGCCGCTCACTTCCATTCTGATGCTCTTTGAAATGACTCTCGACTACGACATGGTGCTGCCGCTGATGCTGGCCTGTGTCACCGCGCACTACACCGCCAAGGTCTATCGCCGCGGTGAATCGGTGTATCACGCCGCGCTGCAGGGCCGCAGCACCAATGATGGCTGGCAGCTGAACACGGTGGCGGCGTTGATCAAACCCGCCGGCGCCGTGGTCGCCCGCAACATGACCCTGAAGGAGATGTTTGAACAGCTGCCACGACGGCCATTGGAGCGGGCCTATGTCACCGATGGCGGGGAGCTGGTGGGCTGGCTGGACCTGCGCGAGCTCCTGGCGGCGCTGCGTGCGGGCAAGGTGGACGGCGGCGTCCAGCTCGACAGCGTGATCCGGCCGGCCACCCTGGTGCTGACCCAGGACCTGTCCCTGGGCGCGGCCCTCGATGTCTTCCTCAAGGCCCGGGCGAATGCGCTGCCGGTGATCGAAGGGCAATGGCGCAACAACCTGCTGGGGGAGATCTCGCGCCAGGACGTGCTCTTGGCGATGCAGGATCGCATGGTGCCGGAGCCCGGGCCGGCCGCGCACCTTTAAGCAGCTATAATGAAAATATGGGGATGAAAAGGTATTGGCGATTGCTGGTCGCGGCCGGCGCCGCGCTACTGCTGAACGGCGTCGCGGCAGCCGCTCCGGCACCTGGCTGTGACCGCAGCTGCCTGTACCAGGTCCTGGATCGCTACCTTGCGGCGCTGAAGGTCGGCGATGCCGCGAAGGCGGGCTTTGCACCGGGCGCGCGCACCAGCGAGAACGACGTCATGCTGCGCCCGGGCGATGGCCTGTGGGGTACGGTCACCGCCTTGGGTGACTACGATCTGCGTTTTGCCGATGTGCAAAACGGCAGCGTCGGCTTCTACGGCGTGGTGCGCGAAACCGACACCTCATCACCCTTTGCGGTACGGCTCAAAGTGCGGGGCGGCGCGATCACCGAGGCCGAAACCATCGTCGCCCGACCGCAGGAGGCCGGGGTGCCGTTCGTGACGGCCGACCTCCACCCGCTGCCGGTGCTCAACGAAATCGTGCCCGCCGCCGAACGCAGCGACCGCCAGCATCTGATCACCCTCGCCAACGGTTACTTCGAGACCATCCAGCGCAATGACGGCACCCTGCACACGGCCTTCACCGATGACTGCAACCGGCGCGAGGACGGCTTTCAGACCACCAACCGCAAGGATGATACCTGGGGCGCCATCACGCACCTGGGGTGCGGACAGCAGTTCAAGCTCGGCTGGTACCGCTATGACGACCGGCTGCGCGCGCGCCGTTTTTTGGTCGTCGATGCCGAGCGCGGCCTGGTGATGGCGGCGGGATTCATCGACCACGAAGGCCGGCTTGGCGACTACAAGTTGAGCGATGGGCGACCCGCCACTTCCAAGCTCTTCCGGCATCCCCACAGCTACTGTCTGCTGGAGACCTTCAAGATCCGCAGCGGCCGCATCCAGCAGGTGGAAGCGGTGTTCACGACCGTACCGTACAACATGCCTTCGCCTTGGATGAGGGGCAGCAATTGATTCGCATCCCAGCACGGCTCACTTGTCTCACGGCGCTGCTAGCGCTGATCGCCTTCACGGCGCGCGCCGCTACCAGCGACGGTCCCCCCACCGCGGATCCGGCCGCGCTGTATCAGCGCAGCTGCGCCGCCTGCCACGACCATCCCACGCAGCGCATTCCGGCGCGCGCCGCGATCGCGCGCCACTCTCCCGATGAAGTCATGCAGATACTCACTGGCGGCAGCATGCGGGTGCAGGCGGCGGGCCTGAGCATGAATGACCGGGTGGCGGTGGCCACCTACATCACCGGCAAGGCCCCCGTGGGTCATCTGGCGCCCACGCCCGAGTCCAACCGCTGCCCGGCGCCGCATGCGCCCGCCACCCAAAGCGGGCCCGGCTGGAATGGCTGGGGCGCCGACCTTGCCAATACGCGTTTTCAAGGCGACCCGGGGCTGAGCGCCGCCGACGTGCCGCATCTGAAGCTCAAATGGGCGTTCGGCTACCGGGCGACCTACGTGTACGGCCAGCCGACCCTCGTCGGGGGCCGAGTGTATGTGACGAGCTCGAGCGGGCGAGTGTATTCGCTGGATGCCAGGACGGGGTGCACTTACTGGACCTTCGACGCGGAGGGGCCGGTGCGCACCGCGGTGTCCGTTGCGCCGGTGGGCGGCGTGCTGCGGGTGGTGTTCGGCGATGATTCGAGTTTCGTCTACCTGCTGGATGCCAATCGTGGCCGGCTGCTGTGGAAGCGGCGGCTTGATCCGCACCCCTCGGCGCGCATCACCGGTGCGCCGGCCGTCCACGCCGACCGGGTATTCGTGCCGGTGTCATCGCTGGAGGAACTCTCGGCGCCGACGCCGACCTACGAGTGCTGCAGGTTCCGCGGCAGCGTCGCGGCGCTGGATATGCGTACCGGCCGGGTGTTGTGGCGCACCTATACGGTGTCGCAGCCGGCCCGGCCGTACCGCAAGAACGCGCAGGGTACGCAGCTGTACGGACCGGCGGGCGGTTCGGTGTGGTCGGCGCCGACGCTCGATCCTGAGCATGATCTGCTCTATGTCGGAACCGGCAACTCCTACACCGACGTACCAACCGAACACACGGACTCGATATTGGCGCTGCACATGAGCAGCGGGGCGGTGGCGTGGGTAAACCAGTTGCGGCCCAAGGACAACTACATCGTCGGGTGCGATACGCCGGCCAGCGCGGGGCAGGGCAATTGCCCGCACACCCTGGGTCCGGATGTGGACTTTGGTACTTCGCCCATTCTGCGGACGCTGGCTGGTGGTGAGCGGGTGCTGCTCACGGGGGAGAAATCCGGGCGCGTATACGGCCTGGATCCACAGACCGGACATGAGCGCTGGCAGGCACAGGTCGGCGTGGGCAGCAGTCTCGGCGGTATCGAGTGGGGCGGGGCCGCGGATGCCGAGCGGCTGTATGCACCAGTGTCCGATGCCGCGGCCGCGCAGGGGCATCCCGGTGGCCTGATCGCGCTCAACCTCGTGGATGGCCGACAGCTGTGGCGGGCGGCGCCGCGGCAAGCCGTGTGCAGCTGGGGTCCGCACAACTGCCTGGCCGCACAATCCCAGGCGGCGACGGCCATTCCGGGAGTCGTGTTCTCCGGATCCGAGGACGGACATCTGCGTGCCTACGCCAGCGGCGACGGCCACGTCGTGTGGGACGTGGATACGGCACAGGCGTATACCACCGTGAATGGCGTGCCGGCGGCCGGCGGCTCGCTCGACAATGGCGGGGCCACCCTGGCGGGGGGCATGCTGTTCGTGAACTCCGGTTACGGCCGCATCGTGGGTGAGCCGGGCAATGTGCTGCTCGCCTTCAGCGTCGACGGACGCTGAATGAAATCATGAGGTTGCGTGGCAGCTGCCACGCGCCTTCACCAAATTGTCGCAACCGTCCCCTACTGTGGCGCCAAACAACAGGGGATCGTGTGGAACTGTTCCTGGCCTTCATCGTGGCGCTCTCCACGACGGCGGCGCTGATTCCAGTACTGAGCCGCTGGGCCCCCGCCGTCGGCCTCACCGACAAGCCGGGGCCGCGCAAGGTTCATGTCGTGCCGGTGCCGCGCGTCGGTGGGCTCGCCATGGCGATCGGCATCCTGCTGCCGGTGCTGGTGACCGTTCCCCTCACCGGGCCCACCCGCGGCGTGCTGCTCGGCATTCTCATTCTCTTGTGCTTTGGGGTCTGGGATGACCGGGTCGAACTGGGTTATCGCACCAAGCTCGTGGGACAGATACTCGCGGTCGGTGTGTGCATGGTCGTGGGCGATGTGCACATCGGCAGGGTGATGATCGATGGACGCATGCTGGCACCGGGGCTGTTCTCCGGTGTCATCACTTTCCTGTTCCTGATCGGGGTGACCAATGCCGTCAATCTGACCGACGGCCTGGATGGACTGGCCGGCGGTCTGGTACTCCTGTGTCTGTGCGCGGTGGCGCTGTTTGCCGTGGCCAGCGGTAATTCCAGTGTCATTGCGCTGTGCCTGATCGAGGCGGGCGCGGTGCTGGGTTTTCTGCGCTTCAATACCCACCCGGCGCGGATTTTCATGGGCGACAGCGGCAGCCAGGTACTGGGATTTTCGGTGGGGGCGCTGGCGCTGCTGGCGACCCAGGGTGTGAGCGGGGACCTCAGTGCGGCGCTGCCCATCCTGTTACTGGGCCTGCCGATCCTCGACACACTCATGGTCATGAGTACGCGCATCATGGCCGGCAAATCGCCGTTTACCGCCGACAAGAACCATCTGCACCATCGGCTGCTGGCCATAGGCTTCGTCCATCGCGAGGCCGTTGCCATTGTCTATCTGTTGCAGGCAGGCCTGGTGCTGCTCGCCTATTTCATGCGCTTCGAGGCGGATCTCACCGTGGTTGCCGTGTTCTGCGCTTTCGCGGTGGTGGTGCTGGGCCTGTTGCTGCTGGCCAAAGCCACGGGCTGGCATTTGCGCAATCCGCAGGCACCAGGCCACATTCGTTCGCCGCTGAACCTTCTGCCCACGGTGGCACGGCTGCCCGCCATCGCGCTGGGAGTGATGCTCGCCTGTCTCATGGCCTACGCCGCCACGGTGCTGGTGGTGGTGCCGCATGTGGGCAAGGATCTGGGCGTGCTCAGTCTCGCCATGCTCGCCGTGCTGCTGTTGTTGAGCTTCTCCAAGGCCCACGAGTCCCTGCACTGGTTTGAGAGAACCGCGACCTACGTGAGCGTGGTGCTGCTGGTGTACCTGGATCAGACCGCGTTGGATCACACGCAGGCGCTGGCCGCGGTGTCCTGGACTCTGATCGGCATCACCGGTGCGGCGGCGTTGGTGCGCTTCTGGCTGTCGCCGACCCGGCGCTTCGAAGTGACGACACTGGATCTGATCGTGGTGTTCGTCGCGCTGGTGCTGCCGAACCTCCCCGGGTCGCTGCAGCTGCCGCCGGATTTGCCGCAGGGCATCGCGAAGTCGGTGATCCTGCTGTACGTCGTTGAAATGCTGCTGACATTTGATTTGAAGCGATCGATGCCGCGCCTGATTCTGGGCGCCATGCTGGTCGCCATTGCCGGTCGCGCCTTTATCGGCGCCGCGGCGTAAAAGAATTCGACACGGGTGTGCACCGCGAGCGGGCGGGACTGTCATGCCTTCGTCACGCACCTTGCCTACAGTCCGACTCCCCCATTTGATTTGAGAACGCGCGAATGTCGCCGATGCGGACCACCCGGGCGCTAGCCCTGACGGCAATCGTGGCGGTGGCCTTGCTCATCACGGGATGCGGCGGTGCCAAGTCGCGCCTCGCCAGTCATATGAAGCGCGGCCAGGCCTACTACCAGAGCGGGGACTTCGCCAAGGCCGGGGTCGAATTCCGCAACGCCATGCAGATCGATCCCAAGGATGCACAGGCGCGGATCATGGCGGCACAGACTTCAGAGAAACTCGGGCAACTGCGCAATGCCTACGGGCTGCTGCAATCGGTGATCGAGGAGCATCCGGACAACCTGGTGGCCCGCACGGCGCTGGGGCGCCTGCTGATCACGGCGGGGGAGCCCAAGCAGGGCCTCGAGATCATCAAGCCGGCGCTTGCCAAACAACCCGATGACGCCACACTGCTGGCGATGCGCGGTGCCGCCGAATCGGCATTGAAGGATCCCGCCGCGGGGCGCGCGGACGCGGAGCGCGCGGTGACCCTCGATCCCAAGAACGAAGACGCCGTCGATCTGCGCGCGGCGCTCTACCGGCAGGACGGAAATCTGCCCGCGGCCATCAAGCTGGTGCGCGACGCGGCGGCGGCGCAACCTGCAATCCCAGGCTTCCATCAGGTTCTGGTCAGTCTGTATCAATTGGCTGATAAACCGGAGCTGGCCGAAGCCCAGCTGCGGGCGCTGGTGAAACTCAACCCCGATCAGCTTGGCTACCGAGCGCAGCTCGCTGTATTCCTGTCGCGCAGCAAGCGGATGGACGAGGCACAGAAAGTACTGGAAGACGCGGTGAAGGCGTTGCCGCACAGCGATGACGCGAAGCTGCTGCAGGTCGATTTCCTGGCGCAGGCGCGCACGCACTTCGCCGCCGAGCAGACTCTGAGCGACTACATCAAGGCCGACTCGGACAACTACACGCTGCGACTGGCGCTGGGCAACATGCTGCAGAAGTTCAACGAGTCAGCCAAGGCCATTACGGTATTCAACGATATCGTGAAAGACGCAGGAACGGCTGCCAGCGGCATCGTCGCGCGCGATCGACTGGCCGTCATTGCCGTCGGAGAAAAGCGGGAGGCGGACGCACAGCGACTCCTGGCTGAAGTGTTGAAGGCCAGCCCGCGAGACAATGATGCGCTGGCGATTCGCGGGCAGCTGGAGCTAGCGCGCGGGGACACCACCAGTGCGATCGCGGACCTGCGCGCCGTGCTGCGCGATCAACCCCGAAATCCAAGCCTCAACCGGATACTGGCCCAGGCTCTCGTGGCACATGGCGATATGGCTCTGGCCCAGGAGCCGTTGCGCGCAGCCGTGGAGGCTGCACCGGCGGACGCATCCCTGCGCATAGCTTTGGCGCAAGTACTGTTTCAGACGCAACAACCGGAGCAGGGTTTGACTGTACTCCAGGATGCCGTCAAGGCACTCCCGACCGACAACTCACTGAACGATGCGCTGGTCCGCGCCTACTTGTCGCGCAAGGACATCGCAGGGGCCACCAAAGCAGCCGATACCTATCGCGATGCCAAACCGGGTGATGCCGCGCCGTATCTGCTGGAGGGCGTGGTCGCGCAAGCCGACAACCGCCTGGATGATGCGCAGGCGCAGTTCGAAAAGGCCCTGGCGATCCAGCCGCATGGCTATGACGTGCTGACGCAACTGGTGCATCTGCAGGTGCAGCGCGGTCAGGGCGCCAAGGCGGTGAGCCGCCTGCAGGGCCTGATGGCGGCCGAACCCAAAGGCGCACTCATTCCGAATCTGCTCGGGGAAATCTACCTGGAGCAGAAGAATTATGCCGCGGCCCAGCTGACACTGGGCGTGGCGATCGTCAACGATCCGAAGTGGTGGCGACCTCACCGCAACCTGGCGCTGGTGAAATTTGCGGGCGGCGACCTGCCGGGTGCAATCGACGCCTACCAGGACGGACTGAAGCTGGCACCAACCGAAGTGACGTTGCTCAACGATCTGGGGTCGCTGTATCAGCGGGTCGGCAGGATCGACGACGCGCAGAAGCTCTACGACGGCTGGATTGCGCGCGACCCCAAGTCGCAGGTCGCCGCCAACAATCTGGCCATGCTGCTGGTCAGCTATCACACCGACAAAACCAGCCTGGATCGTGCCCAGGCGCTGACGGCGGGATTCGCAAACGCCAGGAGCGGCGACCTGCTGGACACGGCCGGGTGGGTGCAGTTCAAGCGCGGCGACTACACCCAGGCCCTGCCGGTGCTACAACGGGCGGCGGAACTGATGCCGCAGTCCCACGAGGTCCACTACCACCTGGGCATGGCGGAACTGCGCAGTGGGCAGGCCGATCGGGCCCGGACCGATCTGGAAACGGCAGTGGCGGGGTCATCGCGGTTCTTCGGCGAAGAAGATGCGCGCGCGGCGTTGGCCAGCCTGAAAAGTCGGGCGACCTGAAGCCAGATTATGAAAGCGGATTTACGCTGCCCGGTTGGGCACAGACTGGTTATCGCCCTTTTGGCGCTGGGCTGCGGCGTGGCGGTACATGCCCAGAGCCCCGCGCAATGTGCGCAGGTGCCCTGTGATGACGTGCGCACGGCTGCAGCGGCTACTACCGGCGTCCCCGTGGAGCATGACTTCAGCGCGACGGCGGGCACGACCTACTATGTGACGCTGACCGACCTCGGCACGCAGGACGCCGTGACCCAGCCGCTCGCCAGTCTGAAGATGGCGATCACCGCCAACGACACGCTCGTCAATATCACGCCGATTTCAGGTTCGAATACCCTTGCCACGACCACGCAGCTGGTCGTGGATGGGGCCAACGCAGTGTCCACCAACGGCGTCGCCATGGGCTCATTTACCGCGACGACCACGGGCTCCTACCGCTTCCATATCGTAGGCGCGCCGGTTACCGGGAAGCCCCCCGGTCCCATCGGTCTGGCGGTCAGCGCCACTCAGGGCGGCGCAGCACTGCAGTCCTGGTCCGACAGCATGGGGCTTCCCGGAGCGCCACCGCCGACCTCCGAGGGAATTCTGCAGCAGACGTTTACCGTCACGACCGCGGGCTCGTATCAGATTTCCGAAACGGATCAGACCCTGCCGAGTGCGCTGCAGGCGCCGCCGCGGCTGATCGCGCTTCTCAACGGCTCGCCGACGCCCATCGCGCTGCTGCCGGATCCCAACACCAGTGCGCTGACCACAACCGTGACCCTGCAAACCGGCACGTATCAGATCTTTGCCGTCGCACTGGCGGCAACTCAGGCCAGTGGCGGCCTGTTCAGCGTGAGCGTCTTACCGACCTCCAGCGGTGGCGGCTCACCGGGCTTTTCGTGGACGATTCCAGTCGGCAGCACCACCGCTGTAGGCGGTAGTGTGCAGCTCACCACAGGTGCGCAATACCAGCTGTCCTTGAATGACTTGGCCTTCCCCGTGGCCTTGTCACAGGTCGCGGCGATCGGCGTGGACATCAGTCAGGGCACTGCCGCAGCAACTCTGACGCACTCCGGAACCCAGACGTTTACGGGCGCCGGAGCCGGTTCAGGGGATACCTACCAGATCTATGCGGCCGCTCAGGCGGCGGCCACGCCCGGGGCCGGTAGCTATTCGGCGCAGATTCTCAATCAAGGCGGTACCGCCGTCAGTGGTTCGGCAGAAGCTGCGACCACCAGTAGTAGCCCCCTCAAGCCGTTCAGCTTCACGACAAGCGCCTCGGCCGCAGGCACCTACACGGCGACGCTGACGGATCTGCAGATTCCGGCACCCCTTGCGACGGCGGATCTGGCGCTCGTGCAGGCAGGAGCACTCGTCGGTACACCGCGCACCACCCCAGGCAGCATCACTGCGACGCTTGCGGCCGGTTCGGTGACCCTGCTGGGGTTTGCGCAGTCCAGTTCCAGCGCCGGCAGCCTCATGGACGTGAATCTCGCCAACAGCGGCAGCACTCTCGTATTCGACCAACCGCAGGGCGTCGGTGCGGCCTTCGAGCCCACGCAGATCAGCATCACCACCAAGGGCACCTACCAGTTCACACTGGCTGACCTGGCATGGCCGGCGAGCTTCTCGCAGTCGGGCGGTCAATTGACCGGCGTTCTCACGCAGGGCGGCACGGTCGTTGGTGAAGTGTTTGGCGGTGGCACCCTGAGCGCCATTTCGATTGCGACTGCCGGTAACTATTACCTCAGCATCATCGCGACGCCTACCGGCTCGGATGCGGCGGGAACGTATGCGCTCGACGTCAGTCAGGCCCCAGCAGCTCCCACGGTCAACCTGACCGCCGATGCAACTAGCGTGGAGTCAGGCGGCACTGTCCACCTGATCTGGACTACCACGGGCGCGACTTCCTGTGTCGCCTCGGGTGGCGGCTGGTCCGGAAGTTTCACCGGCTCGCAGGCCACGAGCGGGTCAGCAACCAGTCCTGCCATCACCGCCAACACGACCTTTGTACTGACCTGCTCCGGCGCGGGCGGCCAGACGGCGGGAAGCGTGATGGTCAATTTGAGCGCCGGCGGCGGATCGTCTTCATCCTCGAAGGGCGGTGGCGGCGCGCTGGGTGAAGGCTGCTTGCTGGTATTGGGTGCTTGCGCCGCCTTACGGCGGCGGCGCAACAACTGATGCAGGCGCGGGCCCTGCGGCGGGCGCCGCTGTGCGCAGCCATCGTGATCGGTGCGGTAGGCATAGCAGACATCACGCGCCTGGGCCTCACCACCTACCGATTCCATCTCGCTCAGGGCAGCACTCCTGTTGTCATGCTGGCTGCGCAGCGCCCGAGCGGCAACAGCATCGCACGCATCATCACCGGCCATCTCTTCGGCGACCCTCCAACGCCAGCCGTGCAAGGTGATTTACGCGAGGCGCCGGATGTGGGCGGCGCTTTTATGCTCTCCGGTGTGATCGCGTCCCGCGACCCCAAGGCGGGCTACGCCATCTTGGGCCGCATGGGGCAGCCCACGCGGTTGTATCACGCCGGTGGGTTGCTGGTGGGCCTGGGCAGCGGACGATTGTATGAAGTCTACGAGGACCGCGTGATTCTGGACCTCGACGGGCGCTTCGAAATCCTGCGACTACCGCACCCCGGCAGCGAGTCAGGCCATGTGTTGGTCAGCGCGTGGCAAGCGGCAAACATCAATTCCGTCAGGTCGGATCAGCCTATATATACGGCAAAGCAGGATACAGGCGCTGCACCGCTGAGCCCGGCGCGAATGTTCAAGAACCTGAATCCCGTACCGAGATTTGCCGCGGGCCACTTCGGTGGCTTACGTCTCATGCCATCCCCGGACGACGAGGAGAAATTCGGCGTGCGCAACGGCGACCTGGTAGTGGCGGTCAATGGTGTGCCGCTGACGAATGCAAGTGCGGTGAACGGTTTGTTGACCAGCCAGGCGAACACGCACGCCACGGTCACCCTGACGGTGCTGCGCGATGGCACTCAACAGGTCATCCAGGTTACGAACGGAAACTGATCGCAATTCAAACGTCATACATTCGACGTTCATTCGCACGTAGCGAATGTTTTCTCTTCAAATTGCTATCAACTGATACAGAAGCGTCATCCGACCGTAACGCCATTCCTTGACTCTCTCAACAGTCGCGCCAGATGCCGTGTGCAGAGCCAGTGCACCAATCACCTGACGCGCGCGAGTTAGCTAGGGGACGAGGTGGGCCATTCACCTCTCACATCAAATAGTACTTCTGGAGTCACTACGATGAAAAACTACGTGCGCCTTGCTATTGCTGCGGCCGTCGCCGTGGGCGCCACTTCCGGCGCCTTCGCGCAGGCGCTGCCGAGCAGCGGGGCATCCGACCTGTGGGTATTCGTTACCGATCCGGGCGCGACGGGCGGAGCGGAAACCTTTGCCTGGGATACGGGCATCTCTCTCACCAGCCTGACGCCGTCCACGCTCAGCACCACCGCCAAGGCCACCACCAACAGCGATCCGGTCAACATCGACGTCACCTCCACCCAACTGGCGGCCTTCATTGCCGGCAGTCCGGACGCGAGCGCCCTGCAGTGGGCGGCCGAAGGCGTGCAGTACACCGGCGCACCGTCCGGCGACAAGGCACCTGGCGTCCTCATCGGCGTGACCAGCAACAATGCGGCCACCAGCTTAATCTCGAACCTGCATCAGTCCAATCTCGGCACCTGGGGCCAGGGCTTCAACGGTGATCTCACGTTCCTGACCACGGTGGCCACCCAGGGTTACGCCGCGGGCGGTACCGCTTACCCAGTGGCACCGGTCAGTGGCTCGCCCAATGTCTGGGGCGCCGGGACCGGCAATGTAGGGGGTAGCACCAACCTGTACGGACAAGGTCCGAACTCGGCCGGCACCGGCATCGGCGCGACCGAAAGTCTGTATCTGCTGACCGGCAGCAACAGCCTGACCGCCGCGGTGGAAAGCTACACCCTGGGCGCCAGCGATCTGACGCTGTCGACCGATGGCACCCTGTCCACTCCCACCTCTCCGGTTCCGATTCCGGCTGCTGTGTGGCTGTTCGGCAGCGGGCTTCTCGGTCTGATGGGCGTGGGCCGCCGCCGCGTCGCCTGAGTCAATTCTCCATCCAGCCAATTTCTCAAGGAAAAAAGTCATGAAGAAGTATTCTCTGGTCGCCGCCACCGTGGCGGCCGCCGTCTCCGCGGGTGCCTTCGCAGGTGCGCCGCCGCTCACGGGTACGCCCTCTGCGGCTAGCCCGACTGTGTCCCTGACCATCGCGGGTTCCTCCGCCGCCCAGAGCGCCCTGGTCAGTGCATTCAAAAGCGCCGTTTGCGGTGGCGCCTCCAACTCCCTGACGGTGACCTCCACTGGCAACACCAACTTTCAGTCGGTGTCATGCTCCTCGAGCGCGGCCATCACCACCACTGGCGGTACGATTGCTGCCAACACTCTCATTACCGTGTACTACCGCTCCGAGGGTGGTTCAGTGGTGGGCGCGTTGCCCATCGTCACCGGCTACAAGCCGTTTCGCCTGAATCTGTCCGACAGCAGCTGCACGGCGGCCTCCGGGGCCACCACCGGAACCTGTGCGGTCACCGGTTCCTCGGCTTCCAATGGCACGAATGACTCCTTTACCGGCGCCGTGACCCCCGACACTGTTCAGCTGGGTGTCACCGACGTCGAACCGTCCCAGCTGACGAATGCGGATTTTCCGTCAAACTACAACCCCACGACGTGGAAGATCACCGCTGCCGGTGGCCAGGCCGCCGTGCAGACCGCGCTGGGCAACCTGACGACTTCGCCGCTCCTGCAGCAGGTCTTCGGCATTGCAGTGAACGCCAGCGGGCTGACGTTGAATCCGGCCGCCAATGGCACGATCAATTTGTCCAACGCCTCGGTTGCCAACATCCTGAATGGCACGGATACCGACTGGTCCAACGTGGTGGATGCGGTGACGGGCGCCCCGGTGTCCTCGACTCCTGCGACCATCTCGGTGATCAACCGTGAAAATGGCTCGGGCACCCGCACCTCAACCAACATCTACTTCCTCGGCTACCAGTGCGGCACCACGAGTTCAATCGCCACGGGTTTCGGTCCTCTGAACTTCTCTACGGGTGACGACCTTAGCGCCGCAGGCAGCAAGGCTGGTTCGATCACCTACGCCAGCATCGACAAGGTGCAGCCCGGCAACGCCGCCGGACTGACG
>DASZCK010000050.1:0-19239 GCA_035943195.1 Steroidobacteraceae bacterium
GCAATACTCCAACGCGTTCGTGCGCGGCGGCCTGGTATTGGCGGCAGATGAGCGCAGCGAACGCCGCCGCGCCACCCGGTTCTGTCACGATCCTTACAGAATCCCACAGCATCTGTTGCGCGGCTCGAATCGAGTCGTCCGAGACCAGCACAACACGTTCAACCTGAGTCTGGGCGATGGGAAACATCAGTGCGCCAACCTGCTTGGGCGCAAGCGAATCGGCAGCAATGCCGCCGGCCTCCGCTTCAACCGGCCGTCCCATCTGCAAGGCGCGTGTGAGAGTTGGCGCTGACTCCGGCTCGACTCCGATGAGGCGTATACGCCGGCCATACCACGCAGCGATTCCGCCAAGCAGGCCACCGCCACCGACGGCGACCAGCAGCGTGTCGAGATCGGGCACCTGCTCTTCGT
The DNA here is from genome assembly GCA_035943195.1 of Steroidobacteraceae bacterium. Classification (GTDB taxonomy): domain Bacteria; phylum Pseudomonadota; class Gammaproteobacteria; order Steroidobacterales; family Steroidobacteraceae; genus DAIDKA01. The sequence goes on from DASZCK010000050.1 coordinate 412, forward strand.
ATTCAAGGCCCACCGTACCTTGTCCCAACAAGGTTTCGAACTGATCGAAGGCATGAACCTGCAGCGCGCCGGAACTCCCAGCCCAGTCCTGGCTTGCGGCAAGTGCATCCGCGTAGCGCTCGCCCGTCACGACGAGTTCGGCACCGCACTCGCGAATGCGCGCGAGCTTGGCCGCAGATGCCACACTGGGTACGAAAATCCTGGCCGGCTTGGCCAGGCGCCTGGCGGCGTAGGCCACCGCGACGCCGTGATTGCCGCCCGATGCCGCAACCACGCCAACCGGCGGCACCTCCCGCAGCAGCAGATTGGCAAATGCCCCACGCGCCTTGAATGAGCCCGCGTGCTGCAGCAGTTCCAGCTTGAGTGACACGCGACAGCCGCCCAGGCCAAAATCACCGCCATCGATTTCAATCACCGGTGTGCGGCGAATGAACGGTCGGATGATGCCGTAGGTCCTCGCTATGCCGGCGCGGTCCAAAGGGAATGGAGTCGACAAGGTGAATATTCACCACTTCGGTGTTTGCCTAAACTATACTTAGCCATATGCCTAATCGTCAACATGAATACTGATCGCCTGCTGCGCGCCCTCGCCAATCGCAGCAGGCTGCAGATCCTGCAGTGGCTGCGCTCACCGCAGAGCTACTTTCCGCCGCAGGTTTATGGCGACCTGGTCAAGGATGGGGTGTGCGGTATCCTGATTGCGCAAAAACTGAAAGTCAGTCACCCGACCGTGAGCGAGCACCTGAAGATTCTGTCCCAGGCGGGTCTGATCCGGGGCAAGCGCATCAAACAGTGGACGTTTTATCGGCGCGACGAGCGCAGCATCAGCAATCTCAAAGCAAAGGTTCTGGCACAAATCTGAACTTCGCGGGAGACATGGGGGGAGAACTGCAGTGGCTGCTCAGAATCACGACCCGACAGACTTCAGTGAAGCACTGCAGGCGGCAGCGGCCTGCGCCATGGAATATCTGTCAAAACTGGCTGTGGATCCGGTCGGCGCCAGAACGGAGGCAGCGGTCCTGCGCCAACGGCTTGCCAAACCTCTCGCCCGCCTTGGTCTTCCGGCCGAGCAGGTGATCCGTGACCTCGTGGCGGATGTCGACGGCGGCTTGCATGGCGTCGCCGGCGGACGCTTTTTCGCCTGGGTGATCGGCGGCGCCGTGCCCGCCGCGCTTGCGGCCGACTGGCTGACATCCGCGTGGGATCAGAACGCCCACAACTACGGTACCGCACCCGCCGCCGCGATCGCCGAGGAGGCGGCCGGCGCATGGCTCAGGGAGCTCTTCGGCTTGCCGCCGCGCAGCTCCTTCGCACTGGTGACGGGTTGCCAGATGGCCCACTTCACCTGCATGGCGGCAGCCCGCCATGCGCTGCTGGCGCAGCGTGGATGGGATGTCGAAGCCAATGGTCTCGCCGGCGGACCACGTCTGCGCGTGGTGGCGAGCGACCTGGTTCACGGTTCGATCGACCGCGCCCTGAGCATGGTGGGAATTGGCAAGGCCAACCTTGTGAGGTTGCCCACCGATGAGCAGGGACGGCTACGCAGCGCTGCTCTCGAGGCAACGCTCGCGGCGCAGCCCGAGACACCGACCATCGTGGTGTTGCTGGCCGGGGATCTCAATATGGGTGCCTTCGACCCATTTGAAATCCTGATCCCCATCGCGAGACGCTTCAGAGCCTGGGTCCATGTCGACGGCGCGTTTGGCCTCTGGGCGGCTGCCACTCCGACTCACCGTCACCGCCTGGCCGGTGTTGCCGCGGCAGACTCCTGGGCGACGGATGGCCACAAGTGGCTCAATGTTCCCTATGATTGCGGCTACGCCTTCGTTGCGGATCCGCGCGCCCATAGCGACGCGTTGGCGCATCGGGCAACCTATATTTCGTATTCCTCGGAGGCGCGGGACCAGGCTGATTGGAATCCGGAATGGTCGCGTCGGGCCCGCGGGTTCGCGAGCTATGCTGCCATCCGACAGCTGGGGAGCGACGGCATCGCAGCCTTGATCGACCGCTGCTGCGAACATGCCCACGCCCTGGCAACCGGTATTGGTCGCCTGGCCGGCGCCGAACTCCTGTGGGAGCCGACCATTAACCAGGGCCTGGTACGTTTTTTGGACCCGAAGCCCGGCGCAGCGCTAGAGGATCATGACCGAAGAACCGATGCTGTCATCAAGGCGATCAACACTCGTGGCGAAGCCTTCTTCAGCGGCACGACCTGGCGCGGCCAGCGCGCCATGCGTATCAGCGTCTGTAACTGGCAAACCAGCGCAGCGGATATCGAGCGAGCCGTGCGAAGCGTTGCGGATGTCATCTGCTCGAGCGAGAAATCCATTGATAACCCCAACTAGAATTCTCCGTGGACTGTGGGTCCTGTTGCCGATGGCATCGGCCACGGCCGTGGCGCAGTCAGGTTCCGGTGCGCCACCGCCCCTGCCGCCACCGGCGGTCACGTGGACCCAGGCGCAGGACCAGCAGAACATGCTGGAGCAGCTCGGCATCAAAGCGTTGCGGCCCGGCGCCAGCGGCAACGAGAGTGATCCGAATCATTCCAACTACGATGAATCGAAGGCCAATCCGTGGCCGGATTATCCCGACGCCCTCACCTTGAAGAACGGGCAGAAGGTGACCAGCGCCCGGATCTGGCGTCAGCAGCGGCGCCCCCAGATCGTCGAGGACTTCGACCGGGAGGTATACGGCCGGGTTCCCCGCCGCGTCCCCAAGGTGACCTGGACAGTGAAGCTGCTCGACCATGAATTCGTGGGCGGGGTCCCGGTGATTGCCCGACAATTGATCGGACACGTGGATGATTCGGGCTATCCCCTGATCGATGTGAATATCGACATGGTGCTGGTTACCCCGGCCAACGCGCGAGGACCGGTGCCCATCCTGATGATGTTCGGTCGTCCCGCCCTGCCCTCTGCGGCGCAGGCTGCGCCGAATGGGCCGGGTAGGCCGGGTGTGAATGGCAGCTCCAACGATCCTCCTGCCACGCAGCAGCTCATTGCCGATGGCTGGGGTTATGCAACGCTCAACCCAACCAGCGTCCAGGCAGACAACGGTGCCGGGCTGACACGCGGAATCATTGGCCTCGTGAACCATGGACAACCACGCAAGCCCGAGGACTGGGGCGCACTGCGGGCCTGGGCGTGGGGTGCAAGCCGTGGTCTGGATTACCTGGACACCGTCCCGGCAGTTGATGCGAAACATGTGGGGATCGAGGGCGTATCGCGCTACGGAAAGGCAGCCCTGGTGACGGAGGCCTATGACCAGCGCTTCTACATGGGACTGATCGGCTCATCGGGTGAAGGCGGCGTGAAACCCAGCCGCCGCAACTGGGGCGAACAGCTCGAGAACCTGACGGGTGGCGGTTATTACTGGATGGCGGGCAACTTCATGAAATACGGTGCCCGCGATGCAGTGTTTGGCTCGCGGAATGCGGGGGATTTGCCGGTGGAATCTCCGGAACTGATCGCCTTGTGCGCGCCACGGCTGGTGTTTGTGAGCTATGGCATTCCTGAACTCGGGGACGCCAAATGGCTGGACCACCAGGGAAGCTATATGGCTACGGTCGCCGCGCAACCGGTGTTCGCATTGCTCGGGGCGAAGACCCTCGGTGTCTCGAGCGACTATCACCATGCGCAGATGCCGCCCGTGAATGTCGGGCTCCTCGACGGTCAGATTGCCTGGCGGCAGCACGACGGTGGCCACACCGACCGCCCCAACGTAAAGTACTTCATCGCCTGGGCGGACCGCTTCATGGGTCGCCGCTAGCGATAGCGGTACAGCCGCACTTTGTAGATTCGTCCCTGCGCCAGATCCGCCGCGCGGATTCGCAGTGCCTGTCCCTGGGAGCTCTCATCGCCATTGAGCCGGCGTCCCACCGTCCAGGTGCCGTTCTCATAAAATTCCTCGTCGATACTCTCGATGCCGACGATGGGCGGGCCCGGGCTATCAGCCGTGAAGGTGATCTGCGCATCCCCGCTGCCAGCCACCACAAACTCCGACGGCGCCGTTTTGATGAACAGCGCGCTCATTCTGGTGCCCGCGCCGCCTGCAGCAGCTGCCGGCGTAAGAGTCGCGGTGTACTCGCCGAGCGTCAGGCGCGCCGCGCGCTGGGCGGGACCCTCGAGCAGCGCGGCATCGACACCGCCGGTGCGCTGCTTTTCGAGTATCAGCGGCGCAAGCTTCGACAACACGCCGTAGGCGGCGCCCAAAGCGGCGCCGTCCGGATGTTCTCCCGGGTTCGTTATCCCGGCCAGGTCGAGCGGCGCGTTGTCCTGATCATCAATACCGAAGGCCGAGAAGCCGATAGCCGCCAGATGTCCATAGGCGTAGAGGGCGTTGGCCGCGCCGGTCGTGCCGCCCTGTGCCTCGGGAATGAAGAGCGGGTTGCCCGGTCGCGCGTACCAACCCGCCCACTGGGAGAACTCATTGAAGTAGATGTCCGGTGCCAGGAAATCAAGGCTCGGGGCAGTCGCCTGCCAGACGTCCATCGAATGCGGCAGCGGGCCGCCGCTGTTGTACTGGCCGGGCAGGTAGTTCGGTCGGATGAGCGCCGCATTGGCGTACATTGGCAACGGGTATTGTGCTTTGCCGGCAGCCGCGAGGTGTCCAATGTAGGTGGCGTACTGCCAGGCCATGAACAGATCATCGGTCAGCGCCCCATGACCGAACAGTTCTTGCCAGGTGCCGGCTGACTTCGCGCCGTTATCCTCCCAGGCTGCACGAAATTGTGGTTCGAGCTGCGCACGATGCAACTGCATGAAGTGCACCAGGGCCGGCGGGACAGCGGCCGCAAAGGCCGTCTCTGCCGCTGCAGAATGGTCCCGGGATTCAGGGATCACGCCCACTTCATTCTCCACCTGCACCATGAGCACCGTGTGGGTGGCCGCATCCGACTCACGCAGATGGCGCATCAGTTGCGTGAAAGCCCGCGCGTCGGCATCCCTTACTTCGGCGCTGAACGGTGAAAGTCGTTCGGTACTGCGCCCGTCGCGCGTCAGGACCCGCGCAAACCGCTGCGTATTGGTCTTGACCCAAGCCGGCACATAGGTCGAATAAGTATTCTTCCAGGCGCCGAACCACAGCAGGACGAGTTTCAGATGATTGTTGCGCGCTCCCGCGAGGAGAGCATCGACATTGCCGAAGTCGAAGCGGTTCTCCTGCGGCTCAATCGTCTCCCAGGCAATCGGTGCAAGCACGGTATTCAGGTGCAGTGCTGCAAGATGCGGCCAGACCGCTTGCATATAGCGCGTACTGGAGGAACTGGAGTTGTGCAGCTCGCCCGCGAGCATGAGGTAGGGTTGGCCGTCGACCACGAGTTGCACCGCCCCACCACGCTTTTCCAGATGTGGCAACGGCGTTTCAGGTTGCGGCGCGGGCGCGCCGAAGGTGGCTGCCGCGCACGTCCAGGCCATCACTGTCAGCAACGCCAGAATGCGCCGCGGACGAATCACCCCCCTCATTTGCATGGCGGGAAGTTTGTCGTGACTGCGCCTGGTTTGCCATCCCGGCCGGCGCGGACCCAGTTTTCTGCATTTCTGCCCGATTTCGGGCAAAATATGACGTTCTAACCTCCTACTCAAGGCACACTGAGCCTACATGGCGGATCCGGACGAGCTTCAGGAGCTGATTGCCTACCTGGTGCGGACCAGTCGACTTTCGGCTCCGGAAGTCCAGCGGGTGGTCGCGGAGGTTCTGAATTTCCTCCATGAAACCCCGGAGGCCTTCGTGCGCCGACGCCATCTGGCACTGCAGGCCGAAGGACTGTCGAACACTGCCATCTACCTGCAGCTGGCGACGGAATTGTCGGTCTGGCGCTTTCGGGCGCCGCCGTACAGCGCCCGGCAGATTCGTCGAATCATCTACGGATAAGCGAGAGTCGTATGTGTGGAATCGTCGGATACATTGGCCGCCAGGATGCCGCGCCCATTCTGATGGAGGGCCTGCACCGTCTCGAGTACCGCGGCTACGATTCCGCTGGTCTCGCGGTGGCCAGCAATGGCGCGCTGCGGCTTCATAAGAGCAAAGGCAAAGTTCGCGAGCTGGAGCTGCGGCTTCCCAAGAAGCTCAAGGGAAGTCCCGGGATTGGACACACCCGCTGGGCCACCCATGGTGAGCCAAGCGACCGCAATGCCCACCCGCATACCGACACGCACAATCGCTATGCCATCGTTCACAACGGCATCATCGAAAACGCCTCGGTGCTGCGCGCCCAGCTGCGCTCCAAGGGCATCGAGTTTCGATCCGAAACAGACTCCGAGGTCCTGGCGCACCTGATTGCGGCGGTGCCCGGCGATAGTCTCGAGGAAGCGCTGCGCGCGGCCTTGCGCCTGGTGACCGGCGCCTATGGAATCGCCGTGCTCGACGCCGAGCGCCCGGACGCGCTCGTGGTCGCGCGCAACGGCAGCCCCGTGATCCTCGGCATCGGCGATCGGGAGATGTTCGTTGCCTCGGACGTCACCGCACTGGTCCGACATACGCAACGTGTCGTGCACCTGGACGATGGCGAAATCGCAGTCGTGCGCCCCGATCGTTATGAAACCTCTACCCTGGAGGGCAACACCACCGTCAAAGTTCCGCTGGCGCTGGAGTTGAAAAACGAATCTCTGGACAAGGGTGCCTCTGCGCACTACATGCACAAGGAGATCACCGAGCAACCGGACGCAATCCGCCGCACGCTGAGCGGTCGCCTCGAACGACGTTTTCACACCACCCACCTGGGGGGACTGGAAACGGCGGCCCGGGAGCTGCTGGCCATCCGGCGCGTCAAGATTCTCGGCTGCGGGTCCGCCTACATCGCAGGCTGTGTCGGGGCGCAGCTCATCGAGCAGCTCACACGCATCCCCGCTCACGCCGAACCCGCCTCCGAGTTTCGCTATCGCAATCCGGTAATCGAGTCCGATACGCTCTACATCGCGGTAAGTCAGTCGGGCGAGACCTTCGACACCTTGGCGGCGATCGAGGAGGTCAAGCGCAAGGGCGGCCACGTTCTCGGCGTCGTGAATGCCGTGGGCAGCACCATCGCGCGGGCCTGCGGACGCGGAATCTACCTGCACGCCGGTCCGGAAATCGCGGTGGTATCGACCAAGACCTTCGTGTGCACCGCCGTGGCAATGGCGCTGTTCGCAATTCATATCGGGAGGTTGCGCGACCTGTCCAGCGCCAAAGGCGAACGCCTGATCACGGCCCTGGAGGCGCTGCCGGATCAGGTTGCAGGCATCGTCGCCAATGAGGCCGCGATTGACTCCGTCGCGCGCTCGATGGCCGAATACCGCAATGTCTATTTTGTCGGTCGCGCTGCCGGTCATGCCGTAGCCATGGAAGGCGCGCTGAAGCTCAAGGAAGTCAGCTACCAGCATGCCGAAGCCTATGCGGCGTCGGAGCTGAAACATGGCCCGCTGGCCCTGATCGATGCGCAGACACCGACGGTCGTGGTGCTGCCGCGAGATGAGTTGTACGCGAAGAACATTTCCACCATCGAGGAAATCCGGGCGCGCCGCGGGCCCATCTATGCCGTCACGCACCCGGGAACACTTCCGGTCGACGTCGAAGGTGTACTGGAAGTGCCGCGCTCGGAGCCGGAGCTGGATCCAATTCTGCTGACGGTTCCACTGCAGTTGCTCGCCTACCGCATTGCTCTGGCTCGTGGCACGGAAATCGACCAGCCCCGCAATCTCGCAAAATCCGTCACGGTGGAGTAGCAGGTGGCCAAGCCCTCGATTCTCACAGTCAGCCGGATCGGTCACCCCTGGGCCACGCCCGACCCCTTTCTGTTCTGCGTCTACCACCAGGACGCCTACCCTCGGGGTAACTCACAGTTGGGACCCGATGTCCCATTGGACGGTCGCCATCTGGGTCAGGATTTTGCCGGCAAGGATGGCTGGCGCATGTATCACGGTCACACCGTACCCGGATTTCCGGCGCACCCGCATCGCGGCTTCGAGACCGTGACCATCATGCGAGATGGATACATCGATCACTCCGATTCGCTTGGCGCCAGCGCAAGGTTCGGTCGCGGCGATGTGCAGTGGCTGACCGCAGGTGAGGGCATCGTGCATTCCGAGATGTTCCCGCTGCTCAGTTTGAACGAGCCCAATCCTCTGGAGCTGTTCCAGATCTGGCTCAACCTGCCGAAACGCAGCAAGCTGGCACGTCCATATTTCACGATGCTTTGGTCGGAGGACATCCCTCGCGAGAACATCGTGGATTCGCGCGGTGCCGCCGCGGGAGTCGTCACCTACATCGCAGGTCCTCCGGCGGGACGGGCTGAGCCTGGACTACCGCCGCCGCCTGATTCGTGGGCGTCAGACCCCACGGCCGACCTGGCCATCTGGACCCTCAATCTGTCTGCGGGCGCACGCTGGACCTTGCCTCCGGCAAGGTCAGGGGATGCGCGCAGAACGCTCTATTTCTTCAAAGGGGCCACTTTGGTCATGGACGGCACGAGCATTCCGGTGCAGTCGAGCATCGAGGTCGATGCCGCGCAGTCCATTGAGATTGCCAATGGTGTTTCGCCAAGCGAGTTGCTGATGCTGCAGGGCCGTCCCATTGGTGAACCGGTGGCCCAGCATGGTCCGTTCGTCATGAATACCGAACAGGAACTCAGACAGGCGTACGCCGACTACCACCACTCACAGTTTGGCGGCTGGCCCTGGCCGGATGCAGCCCCGGTTCACGGCGCCGGTCGAGGGCGATTTGCGCGCCACGCCGACGGCCGCCTCGAATCTCGCAGCGAAAAGGGGCCGGCGGGCTGAAGCTCAGGGACCTGGAGGGACGGCGGTATAGGGGATCAGAACGGTACCGGTTTTCACGGAACCCGAATCGTTTGTATAGGTGAATCCCAGCGTCAGGGTGCCGCTGTCCGGATTCGTAGGCTGGTACGTCAGCGCGAGCTGACAGCTGACCCCAACGCTCACACTCGAGCAGGTGAAGCTATCCGCAGTACTGCTCCAGCCAGCAGGCAATGGGGTCAGCCCGGAAGTCACCGACAGCAGGCTCGCAGGATTGCCGTCATCGGTGGCGAACGTCACCGTAAGTGGGTTACTGGTGCCGGTGACCACGGCCAGTGAAGCGGGGCCGGGAGCTGCGACGATGCTGTCGTCCGTCGTCGCTCGATAGGCAAGGTTGAGCGACCCGCTCTTGGATTGACCCGCGTTGTCCTGGTAGGTATAGCGCAGCGTGAGGGTGCCGTTGTCGGCAGCAGTAGGTATATACATGAGCGGCAATTGGCAGGTCGTTCCACCGCCGACGCCGGCGCAGGAGAAGGAGCTGTCGGAACTTGACCAGCCCGCCGGCAGCGCCGCGAGGTTGGTCGTCAACTGCAGCGCCGTTGCAGTCCGGGCATCGTCGGTGGTGAACGTGGCCAAGACGTTGGTACTGAGCTCGCCCACGATTGCGTCGATCTGGCCCGAGGGCGCGGCCGTTGCGACGACGTTGTCGCTGCTGGTCGCAGCATAGGGAATGTCGACGGACCCAGTGGTAAATTCGCCGCCCGGGCTCGTATAGCCGTAGTCCAGGGTCAGCGTACCACTCGTCAGTGCAGTGGGCGCGTAGGTAAGCGCCAACTGGCAACCACTGCCCGTACTCACCGTGCCACAGGTGAAGCCGCTCACCGGGCCGCTCCAGCCGGCGGGCAGAGTGGCCGCTGGCGCAAGCAGCACGAGATTGTGGGCCACCGCTGCGTTGTCGGTCGTAAAGGTGACGGTCACCGCTTGAGTACCCGTCGTTTGAATGGCGTTGACCTGACCGACGGGAGAGACGCTCGCATTGACATTGCCATTGGTGGTCGTGGCGTACGGGAGATTGATGGCGCCGGTGCGCGCCACACCGGAAGCATCGGTGTATCCGTAATTTAAAGTGAGCGTGCCGCGTCCCGCCACCTTTGGCACGTAGTTCAAGACCAATTGACAGCCACTGCCGTTGCTGACGATGGCGCAGGAGAAGCCCGGCGTCGCGGCGCTCCACCCCGCTGGTAGTGACGACAGGTTCGACAGCATCGTCAGGCCGGTGGCCGCGTTGCCATCGTCGGTCGTGAAATTGATGCTGACGGATTGATTTCCGGTACCGACGGCCGCGTTGATCTGGCCGATCGGCGCGGCCGTCGCGACGATATTGTCGCTGGTAGTTGCGGCGTACGGAATACTGATCGAAGCGCCCGGGGGCGCGATTTGATCGCCCACGTATACATAGCCGATGGTCAGGGTCCCCGTCTCCTGCGTTTTGGGCGCATAAGTCAGCGTCAGTACGCAGTTGTTGCCGGAACCCGCCACTGTGCAGGTGAAACCGCCGGCGCCGCTCCAGTCGGGCGGCAGCGTGGTGCTCGACAGGGCGAGGCCGGATATCGGACGCCCATCCGCGGAAGTAAATGCGACGGTGATTGTCTGGCTTGCACCCGTCATTACCGTGACGGTTCCGACTACCGCAGAGGTTGCATTCACGGAGTCAGTGGCTGGCGTGGAACCACCGCCGGCGTTGAGTCCGACGGTACCACTGCCACCGCCGCCGCCGGATGCAGCAGAACCGGTAGGGCTGATATTTGCCGACCCGCTGCCGAGGCTGACCACGTCGATATTGCAACCGGTCAGCAGCGCCAGTGCACACGTGCCGGCGAGCAGCGCCCGATGGATTGATGGCATTTCCCCCCGCCTCCCTGGAATCCAAGCGGTTCCAGTAAGAACGGGTGAAAGGTTACAAGGTAATGCCGAGATCGAGACCCGGCAGAGTCGTTAACTGCGTCACGAATTCCTGCAGGTCGCCCGCCGGCGACATATCACATATATTCAACGTCGCCGAATGCCGACGCAACAATCGCGTTAGTCAAATGGCCACGGCACTTCCTTCGACAATGTGAGCGCCGCCGAATCCACTGCAATGTGTCGGGGCGCTGGCTCATCGACCACCCGCCACCACGGTGTCACCTCACGCTCGTGCGCCGGCTCCACGGGCTCAGCCAATTGCGGCATCAGCAGCCGCGCGCCTTGCTGTGGGGCGCGCTCCATCAGAGTTTCGGCCGGTTGGTCCCAATCATGGGTCGACAATGCAAAGGTTCCCCAGTGAATGGGCATGAATACCCCACCACCCAGAAGCTTCAGCGCCTGCAGTGCGTTGTCGGGACCCAGGTGGATGTCGCCCCACGCCGGATGGTAGCCGCCGACCTCGAGCATAATCAGGTCAAACGCACCCATGCGCTCGCGGATGCTCGCGTATTGTGGCGTCAAACCAGTATCGCCACTGAAGAACACCGTGTGGCGGGACGAGCGGATGACCATCGACGACCACAGCGTGGCATTGCGGTCGTGCAGGCCGCGACCGGAGAAATGTTGCGACGGCACGGCCGCCACACACAGCTCCGTGCCCTCCAGGGTATGTGTCTCCCACCAATCCAGCTCGGTGATGCGAGCCGGCTGCACACCCCAGGACTCCAGGTGCGCGCCAACACCCAGCGAAGTCACGAATGGAACATTGAGCTTCGCCAGCTCGCGTATGGTCGGATAATCCAGATGGTCGTAGTGGTCATGGGAGACGACGACGAGGTCGACGGCTGGCAGTGCCCGCAGAGCCACCGGTACGGGCTGAAAGCGCTTCGGACCGAAGAGGCGCGAAGGTGAAGCACGTGTTCCCCACACCGGATCAGTCAGTACGCGATATCCGTCGATTTCGACCAACGTGGTGGAATGGCCGAGCCACGTCACACGCAATCCCGACGCCGCTGGTTTGACCCAGACATCGAACGGATTGAGGGAAGGCAGCGGCCGGCCCGGAACCCGTCTCTCATCGGCGCATAGAAAATCCGACAATGAGGGCATCTTCGCCGCAGGGTCGCGCAACCCCGGCAAAATCGGCTGCACGTTGCGAAAGCCATCCCCACCCCAGAGAACTGAAGCCTTCATGCGATCGAGCCGCGCGCCGTCGGCCCGTTTGCCCAAGGATTTCATGACTATTCCTCGAATCCGCTAGCTACTCAGTAAATCCTGTCGCCCTTCTCGACCCCAAAGGACATGGTTGTGATGTACTGATCGAGGGACATGGTGTTCTCCAGGTTGAGCTGAACGGCTCATTCGAACCAATAGGCGATGCCCCGCATTTCGAGGCTGGCCCGCGGTACCACCCCCGGCGGACAGCGTGGGTCATCGAAGGCCCCGTGCGCAACGCAATGGGCACAGTTGCCGTCGGTATCGTTGGTCTTGAAGACCAGAGCCTCCTCGGGCCCCATGTTCGAGTAGAAGAACCAGCGCTGCCGAAGGTTGTGGCGTAGCAATAGCGCTTCGAAGGCGAAGGCCACCGCCCCGTCCCGATCGAATATCGCGTCGGCGGGCAAAAGATCATCCGCGGTAATACTACGTGCATCGCATACGGCGAGTGGCACGTCCTGCGGTGGCGGTGTGATCGCTCGCCATACGTTGTATTGCGCAGACCGACGCACGCGGCGTCCGTTGTCCGGGCGCGAACGGGCATAGAAGGTCGCCGCCGTGGCGTCGCTGCAATCAATATGCACGAAGCGCGCGGGTCGTGAATTGTTCAACGCGCCTGACTCGGCTGAGCGTTCGCCGAAGCGCAGAATGCCGGCGCCGGTCACGACCACCTGATCGGCCCCCGACACGGCGAGCAGCAGCCGGCGGATTTCCTCGACATGCACCGCTTCGACCTCGCCTTTGTTGCGAAAGTCCTTTACGGCGCTCTGGTGGGGATACAACCTGAAACCCTCGACATCCAAAGAGGCGGCGGTCGTCGGGTGCCGGGCGTCGTGAATGGCCACCGCACGCGGTACGACATTCAACACATCGAGAGTATTGTCATTGGCGTGGAATCTCGGACGGGTGGTCATCGGCTCGCTGAACCCGAGCGTTCCGAGAATGGGGGATGTGGCATCTGGCATCGGGACCTCCCTCATATATCAACCGTCAGGTACAGCAGGTAGGTGCGGGATGCAAACTGCAGGAACCCGGGACTGTTGCCGATGTTCCAGATATAGACATTGAAGACGTTCTGTAGCTGCGCGCGCAGCGTCGCAGGCGCGCCGGCAATTTTGAATTGGTAGCGCGCGCCGGGGTTGACTACTGTCACCTGCGGGACGTAGGCAACGTCATCGACCGCCGCCGGCACGCTGCTGAAGTGCATCAGGTTGAGATCCACGGACCAGGCAGGCAGATGCGGCAGCGTATAGACGGCATTGGCCAGAATCATGTTGCGCGGCTGCCCGACGGCGTCGGTGCCGATGCCCTGCGCGGCAAGATTGGAACCGGTGATCGCCACCCGACCGATCAAAGCACCGACATTGACATACAGTCCCTTGACCAGCTCACCTGCCAATGACAACTCGAGCCCCGAGGCGCGCTGGTCGCCAAGCTGCCGATCGACGTTGTTGGTGTCGAAGTTGAAATATGGGCGGTTGAGCTCGAAATAGCCCGCGATCAGACTGAGACTGGAAGAGACGGGATACCGCACTCCGCCATCGACCTGCCAGGTACGCGTGGTCGGGAGGATCGCACCGCGGTTGGCAGCTGTGCTGGGTACCGCCCCGGAATCCTCGAAGCCCTGTGTGTAGTCGGAGTAGAGCACCGCACCTCCGCGAAGGGGCACCGCCGCGGTAGCGTACATCCGGCCCGGGTCGTCGGTCAGATGCGACTGTGGGGCGCCGGGAGTCAGCACGTTCTTGTCGTAGAACTCCTTCTGCGCCCCGACTGAGATCTCACCCCATCCCGCACGCTGCACCTCGTAGGCCGCCCCGATGCTCCACAATTGCGTATGGTCCGAGACCCGCTCGGAGTAGATGAAGTCCGGCGCTGCTATGTGGACCGGCGCTGCGATATTGGTCATTCCCGCATCCACGGCGTCCGCTCCGCCATATTTGGCCTGCGCATCGCGGCCGCGAGCAAGCAGCACCACCTTCTGTACCCATCGACCCTGGGAGAATTCCCCGGTGAGGCGTGCCTCGCCGGAGTTGGAGGCGGTACGCTGATCGGGCAAGCCGATGAGCAGGTGATCCGCGAGCCCGCTCGGCTGGGTGTTCACGAACAGGTCAGCGTAGCTGACCGGAACGTCGGACACCGAACGGAAAATGCCCGCCGCGAGAGACCAGTGCGAACTGAGCCTCGCGTGCAGGGTGCCGCCGAGATTCTCGCCCCGGAATTTACCCAGTGCCCAATACTGCCCGAGAAATTCCCGATCGATTCGCGGCGGCAGGTAGTCCCCCGCCGTGAACACGGTCGGCAGCGTTCGGGCGTTCGAAGTCTCCTGCCAATCGAAGAAGATCCTTACCGTGACATCGGAGCTGGGTTTCCACACCGGTGCGGCGCCGAAATTGGCGTATTTGGCCGTGTAGCCGGGATTCGGGCCACTGGGTGGTGGGGCACCCGTCGCGATATTCATGCCCATCGGAAGCTGCAGCTGCGTGGAGTACAAGGGCACGCTACCGTCGATGCTGATGCTCTCGTCATCGAAGGGACCCGATTCGGCAATCACGGTCGCCGTGGGTTTGCCGTCGCTGGCATGCCGCAAATCGTAATCCACGATGCCGGTGGGGGCGGGAAATGCGTAGCCGATTTCGCTGATGCCCACGCGGATCGCCGAACCCTCGATCACCCGCTCGGTAATTCCGGCTTGCTGGTCGAAATACAGGCCGTCGATGCGCGCGTTGCCGGCCGTTTGGGGATTGAAGCCGCGGATGCCCCCGGGGTTATAGAGCCCCGTGCTTTCCAACCCGACGGTTAGCCCGAACGCATCCGCGGCGGAGACGACGGGATTGTCCGAGGCATGTTGGGCCATTGCCCGCGAGAACGGAACCATCAGGACCAGCAGTACCCATACAATACGCGAGAGTATTTGGCGGTTCGCAAAGATCCGCATCCGAAAATCCCTTCACCGAAGAAGTTGCATTCATAGCTTGTCGCCAATATACGGTTAAATCGGCAGGACTCGAACCCTCGACCGCGGCAAATCCCGGTTAAGTTATTGTCGTAATCCGGCCTCGCTGACTACGGTCGCGATGGCGACATTTGCAAAGCTCAAGCCCTGCGCCAGGTTGGGGCGACGCCCCGCCATCCCGACCCGCTCGGACTTTCCTTGGATCGATAGATGGCACCAAACAGATTGTGCACTGAAGTCGGAAGCGCTCACTCACACTAGGCGCCGGCCTACAGACGGAAGACCGCGGCGCGTACGAACATGCGCCGCGGAGGGAACCCATAGTGAACGCCCAGCAGAAAGTCTCCCCAGTGATCGATGACGACACCATCGAACTCGAATTGACCCCCGAGCAGTTGGATCACCTGTCCCAGGCAGCGGCGCAGGCGGCCGAACCGGTAGCCGCCGCCCGGATGCCCGTTGTCGCGGTACCGGAGCAAGTCCCGGCCCCGTTCTGCCCGCCGCAGCCTGTCCCGACCGCCGCTGCCCCAAGCCGCGATCGACGTTGGCAGCCGATGGCGGTGGTGAAGATAGCGGCCGCGACCAGTATTTACGTTGCCTTCGCCTGGTGGAGTGCTTCGCAGCTGGCCGCACGGCCACAGCCACCGGTCACGGCGGCGGTCCATCCGGCCATCATCCCCGGCCCCGCGGCGCCTGCTGCTCCCCCAGCGCCCGCGGTGCGTTTCGTGAACCCGTTTGACAAGACAGAAGTGTTCGAGTTTCCGGCCGGTACCACCGCGGCGGAAAGCCGCGATAAGGTCGCGCAGATACTGTTACAGCGGGCGCAGGAGCGTCAGGCTCAATTGGAGAGGGTCAAGCCTGTGGTGAACGTGCGAACTGCGAGCCTGTATCGCCCACCGTGACCTCAGAGCGAGTCGCCAGCCACGATCCGGCCAGGATGATTCCGAAAGCGATGGTTCCGACCACACCCAGGCGTTCATGGAGAAAGCCCGCTCCAAGCAATGTCGCCACGACCGGGTTGATGTACGTAATGATGGAAGCGCGGGAGGCGCCGGCGTGGCCCACGAGGTAAAACATCAGGAGCATGGCGACGGCCGTGCACAGCACGCCGAGCACCGCGATCGACGACAGACTTGCCGCTGATGGCAATCGCGATGGAAAAGTAAGCAACGCCGGCACGAGCAGCACCAGGCTCGCGATCGTCAGGCTCGCCGCCACCGGTCCCAGGGAGTCCATTGCCGACAGATGACGCTGGATGATGAGGGGTCCGGCAGCGTAGCCCACCGTCGCCAGCACCATACAAGCGACGCCCGCCCATCCTTGCAGACCGGATACCGGTCCAAAACCAACCAGCGCGGCAACGCCGAGAAAGCCGGTCACCAGCCCCACAAGGCGCCGCCGTCCGAGCGGCTCGTGCACGCCGAAGAAGCGCGACAGGATCACGACCGTGAGCGGCACACCCGCAATCAGGATTCCCGCAATCGCCGAGCCGATCCAACGCTCGGCGACGGCGATGGCGGAGAATGGCACCACAAACTCCACCACTGCGAAGGCACATACCGGCGCCCAATTGCCGCGCAGGGTGGCAAGCGCACCGCGCTGCCAGGCGATTGGCAGCAGAATCAACGCTGCCAGCGTGATCCGGCCCCAAGCGACGACGAAAGGCGGCACTTCCTCGACGGCGATGCGAATAAAGAAGTAGGGCAGGCCCCAAATCACGCCCAAGGCGCCGAAAGTCAGCCAGACCCGCCAACCCATCTAATCAACCCCCACGGAATCCCGCCTTTGCTGAAAAGTTCAAGGTGTCATGGTCCCCACATGCAATAGAATACCGCGCAACGATCAGGGGGTTACGGCATGCGAACGATCTATAAGGCAGTTCTGACCTGCGCGGTGGCGACCGCATGTGGTTGCGCCGCGTTGTCCCAACAGGCGGATGCGCCCGGGAGTCGTGAAGCGGGTTCCAGCAGTTCGGCGCTGGGAGCCGCCAAGGATTGGCCGACCTTTGGCGGCAGCAACGCGCGGACCAATGCCAATATGGCGGCGACCAAGATCACCGCGGCCAACGTGGGCACCATGGTGCGACAGCAGGTCACGATTTCCGCGCCGATCGATGCCGGACTCATCTATCTGGGCGCCGTGAAGGTCCACGGCGCGGCGCACGACGTATTCTTCGGCACCACCAATGTCGGGCGGACCGTGGCGATCGACGCCAACGACGGCACGGTGCTGTGGGAATACGCGTCTCCCGGTTTCAATGAACTCGCCGCGGCGACCGGAGTCCCGACCGGCTCGCGCGGACTGATCGTCAAGCAGATCACCAACTCGACACCGGTCGCGGACGCCAACCGTCAATACATTTATGCGGCGGCCGCGGACGGCAAGGTCACCAAGCTCTCCATCGCCGACGGCAAGGCCGTGTGGAGCACTGCCGTGACGCGGGCGCCGATCCTCGAGAAACTGGATTCGCCCCTGTCGTTCGTCCAGGGGACTGTGCTGGTGCCCACTGCCGGCTACGTGGGCGATACGCCCCCCTACCAGGGTCACATCGCGGTACTGGATGCGAAGACCGGCGCCATACGCAAGGTGTGGAACTCACTGTGCAGCGATCGCCCCGAGCTACTCGACCCGGCGTCTTGCGCGCAGACACAGTCCGCCATCTGGGGACGTGCGGGCATCGTAATTGTACCCGGCACGGGCAATCTGCTGTTCGCCACCGGCAACGGACCTTGGGACGGAAAGACCGCTTGGGGCGATTCAGTGATCATGCTCGACCCCAGCGCGACCAAGATACTCGGCAACTGGACGACCCCCAATAACGAGGAGCTGAACAAGAAGGATCTGGATGTGGGTTCCACGTCTCCGGTGCTGCTCGGCGACGGTTATATCGCCCAGGGTGGCAAGGACGGGACGATCCGGCTCCTGAGCATGAACGTCATCAAAGGCTCAGCGCCGCATCAGGGCGGCGACCTGCAGGTGGTGGAGGTTCCCGGCAAGGCGCAACTGCTGGCCGCTTCGGCAACCGCAAAAATCGGTGGTACGACGTACCTGTTCGCGTCCAACGGACGCGGCGGCACGACGGCCTGGACCTTTGGCGCGGACCATCAACTCAAGGAAGCCTGGAAGAGCAAGACCGGCGGCAACTCGCCGTTCTACGCTGGCGGATTGTTGTACGTCTATGACCCCGCGCCAAGGGGCGCCAAATTGCATGTCTTCGACGCAGTCAGCGGCAATTCCGTTGCCGATCTGGAGGCCGGCGGCGGACATTGGAATAGCCCAATCGTCGTGGACAATCGCATTGCCATGCCGGAAGGCGCGATCAGCGGCTTCGGCTTCGCCGGCGGGCGGCGCCCCGGCCCTCCCGGTGCGCCCGCGGCAGCGGCTCCGCCTCCGCCGCCACCCGGAATCCCGCACGGAATTGTCGATATCTGGCGCCTGCCGTAAGCGCAACTTCCCGCTGCGGTGCGAGCCCTATTTCGCGCTGCTGCTCAGGGACTCAAAGTAGGCAATGACATTGTCGCGGTCCGACTTGGCCGGGATCGGCAACGCCATGGTGGTGCCGGGCACCGTGTTCGCAGGATCCGTCAGGAAGCGCTCCAGCGTTTCCCGGTTCCACACCAGTTTCGAATCCGTAAGCGCCTTGCTGTAGGCAAACCTGGCGTCGCCGACTCCCGCGGGCCGCCCGAACAGTCCGACCAGTGATGGGCCTATTTCACCGCCACCATCGCCGGCCTCGGCACTGTGACATTGCCGGCAGGTCTGCAGGAAATAGGCCTTACCAGCGGCCGCGTCCCCCGGGTCGGCTGCATAAGCAGCGCCAATCGCAAATAGAATCAATGGCGCAATGAACATGCGAACCGACATGAGGTCTCCTTGGATGCTGCTGCTGCGTTGCGTGGGTTATAGCGTCAAAGGGACCGCGCTGCCAAGGTCACAAGGACAGCAACCGACCATGCTCGGGCACTC
>DASZCK010000051.1:0-10739 GCA_035943195.1 Steroidobacteraceae bacterium
CCTGGAAATCGCTAAGCGCCTGGTAGGTAAGTCCCGGACCCACACCACCCAGCCCGGTACCGGTGTTGTTCAATGACGCCAGTATGGCACCCATTGAGGTTTGAAAGTCCAGGCCCGACAGCAGCAGGGCGAAGATCAGCAGCGCCGCCGTCATGAAGTACAGGAATATGAAAGCCAGCACCGAGTTGCAGACGCGATCCGGTACCGGCCGGCCGCCGATCCGCACCGGCGCCACGGCGCTGGGATGCACCAGCAGCTTCAACTCCCGTCCGGCCTGGCGTGCGAGCAGCAGGGTGCGGAACATCTTGATGCCGCCGCCGGCCGAGCCGGTGCTGGAAACGATGCAGGACAGGAACACCATCCAGTACGGCGCGAACACCGGCCATCTTGAATAGTCCTGTGATACCAGGCCGGAGGTCGTCGCAACCGACACGACGTTGAACAGCGCGTGGCGCAGGCCGAGGCCGAAGCTGGCGTAGGTGTGGTGGAACTCCAGCACCATGGCGATGCCCAGCACGCTCACCGCCAGCACCAGCAGCACGGCGCGCGCCTCCGGATCGCGCGTATACGGGGCCAGTGACAGCTGGCGCAGCGCCAGGAAGTGACGCGAGAAACTCAGCGAGGCGACGATGATCAATGCGCACAGCGTGAGTTCAATGGCCGGCGAGTTGAAGTAGGCGATGTTGGCGTCATGGGTGGAAAAGGCGCCCAGGCCGACCGCGGAAAAACAGTGACAGACCGCATCCAGCCAGGACATCCCCGCCAGCCGCAGCGCCACGATGCCCACCGCCGTGATGGCGCAATAGACCAGCCACAGCGACTTGGCGGTGCCGGTCAGGCGCGGTGTGATCTTGTCGTCCTTCATCGGGCCCGGCGTTTCCGCCTTGTACAGCTGCATGCCGCCCACGCCCAGCAACGGCAGCACCGCCACCGCCAGCACGATGATCCCTAAGCCCCCGAACCAGTGCAGCGTGCAGCGCCAGACATTGATGGCCGGCGCCAGATGATCGAGGCCGGTGAGCATGGTCGCACCGGTGGTGGTCAGCCCCGACATGGTCTCGAAGTAGGCGTCGGTGAAGGTCAGTCGCGGAACCAGCAGCAGCAGCGGAATGGTCGCGGCGGCCGACATCAGGGCCCAGCCCAGGGTCACCAGCAGAAAGCCATCGCGCGGCTTGAGCTCGCGAGCATGACGTCGGGTGGCCGCGGCAATGCCGTAGCCAACGCCCGCAGTGACCACGCCGCTCAACAGGAAGTACCCGGCCGTTCCGTCCTGCGCGACCAGCGCCGTGAGCAACGGCAGTGCGAAGGTGGCGCCGAAGGCGCTAAGAATCAGGCCCAGGACATGGATGACGCCGAGCAAGCGATGACCTAGCGCGCCGGCCCGGTGAACAGCCGTTCGATGGCATCGACGTGGCGCCGATCCGCGAGAAACAGGATCACATGATCATCGGCCTGCACCACCGTGTCATGGTGGCACATGATCACCTCGTCGCCGCGCACGATGGCGCCGATCGAAGCGCCCTCGGGCAGCTTCAGTTCCTCGACCCGTCGTCCGACCACCCGCGAGGTCGTCTCCGTGCCGTGGACGATGGCCTCCAGGGCCTCGGCCGAACCGCGGCGCAGCGAGTGCACCTTCACCACGTCGCCGCGCCGTACGTGCGAAAGCAGTGAGCCGATGGTGATGGTCTGCGGCGAGATCGCGATGTCGATGCTGCCGCTTTCCATCAGCTCCGCGTAGGAGGGCTTGTTGATGAGCGCCATGACCTTGCGTGCACCCAGGCGCTTGGCCAGCATGGCCGAGAGGATGTTGGCCTCTTCCGAATTCGTCAGGGCGGCGAACACGTCGGTGCTGTCGATGTTCTCCTCGATCAGCAGTTCCTCGTCGGCCGCATCGCCATGCAGCACGATGGTGTTCTCCAACAGCTCAGCCACGCGCCGTGCGCGCTGCGCATCACGTTCGATGAGCTTCACCTGGCTGGTCTTCTCCAGTGCGCGCGCCAGGCGCAGGCCGATATTGCCGCCACCGGCGATGACGATGCGGCGCGTCGGGCTCTCATCCTTGCGCATCTCGCCCATCACCCGGCGGATGTAGTCGCGGCCGGCGAGGAAGAACACCTCATCGCCGTCCTCGATCACGGTCTCGCCATCCGGGCGTACCGCGCCGGTATTGCGATAGATGGCGACGATGCGCGCTTCGGTGCTGGGGATGTGTTCGCGCAGCTCGCGCAGGCGCTGCCCCACCAGCTTCCCGTCCCGGCGCGCGCGCACGCCGACCAGGCGTACCTTGCCATCCGCGAAATCCAGCACCTGCAGCGTGCCGGGATAGTTGACCAGGCGCTCGATGTATTCGGTTACCAGCCGTTCGGGGCTGATGAAGAAATCCACCGCCAGCGCATCGTCGCTGAAGAGCTCCGGCCGAGCAGTGTATTCGGCCGAACGTATGCGCGCGATCTTGGTGGGCGTCCGGAACAGGGTGTCCGCGACCTCGCAGGCCATGATGTTCACTTCATCACTGTTGGTGAGCGCGATGATGATGTCGGCCTCGGCGGCGCCGGCGGCTTCGAGCACCGACGGGTAGGCGCCATTGCCGGCGACCGTGCGGATGTCGAGGCGGTCCTGCAGGTCGCGCAGGATGTCCTCGTTGACATCCACCACGGTGACCTCATTGGCCTCTTCGCGGGACAGCTGGTAGGCAACCGTTCTGCCGACCTGCCCCGCCCCCAGGATGACGATTTTCATGTGGAGATTAAGTCACACCGGCTCGAGGTTCGCGTACTGGAGCATAAGCCACTTGGTACCCTGCTGCTCGAAATTCACCTGGACGCGTGCATGCGCGCCGTTGCCTTCGAGGTTCAGGATCACACCCTCGCCGAACTTGCCGTGGCGCACCCGCGCGCCTAAGCCCATGCCGGGTTGCCCGTTGCCCACCGCTTCGCGCAGTGCACCGCTGCGCAGCGTGGCGGGTGTATTGAAGCGGCCGCCGAACACCGGTCGGGCGACCGGCACCCGCGCCCGCACCTCTTCAATCAGCTCCGCCGGCAGCTCCTTGATGAAACGCGACGGGGCACCATAGGTGTCCATGCCATGCAGACGCCGCTGTTCGGCGTAGGTGAGATACAGCTGCCGCATCGCGCGCGTCATGCCCACATAGGCCAGACGGCGCTCTTCCTCCAGCCCTTCGATGTCGTTCAATGAACGCTGATGCGGGAACAGGCCGTCTTCCATTCCCGACAGGAACACCACCGGAAACTCCAGGCCTTTCGCCGTATGCAGCGTCATCATCTGGATGCAGTCTTCCCAGGCATCCGCCTGGCCCTCGCCGGACTCCAGCACGGCATGCGCGAGAAAGGCCGCGAGCGGCGGCAGATCCTCGCTGCCCTCGCCGGTGAAGCCGCGGGCTGCGCTCACCAGCTCCTCGAGGTTCTCCACCCGTGTCTCGCCGCGTTCGCCCTTTTCCTGCCGAAAATGCTCGATGAGGCCGCTGTGGTTGATGACGTGGTCGACCTGTTCGTGCAGCGGCATGCCCTGGATTTCGCGCTCCAGGCGCTCTATCAGCTGCATGAAACCGTGCACCGCCGCGGCCGCCTTGGGTCCGAGCGCCTCGCCGATGCAGGCGCCGGCGGCGTCCCACAGGCTCTGGCCTGAGCCCTTGGCGGTCTCGCGCACGATGTCCAGGCTCTTGGCGCCGATGCCGCGGGTGGGCAGGTTCACCACGCGTTCGAAGGAGGCGTCGTCGAGGCGATTGGAGATCAGGCGCAGGTAGGCGAGCGCGTCCTTGATTTCAGCGCGCTCGAAGAACCGCAGACCCCCGTACACCTTGTAGGGAATGCGGGCCGAGAGAAACACTTCTTCGAACACTCGCGACTGCGCATTGGAGCGGTACAGAATGGCCACTTCGCTGCGCTGCCCGCCGCGCTGGGTCCAATCGCGAATGCGTTGCAGCACGAACTCCGCTTCATCGCGCTCGTTGAAGGCCGCGTACACCCGAATGGGATCACCGCGCGCCCCATCGGTCCACAGGGTCTTGCCGAGGCGCCCGGCGTTGTGGGCGATCAGCGCATTGGCGCCATTGAGGATGGTGCCGGTCGAGCGGTAGTTCTGTTCCAGGCGAAACAGCTTCGCGTGCGGAAAATCGCTCCGGAACTGATGCAGATTCTCGACCCGCGCGCCGCGCCAGCGATAGATGGACTGGTCGTCATCACCCACCGCGAATGGCTGCACCACGCTGCCGGCGAGCAGCTTCATCCAGCCGTACTGGATGGCGTTGGTGTCCTGAAACTCATCGATCAGCACGTGCCGGAAGCGGTTGCGATAATGATCCAGCAGCGCCGGCTGGTCGCGCCACAGCTCAAAGGCCCGCAACAGGAGCTCGGCGAAATCCACCACACCGGCACGCGCGCAGGCCTCCTCGTAGTCCGCGTACAGGCGGATCAGCTGGCGGCGTGTCGGGTCGTTGCCGTCCTTCAGATGCTTCGGCCGGTGGCCTTCGTCCTTGTTCGAATTGATGAAGCCCTGCACCTCGCGCGGCACCCAGCGGGTCTCATCCAGGCCCTGCGCCTTGATCAGTTTCTTCAACAGGCGCAGCTGGTCCTCGGAATCGAGGATCTGAAACCCCTGCACCAGTCCGGCCTCGCGCCAATGCATCCGCAGCAGCCGGTGCGCAATGCCGTGGAAGGTGCCGATCCACAGCGACTGCGCCGAGTAGCCGAGCAGGCTCTCGATTCTGCCGCGCATCTCCCCGGCCGCCTTGTTGGTGAAGGTCACCGCGAGGATGCTGTGGGGCGAGACATTCTCGACCTGGCACAGCCAGGCGAGGCGGTGGATGAGTACGCGGGTCTTGCCGCTGCCGGCGCCGGCGAGCACCAATACTGGACCGACGGGCGCGGTCACGGCCGCGCGCTGGGCGTCGTTCAACGACGCGAGGATGGGAGACAAATCCATGGGACGCGCATTCTATACCACGCACGCCCGAATCAAGACGTGTGGGTCGGGACGTCGGTGACCGAGCGTACGATTTCTACCACGAGGCTGATCAGTACCGGTCCGATGACGAAGCCGATGAAGCCAAAGGCGCTGACGCCGCCGATGGCGCCGACGAATACCGCCAGGGCGGAAACCTCGGCGTGGCGGGACGTCAGCAGGGGGCGGATGAGCTGCTCGCCCAGTGCCAGGAGGCCGCACCACACCAAGAGGAAGATCGCCGCGCCCCAGCGGCCGATGACCATGAGATAGAGAATGGCCGGCACCAGCACCACGGCGGAACCGATCGCGGGAATGAAGGAAGCCGCGGCGGCGAGCGCGCCGAATACCACCGGGGAGGGCAGGCCGATGATGGCGAAACCGATGCCGATGAGCACTCCCTGCAGCAGGGCCGTCATCGTCGTGCCGTAGACCACGGCGCGCATCACCGCGACCAGGTTGTTGATCAAGAGGTCGCTGCGCTCGGCTTCCACCGGAATCAGCCGTGCGAGATGCCGCACGATGCTGCGGCCATCGAGCAACAGGAAGAACAGCAGAAACAGGGTCAGCACGAACTGTATGACGGTGCCGGCCACCTCCACGGCAAAGGC
Source organism: Steroidobacteraceae bacterium (assembly GCA_035943195.1). GTDB lineage: Bacteria > Pseudomonadota > Gammaproteobacteria > Steroidobacterales > Steroidobacteraceae > DAIDKA01. Next base: position 5,571 of record DASZCK010000051.1, read on the forward strand.
ACCACTCAGGGTGGCGGCAGTCTGCAGGGCGGCGTGCGCGGTCTGCGTGACCCAATCCTGAATCTGCACGGCGCTGACCGGCAGGTTCGCCTGCACCAGGCGCACCACGGGCCCGAGCACCGGGTAGCTCGCCAGATCACCGCCCACCCCGGGAATCGACAAGGTACCCTGCTTGAAACTGCTGACCAGGCTGCTCACCTGCCGGGCAAACACCAGGGCCAGCATGCTCAGCGGCGCGATGATCACGAACGGCGTCAGCAGGGTGATGAGCAACGCCGCGAGCTCGCGGCGATGTTTCAAGGCCCGCGACAGCCGCACCTGCACCGGATACAGCAGAAAGGCCAGCACCGTGGCGGAGGTCAGGGCCCCGGCCAAGGGGTCGAGCATCCGCAGCAACAGATAGCCCAGAATGGCCAGCGTGACCAGGGCGAAGGCGCCGCGGTAGAAGGGCGAGTAGCGTTCCACGGCCGCCAGCCTAACCGGATTGCGGCGGGGTGAGATAGCCGCGATCGGTCAGGCTGCCCAGAAACACCTTCAGATCGCCACGTTCCGTGGCATCCAGGCTGAAGGGCCGCAGCCGCGGGTCGCGCCGGCCGCCGTGGCGGTTGTCCGGCGTGTGCCCCACGCGCTGATAGTGATCGAGCACGGCATCCAGATCGGCGAAGCGGCCGTCATGCATGTAAGGCGCGGTGACCGCGATGTTGCGCAGCGTCGGTACCCGCACCGGCCCCACGCCCAGGCCGTCATCGGCGAAGCTCGCCTTGCCCGTGGCGCCGAGACTGTCGCGCCAGGCGCCGGAAAAGTTGAAACCCGAGTGGCAGCCCGAGCAGCCGAGGCGCCGGGAGAAGAACAGCGCCATGCCGCGTTTGGCCGCTGCCGACAGGGCCGTGTGCTGCCCGTCGAACACATAGGCGTCAAAAGCCGAGTGACCCCCGATGAGCGTGCGCTCGAAGGCCGCAATGGCCTTGATCACCCGCTCTATCGACACGCCGGCGCCGAAGGCGGCGGCGAACTGCTGCCGGTAGGTCGGATCGGCCGCGAGGGCCTGAGTCACCGCCCGCTCGCGCCCCGCGAGGCCGATCTCCGGCGGATGGCGATTGAAGAGGGGCTGGCGCATCTGCATTTCCAGCGACGTGACGGCCGGATGCTGCCAGCCGAAGGAAAGGTTGTAGGCGACGTTCACCAGTGACATGGCGCTGCGTGTCAGCGTGGCGCCGGTCGCACCCACCGCCAGCGCGCGGCCGTCGGTGTAGCTGCGCAGCGGGTCGTGGCAACTGGCACAGCTGTAGCGGCCGGTTGCCGAGAGCTTGGTTTCCTGGAACAGGCGCTGCCCGAGGCTGACCTTTGCGGCCGACATCGGATTGTCGGCCGGCACGAAGGGTGTGGGAAAGCCGCGTGGCAGATGCCATTCAAACGCCGGGATGGCAGGTGCCGCGGCCGACACCAGCGCCGGGCCCAACAGCAGCAGGGCCGGGCACCAGCGCATGGGTTTCAGCGCCAGCTGGCGGCGCTGCCGGCGCGCGTCAGCGCCGCGGTCTGGATTGCAATGCGGCTGCGCTCCTGCACCCACTCCTGCAGATCCGTCACGACGCTCGCGTCGACAGCCGCGCCGCCATGCCCGCTCTTCAGCCAGGACTTCATGGATTCCAGCAGCGTGGCGGCGATCTTGCGATTGCTGGAAAAGAGGTCGAGGTAGGTCTGCTTGGCCTCCTGGATGCGGTTCAGGCGCAGATACGCCTCGCCGCGATACTCCAGCGCCTCGGGGTATCCGGGCTTCAGCTCCAGGGCCCGGGCGTAGGAGGCCAGGGCATCATCGTAGGATCCCAGCTTGCGCTGGGTGTAGCCCAGGGCATTCCAGGCTGCGGCGAGCTGCGGCGAGCGCGCGACCAGGGACTGCAGCTTGGTGCGCGCGCTGGCGTAGGCATCGCGGGCACCGGCTTGTCCGGCCATGTCATCGGCCTTTTTCATCAGTGCCAGCGCGTCGTGGTAGACCGCGCTGTCCTGGGGCGAGGCGGCCGCCTTGGGCGCGGAGCCGTCACCATCGAGGGAGGCGCTGGGAATGGACCAGGCCAGCGGCGCGCCCAGCAGCAGCGCGGAGGCGAGGATCAGTGGAGTTCTAGGGCGCATGGTTTGTGGTCTCCGATTTCATGCCTACCAGCTGTTACGCAGCTCACGCAGTTTCAGGAACACGGTCTTCGGATCCGGGTGCTCGCCAAGATCCGGGAAGCGTTCGCTGAGGCCTTGGATGATGCGTGGATTGTGCAGCCTGAAAAAAGTATTGACGCGCTTCTCCTGACCCAGCGTGGTCACAGGGATGGCGTCCGGCTCCGAGCCCTGCGCCGTGACCAAAAGCTGCGCAGCGTCCTGATTGTCGGGCTCCCGGTCCAGGGTGAACTGCAGGTTGCGCGCCAGGTATTCGTGGCCGGGATACAGGCGCGTCGCATCCGGCAGCCGCGCCAGTTGCGTGACGAAGGTGTCGTACAGCAGTTCGGGCCGCCCGGTGCTGTGGCAGTTGCCGGCGCCGGCATTGAACAGGGTGTCGCCGGCGAACAGCGCCGGCTCCTGCCCATGGGCGTAGAGACAGATGTGCGCCAGGGTGTGGCCCGGGGTATCCAGGCACTCCAGTTCCACCGTGCGCCCGACGCGGATCACATCACCCCGCTTCAGCCCCTGATCGACGCCGCCGATGGTGGCCGCGGCCCGCTCATGCGCCAGCAGTCTGGCATGGGTGGCGGCGACCAGCCCGGCGTTGCCGCCGGTGTGGTCGGGGTGCTCATGGGTGTTCAGGATCTGGGTGATGCTCCAGCCCTCGGCGCGGGCCGCGGCCAGGCACAGGCCCCACTCCAGCGGATCGATCGCCAGCGCCTCGCCGCTTTCCGGGCAGGCCACGAGGAAATGGAAATTCCTGGAATCATTCCCCGACCAGATGCGTTTGATGATCATGAGGAGGCCACTTCTACAGCAGCTGCTGGGTCGTGGGCAGGTAATGATCCACGAGCAGTGCTGCGAACATCCACATCAGGTAGTTGACCGAGAAGTGGAACACCCGCATCGGCAGCTCCTGGCGCGCGGAGATCTTCAGCACCAGCGCGTGATACAGGAACAAGGCGTCGAGCACCAGCGCCGCGCCCAGGTAGATCAGGCCGCTCATCCGGGTCATGAACGGCAGCAGGGTCACCAGCGCCAGCAGCACCGTGTACAACAGCACCTGCAGGCGCGTGTAGGCCACGCCATGCGTGACCGGGAGCATGGGAATCCCAGCCTTCGCATATTCATCGCGCCGTGCGATGGCGAGCGCCCAGAAGTGCGGCGGTGTCCAGGCGAAAATAATCAGGAACAGCAGCAGTGCATCCGCATCGACGTGACCGGTCACGGCCGTCCAGCCCAGCACCGGCGGCGCGGCACCGGCGGCGCCGCCGATGACGATGTTCTGCGACGTCGCGCGCTTCAACCACGCGGTGTAGATGATGGCGTAGCCGATCAGCGAGGCAAAGGTGAGCACGGCCGTGAGCGGGTTGACCAGCAGGCCCAGCACCGCCATGGAGACAAAGCCGAGCGCCGCGGCAAAGGTCAGTGCCTGCCGCTCGGTCAGTCCGCCGGTGGGCAAGGGCCGTCCGCGGGTGCGCGACATCTGCGCATCGATGCGCCGGTCGAGGACATGATTGATGGCGGCCGCGCTGGCCGCGGCCAGCGCGATCCCGAGATTGCCCCATACCAGGGCGTACAGTGGCGGCATTCCGGGCGTCGACAGCAGGGTGCCGACGATGGCCGTGAACACGATCAGCGCCACCACCCGTGGCTTGGTCAGCGCCAGGTACAGCCGCCAGTGCGCCTGGGGCAGCACGTATCCGGATTGGATGGCCATGGCTTATGGCTCCATCAGCCGCGCGCCGCGGCGGCGCGCAGCCGATGGTTGAGCGCGAGTGTCGCCAGCAGCAGCAGTGCGGCCCCGCCGTTGTGGGCCGTCGCGAGCCACAGCGGGAAGCCCTTCACGACCATGCTGATGCCGATCGTCAGCTGCAGCACCAGTGCCACCAGCACCGCGACGGCCGTGAAGTGCGCGCGCGCCAGCGCCCGCTCGCGCAAGGTCCAGACGGCCGCCAGCACCAGGGCGATGGCGGCCACCACCGCCCCCAGCCGATGCGTGAAGTGGATGGCGATGCGCGCGGCAGTGCCGAGCACCCCGCCCTCGTAGTTCATGGTCGGCGCATGCCACAGCACGAAGGCGTCGGCGAAGTCCATGCGCGGCCACCAGGAGGCCTGGCAGGTCGGAAAATCAGGGCAGGCGATGGCCGCATAGTTGGTGCTGGTCCAGCCCCCGAGAGCGATCTGCAGGCCGAGCACGATCAAGGCGACGGTGGCGAGACGGCGGCTGAGCCGATGCGAGCTCGCCCAGCCCACTCCCGGACTGCGCCCCAGTTCCGGCAGCGCCGTACGCGGCACGCCGGCGTCGAGATTGAGCCACAGCCACCACAGAAGGCCCAGGGTGGTCATGCCGAACAGCAGATGCAGGGTCACGATCTGCGGGGCGACCTGCCAGGTCACCGTCAGCATGCCCAGCAGCGCCTGGATGAAGATGATCACGACCACCGCCAGCACGAACGGCAGTCCGGCTCCGCCGGTGTTGCGGGCGCCGCGACGGATGAAGGCCAGCACCGCGAGGATGAGCGTCAGCACGACCAGGGAGCCGGCGAAGTAGCGATGGATCATCTCCCGCCAGGCCTTGCCCACATCGGCTGCGGCGCTGGTGGGCGCCATATGGCCATAACAGCCCGGCCAGTCCGGGCAGCCCAGCCCCGCGGTCGTCAGGCGCACATAGGCGCCGAGCACCACGACGCCAAGTGCCAGCAGCACAGCGACCAGGGCAATGCGGCGCATCAGGGTCAGGAGCATGGGGGAATCGGGGCGCATGACGTCAGCCAATCTGAGACAGCCGCAGCAGTCGCTTCAGATCCTCGAGCAGGCCCTCGGGGGGCAGCCTGACATCGTAGCGCATCATGAGGTTTCCCAAAGGATCCACGATGTACAGCCCCAGGGCGCGCCCCTGCGGCGCGAACAGCGCCAGCAGCGGCTGTGCCGCGGGCGCGGAGGCATCCAAAACACGCAGGCCCGGGTGTTCGGTCGCGAGATAGGTCCGGTCACAGCAGTTTCCCGTCACCAGGAACACCC
>DASZCK010000052.1:0-1596 GCA_035943195.1 Steroidobacteraceae bacterium
GCGCTCGAGTTCGAACACATCTCCAGCAATTCGACTGAAGAGACCACGGTGCGCCACGAGGCCCTGACGCGCGCCGCTGAGCTGTACGGCAAGGCCGGCAACCCGGTGAAGACGGTCGCGATGCTGGAACGCGCGGTGGCCGAATACCCGACCCCGATACCCGCGGCTATCGAGGTGCGCGAACAGCTGGCGCAAATGGCGGCCAAGGCTGGTGACGTGTCCCGTGAACAGCAGTGGTTGCGCGAAATCGTGCACGCCGACGCGCAGGCCGGAACGGCACGCACCGACCGCACGCGCTACCTCGCGGCCAATGCACAGCTGAAACTGGCAGAGCCGCTGCGGGATGCCTTCCGCAGCATCCGCCTGGTGATACCGCTGAAGAAGAGTCTCGTCGCCAAGCGCAAGTCCATGGAGGCTGCGCTGGCCGCCTACAAGGCCGCGACCGATTACAACGTGGCCAATGTGACGACCGCCGCCACCTACGAGACGGCGGAGATGTACCGCAAACTCGGCAAGGACGTGCTCGAGTCGGAGCGACCGAAGAACCTTAAGAAGGACGAACTGGAGCAGTACGAATCATTGCTCGAAGACCAGTCGTTCCCGTTCGAGGAACAGGCCATCCAGATTCATGAGATCAACACGGCGCGCGCTCACGATGGCATTTACGACGAATCGGTGCAGAAGAGCTTCGCGGCACTCGCAGAACTTAAACCCGGGCGGTATGGCAAGACGGAGTTGAGCCAGGATGTGGTCACGCAGCTTCAGTAAATGGAGTGTGTTGCTCGCAGCGGGCCTGCTCGAGGTCGCCTGCAGCACCTCCCATGTCGCGCGCGAGGCGGCGCCTGCGCCGGCATCGGCAGCGACCACCGTGCCTGCGGGCACTGCACCGTCCTCGGCGCCGGTGGCGGCCGCGCCCGCGGCACCGCCGCCGCCGGCACGCGCCGTGGCGGACTTCGCGCGCGCCGTGGCGCTGGTGAAGGCCGGCAAGGATGTGGATGCCGAGCTGGAATTCCAGCAGATCGCCCTCGGCTACCCGGCCTTCCCGGGCGCCCTGGTGAACCTCGGCATCCTGTATCGCAAGCACGGCGAACTTGAAAAATCGGACCGCTCGCTGCACGAAGCGGTGCAGCGCGACGCCAGTGACGCCGAGGGCTGGAGTGAACTGGGTGTGACGCTGCGTCAGGAAGGCAAGTTCCACGAGGCCGTGGACGCCTATAACCAGGCCATCAGCGTACGTCCCGACTTTGCCCCGGCCTATCGCAATCTGGCGATTGTCCTGGACCTGTATCTGGGTGACACCGCCGCGGCCTTGACCGCCATGCAGCGCTACAAGGATCTGGGCGGGGACGACAAGAGTCTCACCGGATGGCTCGCCGATCTCAAACAACGCGCCGGCAAGAATGCGGCACCGGCCGCGTCATCCGCGCCGGACAAGGCTGGAGGCTGATCATGCGAACACTGTATGTAATGGTGGTGGCCCTGGCCTGCGCCGCGCCGGCCTTCGGCCAGGGGCAGCAGCAGGAGGATCTACAGCCTGGTGTGAACACTTCGGCCCTACCGCCGCAGCCGGCCGCGGCGAGCAGCGCCGCGCAGACC